>CACWUV010000008.1 GCA_902764185.1 uncultured Eubacteriales bacterium
ATTCGCCCAGTTCCGCAAATGCTTTATCAAACATATCAAGACGGGCTTGTTCTGCTTTCTCTTGCTTACGCTTGCGGGCTTGTTCCGCAGACTTAGCACTCTTGGGCTTATAGCCTAAGAACTTGCGGGCATACTCAGCACGGATTTTAGCGATGTTGCGAGCAACTTTGACATTAACCCCATTGCGGGTGCGTTCATCCTTCTTGCCACTTTCGACTTTTAGCCATTCCAATGCTTTTTTATCTTTACGGCTTACAGCATCGGCAATCAAGTCTTGAAGTTTCTTGGTTTTGAAATCTTCCGCATAAGGGTCAAGGCGTTTTACTTCATCCATTGTGATAGGCTCCTTTCGTTGTCCTGCGTAGCACTAACGCTCTTGACTATGATTATATACATATCAAGTTATATTGTCAATAGTTTAGATTGATGGTTTTAGTAGAATAGTTATTGCTTTTAAGTATACTTGATTGACACATAAGAAAAATATTTCAATAAAGTCTGTTTATGGCTATTGACATATTGCTAAAATAGTGATAAGATAAAAGCAACAAATCAAGGAGGTTAGCACGATGCGGGTTGGGTATGCGAGAGTTAGCACCAAGGAGCAGAATGAGGCAAGGCAGTTATTGGCGTTTAAGATGGAGGGGATTAGTCAAGAGAATGTTTTCCTTGATAAGTTGAGTGGGAAGAACGCAGACCGCCCCGAATTGAAGAAAATGCTTGCTTTTATCCGGAAAGGTGATACAATCTATGTTGAAAGTATTAGCCGTATTGCCCGCAACACAAAAGACTTGCTAACAATCATTGAGACTATCAATAGCAAGGGTGCGGATTTTGTGAGTATGAAAGAGAGCCTTGACACGCGAACCCCAACGGGCAAGTTTATGTTGACGGTGTTCGGTGCTATGGCAGAACTGGAAAGAGAATACATTTTAAGCCGTCAAGCCGAAGGAATTGCGATTGCCAAAGAACAGCACAAGTTTAAGGGCAAGCCTAAAATGATGATTGATGAAGATGCTTTAAGGCGTGAGTGTAAAAAGTGGCGTAATGGAGAACAGACCGCAACACAAGCAATGAAAAAATTAGGTATTAAGCCTAATACCTTTTATCGGAGAGTAAAAGAACTGGAATTATAAAATGCAATATATTTCACTTGACAATAAATAAGTGTGATGATACATTATTCACAAAGAAAAAAGGAGGGTTTACTTATGAAGTATGGCGTAAAAGTGATTTTCTCCGATGGTAGAGAAATAGATGAGAATGAAGTATTTGATACTTACGAAGAAGCCTATGAGTATGGCTTGCAGATTTCAAGCACAGATAGTTTAGGTGGCGAGATATTTAGTATGTCAAATCCTGGTGATTATCCTTTTGAGGAAACAGATAGTGAGATTGAGGTTTATGAAATCTATTATTAAGCCAATGAGATAAGGAGATGATGCAAATGAAAAAGGTTATTGCGTTAATATTTGTTGCATTGCTTCTGGTGGCTAATATTGGCTATGCAGATGTAGGGATTGATTTATCTGCAATGACATTAGAAGAACTTACTACATTACGCGATGAAATAAATGCGTTAATTAAGGCTAATGTAGAAGATAATAATGCGATGATATATGTAGGCGATTTCTTAGTAGGTAAGGATATTAGGGCAGGCTCCTATATTATCACTTGCACGAAGGAAGAAGAAAACGCAAGCGATGGTATGATTATTGCTATATATGATTCAGGTGATACTTATGAAATGAATAAAAGTAAAAGTGTTTATTATGATTTCAGGGATAATGCAAATGTATTTATAGGGATTGATTTAGGTGAGACAACTATTATTAATTTGGAAGAAGGTCAACATCTTATAATTCGATGGGGCGAAGGAACTTGTAAAAGTTATGCCCCGGCTTGGGCCCCGTGATTTTTGAGGGTGGTAAGATAAATGCTTACCACCTTTTGTAATTCATCAATAGAAGATATTTACTTGTTTACATTAAATAGTGTTGGAGGTGCAGGTATAACAATCGCAAAACATAGATAAATGTGAGGTATACCGGGGGCCTACTTTCGGTAATCCGAGGTTTTGAACCCCTATGTTCTTTTTTGCGTGGTATATTCCCCGACTAAAAGTGATTGCGTTTTTGAAACACGGGAAAAATATTTCTATTTATGGCGGTCAATGTCAGTTAATGGCATTATCGCTTTTTTATAGTTTAGTGGATGGATTGATATAATCCATTAGAGAGGATGAATATAATATGTGTAATAGTAAAACAAAGCGTATCACAATACGGCTTAATGAAACGGACTATAACTATTTAGTTGGTAAGTCAGCAGATGAAGATATGCCGATTGCGTATATTGTGCGTGAACTGATTAAGTAGGATAGAAAACTATTTCAATAGGAGGTTGCTAAGTATGGAAAAGTATCGCAGTTGGTATAATAATATTAAATAGAATCGTTATATGATACAAAATGGGTTAAATAGAGGTCAATCAAGCGGTGATTATGATACAAGCAGTTTATCGGTTAGACTTAATGAAGCACATAGTAAAATTGCTTATGATTACTACAATCGAAAATTAGAAGCATTAGAGCCGATGATGCTTAAAGAAGTTGCCGATGAAGTGTATAATTTGGTGATGAAGAATATAGATATATCTTTTAAGAACGATTCTTTATAGTTTAGCAAAACAATAGCAAGTGATATTAGCAGAGAACTTAAAAGTATTGGAATGAAATAATACTTGTTTTTATGTTTTTACTTCTAAATTGCTATCAATGGCATTTTAAGCACGATAGGACGGCTTGGACGGGATGGGACGGTAATAATGTCAACTTATAAGCAAGCACCCATATTAAGGCATAATGGCTCTAAAAATGAAGGAAAACAATACTATGCTTTATCACAAGCCATTATGGATATTATATTTCGGGAACTTGGCAATGCGTCCGCACAATTAAGAATTATGATTGTTTTGATTGGCACAAAGCCGAATGATTTTAGAATCAGTTAGCAATGGATGCTTGATAGAACTGGATTAAGTGAGCGGTCATACCAACGGGCAAGAGATGAACTTATTAAGCGTGGATGGATTAGTCATATTCCCTATGAGAGTATAACAGTTAATTTTGAAAATATAAAGAAATGCGGTCAACAGGCTATGGCGTCAGGTGAGGAACAGGACACCATAGCATTTACCGCAAATGATACCACGACAGACATAATAAATAACAACACATAAATAACATAATAATGGTAAACTATTCCCGCATTGGCGGGAATAGTTTAACGCATAGTATATTTTATAAATTGATTAGTAATTCTTACTTATAACTTCTAAATATATTGTAAGAAAAAATATTATTATTGTCAAGTTATAGGATATACAATCAAGAAAAGGAGTTTAGATTAATGAAACTTGATTGTAATAAACCTAATAAGGGAGAATAGTTAGTTAAGGATTATTTAGAGCATCAAGGTTATAATGTTATTGATGTTTCTAAATGTTAGGAATATTGGACGCAGGATATAGACTTTATTGCTATTAAAGGACAGGATACAACTAAGATTGAAGTTAAGTATGATGGAGTGATTCACCGCACACGCAATTTATTTATAGAGTTGCTAAGTGATGTTGATAACAACAAAAGCGGGTGGATTGATTTCTGTAAAGCAGATTACTTATATTATATTGACGCAGTAAATAATATCTGCTATGTGATTGCTCTTGATGATGTTCGGCATTACCTAAAAACTAATAGATACAGCGTGAAAGAGTGCCGGGATTATAATGATAAAGGATTAGAATATAAGCGTTCACAGGGGGCATTAATAAATATAGATGATTTTTCAAAGATTTTTTAGGTTGAAAAGATTGATTTAGATAATTTCGTTTATGGGGTTATAAAGGCAAATGACACACAGGAGACTTGATCAAAAAAAATACACCAGAGATTAATTACAAATCTGTTAAGATACCCATTTTTTGAGGAATATCCCGTGATTTTATTACGGAATTGTAATATATTCTTTTTAACTTCCATCGAAGATTTTAAGTCTGAGGCGTCTGCCAATTCCGCCATACCGACGCAACAAAAATATTATAGCATATTTTCCGGGCTGTTTCAATCACCGCCGCCGGATTTTCTCTGTGCCGGTATAAATGCCTGTATCCGCCGCATATTGTGACCATCCGAAAAAAACGGGAGGGATGGACAATGGCGGAAATGCAGTATTTGATCGGGGCCAATACGGCCCGCGGCTACGAGCACTTTTTGGGGGAGATCGCGCCGGAGCGGGGGCAGGTCTGCGTGGTGCGCGGGCCCGCGGGCACGGGACGGCACCGGCTGATCGCCCAGGTGGCGGAGACTTGGGAGGCGGCGGGCCGACAGGTGACGCGGTATCTGGACCCCGAGGACGCCGGGCGTCTGGCGGCGGCGGTCAGCGGCGATGGGTGCATATTGGATGGCGCCGCGCCCCATCAGGTGGAGGCGCCGTCGGGCGCCATGCTGATCGACCTGGGCGCGGCCCTGGAGGGCAAAGCCATGGACGCCTGCCGTCCGGAGGCCGCCGATCTGCATCAGCGCATCCGCGGCCTGCGCCTTCGTGCGGGACGCTGCCTGCGGGCGGCGGACGCGGCCTGGGAGGACGCGGCAGCCCTTTACGCCGACGCTGCGGACGCGGGTTCGGCGTACAATCTGCGCTTGGCGCTGTCCCGCTGGATAGCGGGCGCGCCGGGCAGGGAGCAGCGGGTCTTTGCTCAGGCGGTGACGGCGGCGGGCGTCGTGGATTGCCTGGACGGCCTGAACCGGGAAAACCGCCGCGTGCTGCGCCTGCCCTGGGGCTGCGATCCCCATCGCCTGCTGTCTCCGCTGACGGCAGCCCTGCGAGCCGCGGGCACGGGCTTTCTGGCCGCCCGGCAGCCCTTGAACGGCGGCAGGCTGGCGCACCTGTGCACGGCCACCCATGCCCTGATCACCGAAACGGCGGAGGAGGGCTGGGATCTGAAATTTGATCAACCCCTTTTGCAGCGGGAGCAGCAAGCCCTGCGCTTTGATCGGGCCGCCTGGGAGCTGGGCATTCATCAGGCCATGGAAGCCATGGCCCAAGCCCGTCAGGCCCGGGACAGCCTGGAGCGCCTCACCGCCGACGCCCTGAACCGGGACAGGCGGGAGGAGATGGCGGCGCGGGTTTTACGGTATTTCCGCTGAGGCTCACGGCCATGTCTCGCCCGCCGCCTGCCGCCAGGCCGCCAGAAAATCGGCGTAGGTGGGATAGCGTTTTTCCCGATGCTCCTCGCAGGCTTGGCAGGCCACGCGGTAGAGGGCTTCGCCCGCCGTCCAGGCCGCGCGCTCCCGCAGCATCCGATCCCCGAAAAAGAAGAAGGCCAGCGCGCCCATGGCGTATTGGGCCGTGCGCTCGTCCAGGGCTTCGCCCTGATGGTATTCCTCCGGGGACAGGAAAAAGCTGGAGCCGGGCATGCGGCCCCAATCGTTGACGGCGGGCGCGGGCAGGTAGCGGTCGATGTCGCACAGGGTCAGCTTGCCCTCGGTCATGTCCGCCGTCAGGCAGCTTTCGTCAAAGCCCACGGGCTGATAGCCGCTTTGCAGGGCGCAGCGCTGAAAATCGAATATCCCGTCGATCATCCGCAGGAGTGTCAGCAGCGGCTGCCGGGCTAATTGCAGCCGGGCGTCGTTTTCCCGCAGGTTCAGCCCCTCGGGCCAACGGAAAATGGCCATGTATCCGCCCGCCGCCGGGCCGTGCCCCTGCAGCTTGATCAGCGCCGGATGGGGATAGAGCGCTTCATAGGCGGGCATGGCGGCATGCAGCCATTGGATTGCCTCCTCGGCAGGCAGCCCATGGGCAAGCGGTGCGCCCGCGTACCGGATCAGCAGCCGGCCGTAGCGCGGTCCCTCCATCCCAAAGCACAGCAGCCCCTTTTGCGGCTGGGGCCACAGGGCGAAGGGCCTGCCGTAATTGAGGATGAAATCAAAATTCCGGGGCGCGGCCAGCTCCACCGGAAAGCCCCAAATATCCTGGATCATGGCGCGGGCTCCGTGTCGCCGCGGGTCACGTTCCTGATCCATTTGTCACCCCGCAGGCGGAAGAAGGCGATGATCCACTTGAAGCACTGGTCGATGCGGGTGCAGAAGTAGATGGCCGCCAGCGGCCAATGGAACACGAAGGCCGCCAGAGCGGACAGCGGCAGCACCACCAGCCAGCCGCAGATCAGATCCACCATCATCACGAACCGGCTGTCGCCCGCCCCCCGGTTGATGCCCACAAAGCAGGAGGCGTGATAGGTGGTGCCAAGCAGGGTAAAGGAGCAGATGCCGATCATTTTGACCGCCAGAGCGAAGGTGTCTGCCTCCAGATGATACAGGGACACAAAGGGCCTTCGCAGCAGGAACACCACCGCGCACATCAACACGCCGATGCCCGCAAACATCACCTGGATGGTGCCGGAATATTCCCGCACCCGCCGGTAGTCGCCCGCGCCCACAGCCTTGCCCACCACCACACAGGCGCCGCCTGCCAGGGCAAAGGTGAACAGCGTGCCCAGGTTCATCATCATGTCGGTGACGGCGGTGGCGTCGATCATGGCCTTGCCCATCTGGCCCAGAATCACAGCCTTGAGCAAGCCCACCAGCGCCCATTGCGCGTCGGTGAGCCCCACGGGCAGACCGTAGCGGGCATAGTCCGCCCAGGCCCATTTTTCGCCCTTCGTCAGATCGCTTGGCCGGATGGACAGCGCCTTTTGCACCCGGAACAGATACACCCATACCACCACGGCCTCCGCCGTGCGGGCGATCACCGTGGCCAAGGCCGCGCCCCGCACGCCCAGGGCGGGCAGCCCCAGGCGGCCGAAGATCAGCACATAGTTGAGCCCGATGTTGGTGAACAGCGACAGCACCGTGGTGTACAGCGTCACCCGCACCACCTCGATGCCTTTCAGCATACCCACCATGGCGCTGGTGAGGGCCAGGGGAATGTAGCTCAGGCACACGATGGGCAGATATTGCAGCGCCAGATCGATGACCGCGGTCTCGCCCCGGTTGATCACCAGGGAGAGGAGCGGGCGGGGAAACAGCGTCACCGCCGCCACGGCCAGGAGCGCAAACAGCAGGCACACCGCCGCCGACACCGCGCATACCGTGCGGATGCGCTTTTCGTCCCGCTTGCCCCAGTATTGGCTGATCAGCACCACCGCGCCCGTGGCCAGCCCCGTGAGCCCCGCCGTCACAAAGGTGGTGATGGCGTTGCTTTGGGATACCGCCGACAGGGCGTTTGCCCCCGTGCGGGTCACCATCACGTTGTCCGCCATGACCACCAGCAGATTCATGGCGCTCTGAAACGCCGCCGGCAGGGAGAGGCGCAGGATGGTTTTGTAAAACTGCTTGTCCTTAACCATAATTAACCCTCTTTTGCGTCAGTCGGCTTCCTCCTGGGCAACGCGCAGCATGAAGGAAAACTCGCTGCCCTCGTTTTCTTTGCTGCGGGCGGTGATGCGGCTGCCCAGCCGCTGCATGATCTCCTGGGCGATGGCCAGCCCCAGGCCGCTGCCTTGGGAATTATGGCTGTGGTCGGCCTGGTGGAAGCGGTCAAAGGCGTGCTCCAGGGTGTAATCGTCCATGCCGACGCCGGTGTCCTTCACGGCAAAGCGCAGAAACCGGGCCTCCTGCTGCACGCTCAGGGTCACCTGGCCGCCGGCGGGCGTAAACTTGATGGCGTTGTCCAGCAGGATGGTCAGCACCTGCTGAATGCGGTCCTCGTTGGTGACGACCTCCGGCAGGCTGTCCGGCACGTCCAGGGTCAGCCTGACGCCCTTTTTATCCGCCAGGGTCTTGGCCCGGTCGTGCACCTCGTAGGCCATCTCCAGGGCGTCCGTCTCCTCTGTGGCGAAGGCCGCCGTGCTGGACTGCAAGTGGCTCAGCTCCAACAGGTCGTTCACCAGCCGGGACAGACGCAGCACTTCGCTGAGGATCATTTCGTAATAGCGGTGGCGCTCCTCTTCGCTGGTCACCAGCCCGTCCCGCAGCCCTTCCGTGATGCCCCGCATGCTGGAAAGGGGCGTGCGCAGCTCATGGGAGATGTTGGCCACGTATTCCCGGCGGGTGCGCTCCAGCCTTTCGTGCTCCGTCACATCCCGCAGCACCGCCAGCGCGCCCGCGCCGGAGGACAGGGGACGGAACACCGCCAGCACCGTGGTTTCGCCGATTTGCAGCAGCAGGTCGTCCTGGGGCGCTTCCGCTGTCTTTTGCAGGAGAGAGAGCACCTGGGCGGTGTATTCGCTGTCCCGGCCGCGCAGCAGACGTACCGCGGCCTGGTTTTCCCGCAGGATGTCGCCTTCCCGGTCGATGGCCAGCACGCCCTCGTCCAGGCTTTCCAGCACCCGGCTCAGGGTGTCGCGCTCGTAGGTCAGCTCGCCCATGGATTGGGACAGCCGGTGGGACATATGGTTGAAGGCCCGCCCCAGGGAGCGCAGCTCCACCGGCAGCTTTTCGGTGATCTCCACCTGCTCGCCGTCGCTCAGCCGCTGGGCGGCGGAGGACAGCATGTCCACGGGCTGCATGATGCGCAGCGCCAAAAGAATGTAGATCAAAAGCGACAGCGCCAGAGCGATGATGCCGTATTGCAGCAGCAGGGTGCGGAAGCTCACGTTGGCCTGCTCGCTGCTTTTCAGCTCCTTGCCCGCCGCCACGCTGCCCAGGTCCAATTGCACGCCCATGATCAGCATGCCGGGAAAGCCTTCCACCTCGGCGATATCCCGGCCCAGCTTATGGGGGTCCACCCGGGGCGCGCCGGGGGTGGCGGCCAGCAGATTGCCATCTGCGTCAAAGAGAAGCAGAAACACGTTGCCGGGGTTCAGCCGGGGATTTGCCTCTGCTGCAAGCTCCGGTCCTTTTTCCGCCAGCAGCGCTTCGCCGGTCCGGACGGCCTGGGTGACCTCCTGGGCGATGAGCCTGCGGGTGGTATCCCGGGCCAGCGCGCTGGAGACGAAATACAGCGCGCCGATCAGCACTACGCTGTAGAGGGTCAGCACCACCAGAATGGTGCGCGTAAAGCGCTTAAAGCGCAGCATCGGTTTTTTCCTCCAATTTATACCCCACGCCATATACGGATTTGAGCTGCAAACTGCTGCTGTCCGGCAGCTTTTTGCGGATGCGCTTGACGGAGGTATCCACCACCCGGCTGTCCCCGTCAAAATCGAAGCCCCAGATGGAGTCCAGCAGCTGTTCCCGGGTGAACACCTGGCCCAGGTGGGCGGCCATCAGGTGCAGGATCTCCACCTCCTTGGGGGACATGAGCACCTTTTCGCCCTCCACCTTCACCTCGTAGCAGGCCAGGTTGATTTCGGTGTTGCCGGTGCGCAGCAGGCTTTGCTCCGGCGCGGTCTCCAGCATGTTCATGCGGCGGAAGATCACCTGGATGCGGCTCACCACCTCCCGGGGACTGAAGGGCTTGACGATGTAGTCGTCCGCGCCCAGGGCGAAGCCCAGCAGGCGGTCCACCTCCTCGCCTTTGGCGGTCAGCATGATGATGGGCGTCATGCTGACGGCGCGGATGTCGGCGCACACCTGGGTGCCGCTGCGGCCGGGCATCATGATGTCCAGGATCACCAGGTCGGGCCGGGTGCGGGTGAAGGCCTCCATCACGTCGCTGCCCCGAAAGACGGAATAGGTGTCGTAGCCGTCCCTTGTCAGATACATGCGCAGGGATTCGTGGATGCCCGCCTCGTCGTCTGCGATGAGAATCAGTTTGTTATGGGCCATATGCGGCCTCCTTCGTGCGTTTTGATGTGCCGTTTTTATTATAACAGATATACAAGGCCCGGAAAAGAGCTTTTTTTCTTGCGGCAAGGGGCGCTTCGTGCTACAATAGGCATGAAAAAAACCCATCGGAAAGGAGCGCCTATGCGGCACGAGATCAAAAGCCGTCTGGCTCCTGCGGAGGTTCCCGCGCTGCGGGCCCGGCTGCAGGCGGTGATGACCCCCGATCCCCACGCCCGGGGGGATGGCGCTTACGAGATCCACAGCGTCTATCTGGATACGCCCAGCCGCCGCGCCCTGACCGAAAAGCAGGTGGGCGTGCCGGTGCGCCATAAATACCGGGTGCGCTATTATAACGACAACCGGGATTTCTTCCGCCTGGAGCGCAAAAGCAAGGTGGGCTCCCTGTGCGACAAGGTGGGCTGCTCCCTGACCCGGGAGGAGACGGAGCGGCTCATGGCGGGGGATGTGGACTGGATGGCCCGGGACGAGCGGCAGCTGCTGCGGGAAATCTTTCTGCGCAGCCGCACCGAGCTGCTTTCTCCCAGCGTCCAGGTGCATTACACCCGGGAGGCATACGTCTATGGTCCCGGCAACGTGCGGGTCACCCTGGATTCGGGCATTCGCACCGGCCTGTGGAACCCCGATTTTCTGGATGTATCCCAGCCGCGCATCTGCACGCAGAGCGATGATTTTGTGCTGCTGGAAGTAAAATATGACGCGTACCTGCCCGATATTATCCGGGACATCACCTGCTGTCATTGCCGTCCCATGAGCTTTTCCAAGTTTGAAGCCTGCCATTCATTTGATTAAGGAGTACGAAGTATGAACGCTGTGCTGAACCAGCTTTTCTCCGTCAGCTTTTTTGAAAAGGCCGTGGCGTTTTCCCTGCCGGATACGCTGCTGATCCTGCTGGTGTCCGCCTTGCTGGGGCTCTTTATCGCCGCGCTGTACAAGGCCACCTACCAGGGCGTCATGTACACCATGACCTATGGGGTGGCGCTGACCGCCATCACCATGATCAGCGCCTTGATATTGTGCGTGGTCACCAGCAACGTGGTGCTCACCCTGGGCATGGTGGGCGCGCTGTCTATCATCCGCTTCCGCACGTCCATCAAGGAGCCCATGGACATCATGTTCATGTTCTGGGCTGTGGCGGCGGGCATCGCCACGGGCGCGGGCATGGCGGGTGTGGCCGTGGTGGGATCGCTGTGCATCGGCCTGCTCATCGTGCTGCTCACCCGGGGGCGTCAGAACGGCGTGCCCTATATCCTGGTGTTGCAGGCGGAGGATCAGGCGGCGGAGAAGCGGGCCATGGAGCTTGTCGCCGCCAGCGTCAAGCGCTGCCGCATCAAGTCCAAGCGCGTCACAAAGGAAGAGACGGAAATCACCGTGGATCTCCGCCTCAAAAATGAAAACACCGATTTTATGCATGCCGTCAACGCCCTGCCCGGCGTCCGCAGCGCCATGCTGGTCACCTACAACGGGGAGTATATGACCTGATGCTGGTAGCCGATTAAAAGGATGCACAAAAGCAGGGGAATTAATAATTAATAATGAATCATTAATAATTTATATAGTTAAAAAAGCTGCCCAGCAAAAGGAAAAATAGCCTCTTGACTGGCAGCTTTTATCAAACACTCTAACATTATTCATTGCTCATTCGCTGATAAATTTCTGCTTTTATTCTGTTCCCTGATTAAAAACAGAAATTGGCAAGGGGGAACGTTAGGGCCTCCGCGTCCGGGCCCCAGCCCCCGGCATCGGCGGATGTTGTACGACTTCGATAACCAGTAGCTCCCCGCAGCTATTTGAGCATCGTAGTCCACCGCTTCCGGGCAGCCAGCTTTGCTGGCGTGCTGTGCGCGAAGCGCACAGCGAAAAACCGCTGGACAGACCAGAAAATGAATGTATTCATTTTCTGGCTGGACATCGGTTTTTCTTATGCCCGGAAGCTCTCTTAGCGACTTTCAAGTTTCAGGCGCAGATTGTTTGTAGCTGTTTTCAAACCAGTTCGCCGGGATGGGTCCAGGGCCCAAGCGGGCCCTGGCGCAGAGCTCGAGGCCGCGGAGGCCTCGAACGTTCCTCCTTGCCAATTTCTGTTTTGTGTATCCTTTTAATCGGGTATCAGTATGATTTATCGCATGATCACATTCTTTTCCCACGCTCCGCGCTTGTACACGATGTACATCAGCGTGCTGCTCAGAAGCCACCCCGCCGGATAGCTGAGACCCACGTACAGCGGCCCTTCAATGAACTTGGTGCCGATGAATAGATAGGCCTGCCGGAAGATTACAAAGGAGAAAATGGTGATCAGCATGGGCGGCAGAGAATTGCCCGCGCCCCGCAGCGCGCCGGCATAGATCTGGGAGGCGCAGAAGGGGATGTAGAAGGGCGAAAGATACAGTATGAACAGGCGGCCATAGTGGATCACGTTCGGGTCGCTGTTGAACAGCTTCAGCGCGTCGCTGGCGAAAAGCATCAGCGCCGCCACGATCACCGTCGTGCCCGCGTATGCCAGCAGCACGGCGGTTTTTGTGCCCTTTTTGGCCCGGTCGATTTTGCCTGCGCCCAGGTTTTGCCCCACAAAGGTGGTGTTGGCCATGCCGATGCACATCATGGGCAGCCAGGCGAAGGCGTCCAGCCGGTTGTAGCTGGCCCAGCCCGCCATGCAGGAGGACTGGAAGGCATTGATGTATGCCTGGACGAATACATTGGAAAAGGACACCACGCTGTTCTGCAGGCCCGATGGCAGGCCCACGGTGAGCACCCGGCGCAGTATGTGCCCGTGAATGCGCAGATCCCTTGGCATGAAGCGATAGCATTCCTCGCTGCGGCTCAGCACCCACAGCGTCAGCAGCGCCGACAGGAACTGGCTGAGAATGGTGGCGTAGGCCACGCCCGCCACACCCAGGCGGAAGGCCACCACAAACAGCAGATCCAGCACCACGTTCATGCTGGCGGAAAAGATCAGAAAGTACAGCGGCCGCCGGCTGTCGCCCACCGCCCGCAGGATGCCGCTGCCGATATTGTAGAACATCAGCCCCGCCACCCCCGAAAAATAGATGCGCAGATAGGTGACGGCCTCGCCCAGCACGTCCTCCGGCGTCTCCATCCAGCGCAGCAGCGTGGGCGTCACCGATACGCCCAGCGCCGTCACAAAGATGGATGCCAAGAGCGTCAGCAGCAGCGCCGTGTGCACAGCGTCGTGGACGCCCTTTTCGTCCTTTGCGCCAAAGCTCTGGCTGATCACCACGCCCGCGCCCATGGCCAGGCCGGTAAAAAAGCCGATCAGCGAATTGATCACGCTGCCGGTGGAGCCCACGGCGGCCAGGGCTTCCTTGCCCACGAACCGGCCCACCACCACGCTGTCCACCGCGCTGTACAATTGCTGAAAGATCTGTCCGATCAGCATGGGCACCGCGAAGGAGAGCAGCAGCTTCCAGATGGTGCCCTGGGTCATATCGACGCTCTTCGTTTGCTTGGCCATAGTGCATCCTTCAAAAAAAGTTTGATGGTGAACAGTATAGCATACAACCCTGACGAAAAAACCGAAAAAACAGCAAAAAACCAAAATATTTTGACATCTGGCCCAAAACGCCGTATAATAGCCCCTGAAAGGAGGGAAAAAGCTGTGGACGACATCGAATTCCGCTATGATACCCAGTTGTTGATCGAGGGCCACGATTTGGACGAGGACAAGATCAATGATTATATTACAGAAAACTTTGTGGGCGACTGCCTGCTGGTGGTGGGGGATGACGAGCTGATCAAGCTCCATTATCACACCAACGAACCCTGGAAGGTGCTGGAATACTGCCGCACCTTGGGGGAGATCTATGACATCGTTATCGAGGACATGGATCGCCAGGCCCGGGGCCTGCAGGGCTGAGCCTGCGATCTTCGCATTTTTGCACATGCGGTCTTTTCAGACCGCTCTTTTTATGCTATAATATATTGTCTATGGGGAGGGGGATGCTATGCGAAGCATGACCGGCTACGGCCGCAGGAGTTTGGCCCGGGACGGGCGCGAGATGACGGTGGAGGTCAAGACCGTCAATCATCGCTTTTTGGACGTGGCCCTGCGCATGCCCAGGCATCTGGGCTTCGCGGAGGATCAGGTGCGCCGCCAGCTGGCGGAGAGCTTGAGCCGCGGCCATGCGGACGTATCCGTCCAGTACCGCAACACCCGGCCCGACGCCCGCAGGGTGGTCTGCGATCCCGCGCTGGCGGCGGCCTACCGGGACGCCATGGCGGCGCTGAGCGCTGCCACCGGGACGGAGAACAGCGTGCCCCTGTCCCAGTACGCGCTGCTGCCCGACGTCCTCACCGTCACGGAAAACGAGGAGGATCAGGAGGCGGTGGGCGCGCTGCTGGCGGACGCCTTGGCGCTGGCCTTGCAGGACGTGCAGGTGCTCCGCGCCCGGGAGGGCGAGGCGCTCAAGTCCGATCTCACCGCGCATTTGCAGCTGCTGGAAAAGCTGCGCCTGCAAATCGCCGAGCGCGCACCCGGCGTGGTGGAGGATTACCGCCAGCGCCTGCTCCAGCGCATTCAGGAGTTGGGCGTGGTGGCCCCCGATGAAAGCCGCGTGGTGCAGGAGGTGGCCATCTTCGCGGACCGCGCCGCCATTGACGAGGAGCTCAGCCGCCTGGATTCCCACATCCGCCAGGCTTACCGTCTCATGGAGGAAAGTCCCTGCGGCAGCAAGCTCAATTTCCTGGTGCAGGAGATGAACCGGGAGGTGAACACCATCGGCAGCAAGGCCCTGGACAGCCAGATCGCCAAGCTGGTGGTGGACGCCAAATCCGAAATCGAAAAGCTGCGCGAGCAAATCCAGAACGTGGAGTAACGAAAGATGCGTCTGCTGAACATCGGCTATGGAAACAGCGTCTCCGCCGCCCGGGTGATCGCCGTGGTCACCGCGGACAGCGCTCCGGCCAGGCGCACCGTGCAGGACGCCCGGGAGGAAAAGCGGCTCATCGACGGCACGGCGGGGCACAAGGGAGCCTGCGTCCTGGTGATGGACAACGGCATGATCGCCCTTTCCGCCCTGCAGGCCGAAACCGTGGCCGCCCGGCTGCAAAACGAACACGAAGGAGAAAAGCAGGAATGAGAGAGGCTCGTAAAGGCATGCTGCTGGTGATTTCCGGTCCGTCCGGCGCCGGCAAGGGAACACTGTATAACCGGGTACTCGCCGCCGACCCCACCATCACCTTCTCCGTCAGCTACACCACCCGCGGGCCCCGTCCCGGCGAGGTGGAAGGCAAGGACTATTGCTTCGTGACGGAGGAACAGTTCCGGCAGATGCTGGATCAGGACGGCTTCCTGGAGCATGCCGACGTCCACGGCCATATGTACGGCACCCCGCGCCAGCCTGTGCTGGACGCGCTGGAGGCGGGCCGCAGCGTCATGCTGGACATCGACCCCCAGGGCGCGCTGCAGGTGATGGAAAGGATGCCGGACTGCGTGTCCGTGTTCATCCTGCCGCCGTCCTTTGCGGAGCTTCGCCGCAGGCTCACCGGCCGCGGCACCGAAAAGCCCGAGGAGATCGAGCGCCGGCTGCGTAACGCCCGGGGCGAGGTCAAGCTCATGGGCAAATATCAGTATCTTGTGGTCAACGATGATCTGGAGACGGCCTATCGCACGCTGCAGGGCATTGTGGATGCCGAAAAGCAGCGCTCCAGCCGCTTTTTCCCCGTCGTCGAAGAAGAATAATTATTTGGAGGAATCAAATCATGTCTGTCAATAAGCCCGGCATCGTGGAACTGTCCAAGAAGGTGGACTGCCGTTACACCCTGGTCATCGAGGCGGCCAAGCGCGCCCGTCAGCTGGTGGCCGGCGCCCAGCCCTTGGTGGAGCCCAAGGATATGAAGCCCGTCACCCTGGCCATCGAGGAGGTCAACCGCGGCCTGCTCACCTATCGCCGCAATCTGGAAGACGAGGAGCTCTAAGCAAAAATGGGCGCACTGGATGGAAAAACCGTGGTCGTGGGTGTTACGGGAGGCATCGCCGCCTACAAGAGCTGCGAGGTGGTTTCCCGTCTGCGCAAAGCGGGCGCGCGGGTGCATGTCATCATGACCGCCAACGCCTGCCAGTTCGTTGCGCCCCTCACCTTTGAAACCCTCAGCAACAACCCCTGCGTCACGGACACCTTTGACCGTCCCGAGCGCTGGGAGGTGGAGCATGTGGCGCTGGCCAAGCAGGCCGATCTTTTCCTGATCGCCCCGGCCACCGCCAACATCATGGCCAAGATGGCGAGCGGCATCGCGGACGACATGCTGTCCACCACCGTGCTGGCCACCCGAGCTCCCGTGCTCATCGCCCCGGCCATGAACACCGGCATGTGGGATAATATCGCCACCCGGGAAAACCTTAGGATTTTGCTGTCCCGGGGCGTCCGGACCATCGGCCCCGAAGGGGGTCTGCTGGCCTGCGGCGACGTGGGCGCGGGCCGCATGAGCGAGCCGGCGCAGATCGTGGACAAGTGCGTGGAGATTCTCGCCGCCGCCCAGGATATGGCGGGCCTGCGGGTGCTGGTCACCGCCGGTCCCACCCGGGAAGCGGTGGACCCCGTGCGCTTTCTCACCAACCGCTCCAGCGGCAAGATGGGCTATGCCATTGCGGAGGCCGCTGCCCGACGGGGCGCCCGGGTGACCCTGGTGTCCGGCCCGGTGCAGCTGTCCGCGCCCGCGGGCGTGCAGGTGGTGCCCGTCCAGACCACGGAGGACCTGCTGGACCGTATGCTGGCGCTGTGCCCGGAACAGGACGTGGTCATCCAGGCTGCCGCGCCCGCCGATTATAAGCCGGAGCAGGCCGCGCCCCAGAAGCTCAAAAAGCAGGGCGACGGCACCCTGGATCTCCATCTGGTGCCCACCCCCGACGTGGCCAAGGCCGTGGGTCAGCACAAAAAGCCCGGCCAGATCCTGGTGGGCTTTGCCGCCGAAACGGAGAAGCTCACCGACCACGCCAGGCAAAAGCTCGACAGCAAAAACCTGGATATGATCGTGGCCAACGACGTCACCCGGCCCGGCGCGGGCTTTGACGTGGATACCAACATCGCGGCGTTCATCACCCGGGGCGGCATGGAGGAATTGCCCCTCATGACCAAGCGCGCTCTGGCGGACGAAATTTGCAGCCGCGTGCTGCGGCTGCGCCTGGCATGATGTACGCCCAGGTCATTGTGGACATTGCCAGCTCCAACCTGGATCGGGTGTTCAGCTACCGCGTGCCGGAAGGAATGGCGCTCCAGCGCGGCATGCGGGTGCGCGTGCCTTTCGGTCCCCAGAAAAAAGAGGGCTATGTGCTGGGCTTTTCCGATACCTGCGAGCTGGACGAGCGCAAGATCAAGGCGGTCGAAGGCAGGCTGGAGGATTATCCGGTTCTGCTGCCGCCCCTCATCGACCTGGCCCAGGAGATCGCCCGGGATACCCATTGCCCGCTGGCGGAGGCGCTGCGCCTCATGCTGCCCGCCGAGATGCGGGGCGGCCGGGTCCGGGTGAAGACCGAGACCGTGGCCCGCCTGACCATCGCGGGGAATGCGCTGAAAGAGGCCGTTGCCGCCAGCAAAAACGCCCGCAAGCGCAGGTTCCTGCTGGAGCTGCTTTCCGACGGCGCGGAGCATCCCGTGTCTGAGGTGGCGGGTCTGGTGAAGGACGCCCGGGTCGGGCTCAACGACCTGGTCAGCCGCGGCTATGCGGAATACCTGGAGCGCGAGGTGCTGCGTTCCCCCTATCCCGACACGGTGGCGCTTTCGCCCGATCCCGATCTGACTGACGAGCAACAGCAGGCGCTGGCCGATTTGCTGCCCGCCGTGGGGCGGGGAACGGGCGCTTTTTTGCTGCATGGGGTCACGGGCAGCGGCAAGAGCGAGGTGTTCATCCGCGCGGTGCGGGAGTGCCTGCGCCTGGGCAAAACCGCCCTGGTGCTGGTGCCCGAGATCGTGCTTACCCCCCAGATGGTCACCTGGTTCCGCGGCCGCTTCGGGGACGTGGCTGCCGTGCTCCATTCCCGCCTGTCCGCGGGGGAGCGCTTTGACGAGTGGCGGCGCATCCGCCGGGGGCACGCCCGGGTGGTCATCGGGGCGCGCTCCGCAGTGTTCGCGCCGCTGGAGCGCTTGGGTCTCATCGTGGTGGATGAGGAGCACGAGCAGAGCTATCAAAGCGAGCATTTTCCCCAGTATGACGCCCGCAAAATTGCCGAGAGCCGCTGCAAACGGGAAGGAGCTGTGCTGGTATTGGCCAGCGCCACGCCTTCCATCCTGTCCTTCGCCCGCATGGAACGGGGGGATCTGACGCTGCTGGAAATGCGCCATCGGGTGCATGACCGCCCGCTGCCCGCCGTCACCGTGGTGGATATGCGGGAGGAACTGCGGCTGGGCAACAAGGGTGTGTTTTCCGGGGCGCTCAGCCAAAAGCTGGATGCCTGCATTCGCGCCGGCCGTCAGGCCATGCTGTTCATCAACCGCCGGGGCTACGCCCAGTTTGTCAACTGCCGGGCCTGCGGCGAGCCCATCCGCTGCGAAAACTGCGACGTCAGCATGACCTACCACGATACCGACCGCAGCCTGCACTGCCATTGGTGCGGCCGGGTGATCCCCATGCCCGATGTCTGCCCCAACTGCGGCAGCGCCTACATCCGCACCTGCGGCGTGGGCACCCAGAGGGTGGAGCAGGAGGTCAAACGGCGCTATCCCGGCGTGGGCGTCATCCGCATGGATGTGGATACCACCGGGGACAAAAACGCCTACATGCGGCTGCTGTCCGCCTTCCGCGCCCGGGAGAGCCAGGTGCTGGTGGGCACCCAGATGATCGCCAAGGGCCTGGATTTTCCCGAGGTCACCCTGGTGGGGGCCATATTGGCCGACAGCACCCTCAACATGCCCGATTACCGCGCTCCCGAGCGCACCTTCCAGCTGCTGACCCAGGTGGCGGGCCGTGCGGGCCGCGCCCAGCATCCCGGCGAGGTGGTCATCCAGACCTACATGCCGGAGCATTACGCGATCCAGGCCGCCGCCGCCCAGGATTACCGCAGCTTCTATCACATGGAGTTCGACCGCCGCAGGAAGGATCTGTATCCGCCCTTCACCATGATGGCAAGGCTTTTGTGCACCGCCTCCCATCTGGAGACGGCCCAGGCCGTGAGCCAAACCTTGCTGGAACGGCTGCAAACATTCGTTAAAGAGCATCCCAAGCTCCGCCGCCGGGTGCTTTTCATGCGGCAGGACGACGCGCCGCTGACCCACCTGCGGGGCATGTATCGGGCCCAGGTGCTCATCAAGCTCCTGGAGCATCCCGAAAGCCGGGAAGCATTGGAATGCATGCAGTCCCTGGCCGCGGAGGAATGGCCCTGCGACGTACTCTTGGAAATCAATCCCGCCTCGCTGGCGTAAAGGAGATATAAAACAAATGGCTGTTAGAGAAATCCTCAAATTTGGCAATGAGACCCTGCGCAAAACCTGCCATCCCGTGCAGAAGTTCGACCTGCGCCTGCGCCTGCTGCTGCGGGACATGGCGGATACCATGTACGAGGCCGAGGGCGTGGGCCTGGCGGCTCCCCAGGTGGGCATATTGCGCCGGGCCGTGGTCATCGACGTGCAGGATGATCACGGGCTTATCGAGCTCATCAACCCCGTCATCATCAGCGCCGAGGGCGAGCAGGCCGGGCCGGAAGGGTGCCTGAGCAAGCCCGGACGCCAGGGCTACGTGGTGCGGCCGGCCAAGGTCACCGTCCGCGCCCAGGACCGCCACGGCAAGTTTTTTGAAATCACCGGCGAAGGTCTGCTGGCCCGGGCCTTCTGCCATGAGATCGACCATCTGGACGGCAAGCTCTACATCGACGTGGAGGACCACGAGATCGTGGAGGAAGAGGAGGAAGCGAAATGAGCCTGCGCGTGGTATTCATGGGCACCCCGGATTACGGCGTACCCTCCCTGGAAGCGCTGATTGCGGCGGGCTATGACGTGGTGGGCGTATTCTGCCAGCCGGACAAGCCCAGCGGCCGGGGCAAAAAGATCACCTTCTGCCCGGTCAAGCAGTGCGCCGCCGCGCACAATATTCCCGTGTTTCAGCCGGTGAAAACCCGGGTGGACGGGGTGGAGCCGCTTCGGCAGCTGGCTCCGGATCTGTGCGTCACGGCGGCCTTTGGCCATATCCTCAGCCAGGAGGTGCTGGATATTCCGCGCATCGGCACGGTGAACGTCCACGCCTCGCTGCTGCCCAAGTACCGCGGCAGCGCGCCGGTCAACTGGGCACTGATCCAGGGCGAGACCGTCACCGGCGTCACCACCATGATGACCGACAAGGGCATGGACACCGGCGACATCCTGCTGCAAAGAGAGGTGGCAGTGCTGCCCGGCGAAAACGCGGGCATGCTGGTGGATCGCCTGGCCAGGGTGGGCGCGGAGCTGCTCATCGAAACCCTGCGCGCCATGGAGCGGGGCGATTGTCCCCGGCGCAGGCAGGACGAAGCCGAAGCCACCTATTTCCCCCTGCTCAAAAAGGAAATGGGCAAGATGGACTTTGCCAAATCCGCCAAGCAGTTAAGCGATTTCGTCCGGGGCATGACCCCCTGGCCCGGCGCTTACGCCGGTCCCTATAAGGTGCTGGAGGCCGCGTCCGAACCCTATGACGGGCCCGAAGCCCCCGGCGTCATCCTGCGGGCCGATGCCAAGCAAGGCCTTGCGGTGCGCTGCGGAGACGGCGCGTTGAACCTCGTGCGCATCCAGGCGGCGGGCGGCAAGCCCATGAACGCCTGTGATTACCTGCGCGGACATCAGATGGAGGCGGGCGCGCTGATCGCGCCCGAAGAACCGAATGCAGAATAAACCCCGCAATCCCCGTCCTGGCACGGGCCGCCCCAACAATAACAGCTTCAATCGTCCCCGTCCCGCGGGCAAGGCGGAGGTCCGTCCCCGGGGCAATGCCAATCCCCGCCGCGTGGCGGTGGAGGTGGTGGACGAGGTGCTCAAAAAGGACGCCTACGCCGCGCTGTCCCTGGACGACAAGCTGAACGCGGCCAACATGATCTCCCTGGATCGCCGCTTGTGCGCCAGCATCGTCTATCGCACGCTGGAAAACCTCTACACCATCGATTTCGCTCTGTCCGGCTTCCTGCGGGACGCGGACGCTCTGGAGCCCACGGTGCGCACCATCCTGCGCACGGCGGCCTGCCAGATCCTGTTCCATGACCGCGTGCCCAGCAGCGCCGCCGTCAACGAGGCCGTCAAGCTCACCCACGAGCTGCGGCTGGACGGCTTTTCCGGCATGGTCAACGCCGTGCTGCGCCGCCTGGCGGAGCACAAGGCCGAGATCCGGTGGCCCGAGGAGAGCGAGAGCGCGCGCTTCCTGTCCGTCACCTATTCCATGCCGGAATGGCTGGCTCAGCGTCTGATCGACGATTACGGCCCGGAGGAAGCGAAGGCCATCGCCGCCTACCGCACGGAAAAGCACGCCGTCACCGTCCGGCCCACCTATGGCCGGGAAAAGGAATTCCAGGCGGCATTGACCAAAAAGGTCTGGGAAACCGAGCCCGCCGTGCTGCCCGGAGCCACCCGCGTCTATGGCGCCATGGCCATCGCCCGGGACAGCGATTACCTGGGCGGCCTATTTTCCATCCAGGGCGAAGGCAGCATGATCGCGGCGGAGGCCGTGGGCGCCGGCCGGGGCATGAGTATCCTGGATTGCTGCGCCGCGCCCGGCGGCAAGACCGCCTATATGGCCGAGCGCATGGAGGGCACGGGCCGGGTGTACGCCTGGGATCTGCACAGCCATCGGGTGGAGCTGATCCGCGCCATGACCCGCCGCCTGCGGCTGGAGAATGTGCGCATGGCCGCCCGGGACGCGGCCGCCCTGCGGGAGGAACTGGCGGGCTCCATGGACGCCGTGCTGCTGGATGCTCCCTGCAGCGGTCTGGGCGTCATGGACGATAAACCCGACGTCAAGTATCGCCCCACGCCGGAAAGCGTGGCAGCGCTGTGCGAAACCCAGAAAAAGCTTCTGGACACCTGCTGCCGCTATGTGAAGCCCGGCGGCGTGCTGGTCTATTCCACCTGCAGCATGTTAAAGGATGAAAACGAGCGCCAGATCGCGGCTTTCCTGGCAGCCCATCCCGAATTCGCCATTGATCCCCTGCCCGCCTCCATTCCGGAGAGCATCCGGGCGCAGGCGGGGCCCAACGGCTTGCAGCTGCTGCCCCACCGGGACCATGTGGAGGGCTTCTTCGTGGCCCGCATGAAGCGCCGGGGGTAAGCCATGGACAAGAAGGAACTGCTGGGGCTTTTCCCGGAGGAGCTGACGGCGGAGCTGGCGGAATACAGGCTGCCTGCTTTCCGGGTAAAGCAGCTTTTCACCTGGCTCCATCGGGGCGCGGCCTTTGATCAGATGACCAATCTGCCCAAAAGCCTGCGGGAGCAGCTGGCGGAGCGCTATATTGATCAGCCCGTCGCCATCCTGGAAAAACGGGTTTCCCAGCTGGACGGCACCGTCAAGCTGCTCTACGCCTTGCCCGACGGCAACTGCATCGAGGGCGTGCTGATGCACTATCATCACGGCTACACCCTCTGCGTGTCCACCCAGGTGGGCTGCCGGATGGGCTGCGTGTTCTGCGCCAGCACGCTGAACGGCTGCGTGCGTAATCTCACTCCGGCGGAGCTCTTGGGCCAGGTGCATTGCGCCAATACGCTGATCCAGGACGGCCATGTGGGTAATATCGTGCTCATGGGCAGCGGCGAGCCCCTGGACAACTATGACAACGTGTGCCGCTTCCTGCGGCTGGTGAGCCACCCCGACGGGCTCAATATCGGCATCCGCCATATCAGCCTGTCCACCTGCGGCCTGGTGCCCCAGATGAAGCGGTTCGCGGAGGAGGGCTTGCCCGTCACCCTGTCCCTGTCCCTGCACGCGCCCAACGACGTTATCCGCCGCCAGCTGATGCCCGTGGCCAACGCCTACAAAATGGATGACGTGCTGGACGCCTGCCGGTATTATATCGAAAAGACCGGACGCCGGGTGATCTTTGAATACGCCCTCAACGAGATCAACAGCAAGCCCGAGCACGCCGCCGAGCTGGCCGCGCGCCTGCGGGGCATGCAGTGCCATGTCAATGTGATCCCCCTCAACGCCGTGGAGGAAAAGGCGCTTCGCGGCGCGGACGAGGCCGCCATTTCCCGCTTCATGCAGGAATTGGAAAAGCGGCACATTTCCGTCACTCGCCGCCGGGAGATGGGCGACGATATCGAAGGCGCCTGCGGGCAGCTTCGCAGGCATTATCTGGAGGAGCAATGAAAGCATACTTCCGATCCCATGTGGGCCTTGTGCGGGAGCAGAACGAGGACACCGTGCTGACCGACGAGCAAAACGGCCTGTATATCCTGGCGGACGGCATGGGCGGGCATCAGGCGGGGGAGGTGGCCAGCCTCATGGCCGCCACCACCCTGCGGGACGCCCTGGCCGGGCAGGAGCCCAGCGTGGACAAGCTGATGCGGGGCTTCCGCCGGGCCAATGACGTCGTGTACGAGCAGAGTTTGTCCGACAGCCAGTATTCCGGCATGGGCACCACCATGACCGCCCTGTGGGACGATGGGGATTATCTGCTGCTGGGCCACGTGGGGGACAGCCGCGCCTATGCGTTTGAGGACGGCAAGCTGCGCCAGGTCAGCGTGGATCATTCCATGGTGGGCGAAATGGTGCGCTCCGGAGCCATCACCGAAGCCCAGGCCCGGGTGCATCCCTACCGCAACGTCATCACCCGCGCCGTGGGTACCGAGAACACCGTGCGCACGGATGTGATGGAATTGCCCAAGATGGAAGGGGCCAAGTGGCTGCTGTGCTCTGACGGCCTCACCGATATGGTGGAGGACGCCGAGATCGCCGATACCCTGCGCGGCTATGAGCCCGCGGCAGCGGTGGATCATCTCATCGAATTGGCGCTGTTCCATGGCGGCAAGGATAACGTCAGCGTGCTGCTGCTGGAGGTGGACGCATGATCGGACGTGTGTTTGCCCAGCGGTACAGGCTGGAGGAATTTGTGGGCAAGGGCGGCATGGCCCTGGTTTTCCGCGCCAATGACCTGCGAACCGGCCACGACGTGGCGGTGAAGGTCCTGCGGCCGGAATTCAACAGCGACGCCGAATTTCTGGAGCGTTTCCAGCGGGAGGCGCTGGCGGCCAGCAAAATGAGCCACCATAACATCGTCAACCTCCTGGACGTGGGCGAGGAGGACGGCTACCGCTACCTGGTCATGGAATATATGCGGGGCCGCACCTTAAAGGAGATCATCACCGAAAAGGGCAATTTGCCCGAGCCGGTGGCGGGGCAGATCGCCATCCGCATCCTTTCCGCTCTGCAGCATGCCCACGATAACGGCATCATTCACCGGGACATCAAGCCTCAAAACATCCTGATCAACGCCGAAGGCATGGTCAAGGTGGCGGATTTTGGCATCGCCCGGGTGGCGGGCAGCAACACCCTCACCAAGGGCGACAGCGTCATGGGCTCGGTGCATTATTTTTCGCCGGAGCAGGCCCGGGGCGAGGATGTGACCGCCGCCAGCGATATTTACAGCGTGGGCGTGGTGATGTACGAAATGCTCACGGGCCGGGTTCCCTTTGACGGCGACACCCCGGTCAGCATCGCCTTGCAGCATATTTCCACCCCGCCCAAAGCGCCCTCCCTGGTGGTGGATACCATCTCTCCGGCCATGGAGCAGGTGGTGCTCACCGCCATGAGCAAGGAGATGCGCAACCGCTATCGGGACGCGGCGGACATGGCCCGGGCCATCCGGGCGGCGCTGCAAAATCCCCAGTCCATCGTCACCTCCACCACCGCCCCGGTCACAGCCTTGCCACCGAGCGCATCCAGCGCCAGCGCCGCAAAAAGCGCCGTCGGGAAGCGCTGCTGGTGGTGCTGCTGACGCTGGCGGTATTGTCCCTGCTCACCTTCGGCGGCATCCAGATCGCCCGCAACATCATGAGCCGCACGGAAGCGCCCTTCCTGGTGGGTGAAACCGAGGAGAACGCCATCCGCATCGGCACAGAAAAAGGACTCAAAGTGGAGATCGTTCGCCAAAGCGACAGCAATACGCCTGCCGGAGTGGTGATTCTCCAGTCGAGAGAATACCAATATCCCATGAAACGTGGGGATGTGCTGGTTGTCACTGTCAGCACGGGCCCGGAGAAGCAGGGCGTGCCCAAGGTGACGGGCATGTCCCTGACCGCCGCCCAGGGCGAGGCGGAAAAATACGGCTTCCGTGTGCTGGCTACCCAGAAGGTCGAATCCGATCAGCCCTTTGGCACCGTGCTGGGTCAGCAGCCCGCCGAGGGCGAAATGCTGGCCTATGGCGATATTATCCAGGTGACCACCAGCGGCAGCCTCAACGTGCCCCGCTTCATCGATATGACCCGGTCCCAGGCGTTGCTGCTGGCCCGGGAGACGGGGTTCAACGACGTGCAGATCGTGGAGCATGGAACCCTGGACGAAAGCAAGTTTGACCGCGTGGCCGACCAGGTGCCTAAGGAGGGCGAGCGGGTGCTGGATTCCACCCAGATCACCCTGGCCATCTATGTAAAGTCCGGCAACGGACAGGGGCAAAGCCCGTCGGCGGAAAACGATCAGGAATAAGGAAACATGACGGAAGGACAGATTATTGAGGGCCGCGGCGGGCTATATACCGTGACCGACGGCCGGGATACCTATGTGCTCCGGGCAAAAAAGAAATTCCGCCGCCAGCGGATGACGCCGCTGGTGGGGGATCGGGTGCTGTTTACTCCGGGTACGGGGGAGGAGCACGGCTGGCTGGAGGAGATCATGCCTCGCCAAAGCGAGTGCCTGCGCCCGCCGGTGGCCAATATCACCCTGCTGGCGCTGGTGGTGGCGGAGGCGCCCGCCCCGGACTGGCAGCTGATGGACAAGCTGCTTTTGGGCGCGCGGATGCAGAGCATGGCGGCGCTGCTCATCGTCAACAAGTGCGATCTGGGAAGGACCTCCGCGGAGACCGCCTGCCGGGATTACGCCGGAGCCGATCTGCCGGTGTATCCGGTCAGCGCCGCCCAGGGAGAAGGCCTGGAGGCGCTGCGGGAGCGCCTGCGGGGGGAAACCGTGTGCTTCGCGGGCCAATCCGGCGTGGGCAAAAGCACCCTGCTCAATCACCTGCTGGGCCTGGAGCTTCAGACGGGAGAGATCAGCCGCATCGAGCGCGGCAAGCACACCACCCGCCACGCCAGCCTGATCACCTGCGGGGATATCCGGGTGATGGATACGCCGGGGTTCAGCCTGCTGGAGTTTGAGCAGATCATGGACCCGGTGGAGCTGATGGCGTATTATCCAGAGTTTGCGCCCTATGCCGGGCAGTGCCGGTTCCAGCCCTGCTATCACGGCAGCGAGCCCGGCTGCGCCGTCACCAAGGCTATGCAGGCGGGCGCAATCAGCCCCGCGCGGGTGGAACGCTATCGGGAGCTGCTGGAAAAAACCCGGCAGCTATGGAGGGATCGCTATGATTAAGATTTTGCCGTCCATTCTGGCGGCGGATATGCTGCGCATGGGGGAGGAGATCACCCGCATGGCGGAGGTCGGCGCGGACGGCCTGCACGTGGATGTCATGGACGCTCATTTCGTGCCCAATCTGTCCTTTGGTCCGGCCATGGTGAAGGCCATTCGCAAGGGTTTTCCGAATATCTATCAGGACGTGCACCTGATGATGGATAACCCCGCCGCCTATATCGCCACCTTTGCGGAGGCCGGCGCGGACGCCATCACCATCCACGCGGAAATCCCCGAAAACATTGAAGAAATCCTGCGGGACATCCGCAGTCGGGGCTGCAAGGCGGGCCTGTCCGTCAAGCCGAAAACCGACGTGCGGACCATCGAAGGGTATCTGCCGCTGTGCGACCAGGTGCTGGTGATGACGGTGGAGCCGGGCTTTGGCGGCCAGAAGTTCATGGCCGATATGATGCCCAAGCTCCGCTGGCTGCGGCAAACTGGCTTTGCGGGCGGCGTGCAGGTGGACGGCGGCGTCAATGCCGGCACCGCCCGGGATTGCGTGGCCGCCGGCGCGGACGAATTGGTCATGGGCACCGCGCTGGTGCGCGCGGCCGATCCCGCTGCCGTCATCCGGGCCTGCCGAGCGCTGGAGGACAGGCCGTGAGACAGCAATTTCACCACAAAAAGCCCCAGCCCGGCTTTCAGCACAAGCACAGCCTGGGCCAGAATTTTCTAACTGATACCGTTTTGCTGGAGAGCCTCATCGACGAGACCGGCGTAGGTCCCCAGGATCATATCCTGGAGGTGGGGCCCGGCGGCGGCGATATGACCCGCCTGCTTTCCGCCCGGTGCAAAACGGTCACCTCGGTGGAGATCGACCGGGACCTGATCCCCATCCTGCGGGTGATCATGGAAAACGCGGCCAATTTCACCCTGATCGAAGGCGACATCCTGCGGGTCAATATCCCCGAGCTCATGGCGGACAAAGCGCCTTTCCATGTGGTGGCCAACATTCCCTATTATCTGACCACCGATCTGCTGACCCTGCTGCTCCAAGGCAATCTGCCCATCCGCAGCATCAACGTGATGGTGCAAAAGGAGGCCGCCCAGCGGGTGCTGGCCGCGCCCTCCACGCCGGAGTATGGCCCCCTGGCCATCCGCGCCCAGTATTACACCCAGCCGCGCCTGGCACGCATCGTGGAGGCTGCCTGCTTCACGCCGCCGCCCAAGGTGGATTCCGCCTTCATCTGCCTCCCTTGGCGGGATACGCCCGCGGTGGAAGTCAAGGATGAAAAACGCTTTTTCAAGATCGTCGGCGCCGCCTTCGCCCTGCGCCGCAAAACCCTGTGCAATAACCTCATCTCCTCCTTCCACCTGGAAAGAGACGAGGCGCTCTCCTGGCTCAGCCGCGCCGGCCTGCCCGAAAACATCCGCGGCGAAGCCCTGACCATGCAGCAGTTTGCCGATCTGTGCAACGCGGAAGCATAAAAAAAGCAGAGAAAAAGCTGCCGGGATTGGATTCCCGGCAGCTCAGACGATCGACAAACCTATTTTTGAATGCCTGGGATATATGAAGGGGCCGTAGCTCCTTCATTTTTAATCCGCAGGCGGCGGCGTGTACGTCGCCGAGGAGAAAAATTTCGGAGCGGAGCTTGTCCCCGCAGAGAAATTTTTCATTCCTTTCAAATTTTCTGGCCGTGCGCTGTTAAGCGCACAAGAAAATTTGCATTCCGAAGAAAATGATCCTTCATTTTCTTCGGGGCATCGACTTTGTCGATGCCCTAAGCTGCCGGGATTGGATTCCCGGCAGCTTTTGTATGTTTTGCAGTTTCTTATTCCTGGATGCCCAGCAGCTCCTTGAGGGAGTTCAGGGTATCGCCCAGAGAGGAGGGCAGCAGGTTCTTCACGGCGGGGCCCACCTTGTCCAGCGCGCCGGTGAACTGATTATACAGGCCGGTCAGCGTGGTCTGGGTCTCGGCCAGCTTCTTTTCCGCTTCTTCCTTCAGGGCGGTCATGTCCACCAGCTCCTTGGTCTTGGCGGCGGCCTCGTCGGTCAGCTGCTTGATCTGGGCGGCGGCCTCCTCGGCGGCCTTGGAGGCGTCAGCCTTCACCTTTTCCAGCTCGTCCGTCAGGGAGGCGCTGTTGGCCTTGGCGGCTTCTTCGGCTTCCTTCTTGGCGGCTTCCAGCTCGTCCTGGGCGGCCTTCAGCTGGGCGGCGGCTTCCTCGGCAGCCTGAGCGGCCTCAGCCTTCGCGGCGTCCAGCTCGCGGGCGGCGGTCATGGCGGCGGCGTTGGCCCGGGCCTTGGTGGTTTCCAGCTCAGCCTTGGCGGATTCGGCGGCCAGGGTGGCCTTGGTCTGGGCCAGCTTCAGAGCCTTTTCAGATTCAGCCTTCACATTCTCCAGCTCGGCGGCAGCAGCCTCGGCAGCCTGGGCAGCCTCAGCCTTGACGGCATCCAGCTCAGCGGCGGCGGCAGCGGCCTCGTCGGTCAGGCTCTTGACGCTGTTTTCGCTGGCGGTCAGCGCGGTCTGCGCGTCGGCAAGCTGGGTTTTCAAGCTCCCGTTTTTGCTGGCAAGGACGCCCAGCGCCACACCCGCGGCAATCAGAAGAACGATCAGGCAAGCAACGACTTTTTTCATTTTAGTTTCCTCCTTTTTTGATCAGCTTGATGCACAAGCTGTTCCGGTCATTTATTTGATTCGGCCAGCTTTGTCCACAGCGCGGGGTCCTCGCCGATGGCCACGCGCTGGCCGTCCCGCACGATGGGCGTGCGCAGAAATTCCGGCTTTTCCATCAGGTATTCCAATATGACATCCTCGTTGTCCGTATGGGCCACGGGATGGGATAAGGCATTGATATTGTCCCGATCCACCAGGTTTCGTGCGCCGCCGGCAGCCCGGGCGAACAATTGCAGCTCCCGCAGGCCCAGCCTGTGCTTTTTCAAATCCACAAACTGCGCCTGCACCCGGCGTTCCTTAAAAAAGCGCTCGGCTTTCTGCACGGCAAAATTCTTTTTCAGCGCGTATATTTGCAGGCTCATGACAGAAAGGGCTTCTCCTCTTCAATGAAGGGCAGATCCATGCGGTTGGTCCCCTCGTCCCACAGCCGCTCCAGGCGGTAATATTGCCGCTCCTCGGGATGGAAAATGTGCACCAGCACGTGGCCGTAATCCAGGATGGCCCAGCGGCCTTCGTTCTGACCTTCCTTTTTGCGCACCAGCACGCCTTCCTCGGCCAGGGTGTCCTCCACGTCGTCGCACAGAGCGTGCACCTGCTGGGCGTTGCGGGCGGTGCAGATGACCATGTACTCGGTGATCACAGTCATATGGCGCACGTCCAGGGCCATGATGTCCAGGGCTTTTTTGTCATAGAGAATCTCTGCCGCGCGCAGGGCCAGGTTCTTTTCTTCGCTCATGCTTTTTCCTCCTTTTGCTCAAGCAATTCCTGCATGGCCTGCTCTGTCACGCTGCAAAAGTGCAGCTGGCGGGCCAGTACATATTCCTTTGTTCGCCGCATGCTAAGCAGCACCGCGGCGGTCAAATCCGTCTTTGCCAACCTTCGCATCTCATCAAGGCTGGGATAATCCGCCCGACCCGGCTCGATGGCGTCGGCGATGAAGAGCACCTTGTCCAGATCCGTCATGCCTTTTTTGCCGGTGGTGTGGCAGGCGATGGCGGAAAGCACGCCTTCATCCCGGACGCCCAGCTCCCTTTCCGCAATGGCGGCGGCCAGCGGACCATGCAGCAGATTGCCGTCATCGGTGATCTCCTGAGAAAGATCCAGACCGTATTCCGCTGCCAGCGCCCGCATGCGCGCCAGGGGCAGGGGCTTGGCCAGGTCGTGCAGCATGGCGGCCAGAGCGGCGGCCTGCATGCTGACGCCGTGGATGGCGGCCAGCTCCACCGCCGTATCCCGCACCCCCAGGGTATGCCGCAGCCGCTTGTCAGCCATGCCGTATTGCCGCAGCACGGGGATGAAATCCGGCTGATACAGGCCGTGCAGGGCGATATACCGGGCCACCTCCCGGGGCAGCAGCTCCGGCGCGTCGCTCAGGGCGCGGAGCTGATCGACCACATCCCCGCTGGAGGCCTCCAGGGGCGCGATGTCCATCACCCGCAGCCGCAGGCCCGGCACGTCGATGGCGCTCTCGTATCCCGGCCGGGGACACACATAAAAATCGCACAGGGAGAACAGGGTTTCCGCCTGATACCAATGGGGCAGGCTTTGCAGCTTGTCCGCGCCCAGAATCCAGGTGATCCGCGCCCCGGGATAGCGTTCTATCAGCAGCCGCACGGTATCCACCGCGTAGCAGGTGCTGTCCCGCAGCTCAACGTCGCTGGCTTCCAGCCGGGGATCGGCGGCAGCGGCCAGACGGCACATCTCCAGCCGGTCCGCCGGGTTGGCCAGAGGCTGGGGCCGATGGGCCGGGGTCAGGCAGGGCGCCAGCAGCACCCGGTCCAGTCCGGCATCCAGGGCGGCCAGGGCCGCGCGAATATGGCCCCGATGAATGGGGTCCATCATCCCGCCCAACACGCCGATCTTCTGCATTCTCTGCCTCCATATATCCTGTCGCTCATAGTATAACGCATTTCTGAAAAAAATACAAATGGAAAGGCGGCGTTTTGATGCAGGAATACCTTCAAAAAACACAATTTGGGGCGCTGATGGACGAGATTGGCGTTTATCTTCTGCTGCTGGCGGCCAGCCTGGGCGGTTTTTTGCTGCTTTGGGGACTGCGGCCCATGGCGATTTTGGCCGGGCTTTCGGCCTTCACCCTGACGGTGCTGCTGCGCGCCCGCACCCGGGAAAAGCGCCTGCTGCGCCGGGAGGAGCGGCTGCGGCGGCGCATCGGCGGCGAAATCTGCCTGGAGCAATGGACGGTGTGCCCGCCAGCCCGCGCCCATTATGAGGCGGCGCGGCTGCTGGAGGATGTGCTGCCGCTGCGTGTGGTTCGGACTTGCGATCATGGCGCGCTGTGCCGGCGCGCGGACAATGGCCAGCGGGTGCTGGTGGCCTGCGCCCAATTGCACCGGGAGGAAAAGGCCAGCGCCCGGGACATCAGCGCCTTGCAGCGTATATGCGTGAAGCTGGGCGCGGAGAGCGTCTATCTCTGCGGCGCGGGCGGGGTTACGGCGGCGGCTCTGGAGCAGGCGACCCTGGCCCCCCGGGTGCATTGCGTATCCCGGGATCGCATGATCGCCCTGGCCGGCGCGGCCCATCCCGCCACGGATCGGCAGCTGGTGGCCCTGGGCCGCCGATACCGCAGCATCCACAGTCCCCGAGGGCTGCGGTCCCGGGCCTTCGATCCCCAGCGGGCGGAAAAATATCTGCTCTATGGCCTGCTGCTCCTGGGGCTGTATATCCTCACCGGTCTGGCCTATTATTCCGTGCCCGGCCTTATTTGCCTGGCGCTCATGACCCTCTGCCGCGTGACCGCCGCCCGGCATGCCAAATCGCCCTGGGAATAGCATTGCCAAATCCGCCAATCTGCGTTAAAATAAAGCGATACTCTTTTGAAATGAGGAAAAACCATGTTTGAGCGGATTTTACAGGCCATCAAAGATCATGAGACCATCATCTTGCACCGGCACCACAGCCCCGATGGGGACGCCCTGGGCAGCCAGATCGGCTTGAAGCATATCATCCTGGAAAACTGGCCGGACAAGCGGGTCTATATGGTGGGCGATCCGGCGGGCCGTTATGCCTTCATGCGGGATTCCGTCATGGACACCGTGCCCGACAGCCTTTACGCGGACGCCCTGGCCATCGTGCTGGATACCTCCGCCAAGGCGCTGATCAGCGACGATCGCTATACCCTGGCGCGCGAGACCGCCCGCATCGATCACCACATCTTCGTGGAGCAGATCGCGGAGCATGAGGTCACCGATACCAGCTATGAAAGCTGCTGCGGCCTGGTGACCCAGTTCGCCGTGGAAAGCGGGCTGCGGGTGCCGCAGCTGGCGGCGGAGAGCCTGTTCACCGGCATGGTGACGGACAGCGGCCGCTTCCGCTATGACGCCACCACCGCCCAGACCTTCCGCCTGGCGGCCTTCCTGATGGGGCAGCCCATCGACACCAACGCCCTGTATCGCAACCTCTACGCCAACGATCTCAGCCAGGTCAAATTGAAGGCCCATTTTGTGGACAAGATCCAACTGACGCCCCATGGCGCGGCCTACATCTACACCACCCTGGAGGAAATGAAGGAATTGAACGCCGACACCTTTTCCATCTCCCGGGGCATGGTGGGGGTGATGGCGGACATCATGGGCGTGGATATCTGGGTCAATTTCACCGAGACCCCCGAGGGCGTGGCCTGCGAGCTGCGCTCCGGCGAGCAGAACATCAACCCCATCGCCGTCAAATACGGCGGCGGCGGCCATGCCAAGGCCAGCGGAGCCACGGTGCCGGACCGGGAAACCGCCCTGCGCATGCTGGCGGATTTGGACGAAATGGCAGGTGCCGCCCATGCATGAGGATATCAAGGGGCTGATCCTGGAGAAGATCAAGGCCTATGACACCGTGATGCTCTTCCGCCACAAGCGCATGGACGGGGACTGCGTGGGAGCCACCAAGGGCATGAAGGGCATTCTGCGCTGCACCTGGCCGGACAAGCGGGTGCTGCTCATCGACGGGCAAAAGAGCGATTATCTGGCCTTTGCCGGGCCGGACGATGAGGACGTGCCCGATGAAGTCTATGCGGACGCGCTGGCCATCGTCATTGATACCGGGGACCAGGAGCGCATTTCCAACCCCAAATACCGCCTCTGCAAAGAGGTGATCAAGATCGACCACCATATCCCGGTGGATCAGTACGGCAGCGTCAACTGGGTGGAGGAGGAGCGTTCTTCCGCCTGCGAGATGATCGCGGATTTCTATCGCACCTTCATGGATGAGCTGCGCATCGATCAGGCGGCGGCCACCCATCTCTATATGGGCATGGTGACGGACAGCGGCCGCTTCCGCTTTGAGGGGGTCAACGGCGACACCCTGCGCCTGGCGGGGCTGATGCTGGATCAGGGCGTGGCGCTGGAGCCGCTCTACGCCAATCTGTATCTTCAGGATTATGAAGCCCTGGCCTTCAACGCCTATGTTTACCAGCACGTGCAGCGCACGGAGCACGGCGTGGCCTATCTCTATGTGGATCGGGAAATGCAGCGGAAATTCGGCCTCACCTTTGAGGCCGCGGGCAACACCATTGCCTATCTGGAAGCCATCCGCGGGTGCCTGTGCTGGCTGGCCTTCATCGAGCCGGAGGAGGGCAATCCCGACATCCGCGTCCGCGTGCGCAGCCGCTTTTTGCCCACGGTATGCCTGTCCGAGGCCCATCATGGCGGCGGCCACGCCATGGCCAGCGGCGCCACGGTGTACAGCCGGGAGGAAGCCGAACAGCTCATCGCCGAGGCGGACGCGCTGGTGAAGGAATACAAGGAGACCCACACGGGCTGGATGTAAGGGATGAAGAAACACGATGGAAAAGCAATTGATCGAAGCATTCATGGAGCGGATGCGGCAGGAAAAAATGCGCAAGCTCAACAATTATCGGCAGCAGAACGCCTATATCCAAAAGGGCAAAACGCTGTTTACCGGCTCCTCTTTGATGGAGAATTTCCCCATCACGGAATATTGTATGAACGAGGGTTTGCCCATCGCCTACAACCGCGGCATCGGCGGCTATATCACCGATGAATTTCTGGCGGCCATTGATACGGTGCTGCTGGACCCAAAGCCCTCCAAGGTCTTTATCAACATCGGCACCAACGATCTGCGCGTCCTGCCAAACGGCGAGGACTGGCTTGCCCATCTGTCCGCCAACTACCGCGCAATCTGCGGTATCATCCAAGAAAAGCTGCCGGACGCCCGGGTGTATATGATGGCCTATTATCCCGTCAACAGCGCGGCGCTGGCCGCCCAGAAATATCCCGGCCCCATGGTGCGCACCAATGAGAATATTGACAAGGCCAACCGCATGGTGGCTGGCCTGGCGGCGGAATACGGCTTTCAGTATATCGACGTCAACGACGGCCTGAAGGATGAAAACGGCGAATTAAAGGCTGAATATACCCAGGACGGCATCCACTTTGACGCCGCGGCCTACCGCACGGTGTTCGACCGCCTGCGGCAATACCTGTAAGTGAGGCACGACCATGGAACTGGCAACAATTCTCGTCCGGCAGATCCTGCAAATGTTTCTGCTCTCCGGCCTGGGCTACGCGCTGTTCAAAGGAAAAAAGATCACGCCGGAAGGCAGCCGGGCCCTGGGCAATATCCTCATCTATCTGGCGCTGCCCGCCGTGATCATCAACGGCTTCCGGGTGGAGCGCACCCAGGCCCATATCCTGGGCATGGTGTACAGCGGCGCGGCAGCCGCGGTGCTGCTGCTTTTGTCCATCGTCATTGGGCGGCTGTTCTTCAAAAAGGACGCCATCGCAGCCTTCGCCGCCGCCTTCTCCAATCCCGGCTTCTTTGGCATCCCGCTGATCGTGGCCTCCGTGGGCCAGGGCGCGGTGTTCTATGTGGCCTGCTTCATCGCCTTCCTCAACATCGGCCAGTGGACCTACGGCGTGTCCATCCTGACGGGCCAGCCCATCCGCCAGGGTCTCAGCCTCAAAAAGCTGATCAAAGCCCCCTTCGTCATCGCCATTTTGGTGGGTCTGCTTCTGTTTTTCACCCAGCTCCCATTGCCGCCGGTGGTCAGCGGCTGCCTCAGCTCCGTGGCCGCCCTGAACACACCCCTGGCCATGTTCACCGTGGGCATCTATCTGGCCCAGACGGATATTCCGGGCATGCTGCGGCGCAAGTCCCTCTATCTGATTTCCGTCGTCCGCCTGCTGCTGATCCCGGCGGTGGCTCTGGGGCTGCTGCTCCTGCTGCCCGGCGCGTGGCACGATATGAAGCTGGCGCTGCTGCTGGCCATCGCCTGCCCGGTGGGCTCCAACGTGGCGGTCTACGCCCAGCTGCACGGCAAGGATTATCCCTATGCCGTGGAAACGGTGGTCATCTCCACCCTGTTTTCCCTCTTGACCATGCCGCTGCTGGTGTGGGTGTTCACGCGCATTGGGGGATAAGAGAAAATAAAAAGAGATCCTTCGACGCCGCTGCGCTTCGCTCAGGATGACAATGTAAAATGGTTTTTCTCTTGTTTAGTGACTTTATTTGCTGCAAAAAAGCCGATAAACAAAGACTGACTATTAAAAGTCAAGCCCCCGAGAGGAGGAAATTGCAGAAAATCTCGTAACCCACCGCCGCCCTTGACAAACAGCATTCAAGC
>CACWUV010000009.1 GCA_902764185.1 uncultured Eubacteriales bacterium
CGCCCCGGGACACGTAGCCGTTTTCGCTCAGGGTGTTTTTCAGCAGAAAGCCGCACATGGCGTATTCACCCTTTTGATGGGGCTGAGACAGGAAGCCGTATATCTTTTCAAAGGCGTCCCGGCCATAGAAGTCGTCGCCGTTGATGGCGGCAAAGGGGGCGTCGATGAGCTCCCGGCAGCACATGACGGCGTGGCCGGTCCCCCAAGGCTTTTGGCGGCCTTCCGGCACGGTGCAGCCTGCGGGCAGCTTGCTGAGCTTTTGAATGGCGTAGCGCACCTTCATACGCCCTTCCACGTGAACGCCGATCTTCTGACGGAAGTCGTCATAGATCGTTTCATTTACAATGAACACCACGCGGCGGAAGCCCGCGCGATAGGCGTCGAACAAGGAATAATCGATGATGCATTCGCCGTTTCTGCCAAAAGAGGCCAGCTGCTTGACGCCGCCGAACCGGCTGCCGATGCCCGCGGCCATGACCACCAGAATGGGTTCCTTCTGCATTTTTTCTTCTCCTTTGGTTTCATTTCCCACAAAATTATAGCAACTGATCGGTCTTTTTGCAACCGATAATTTGGGAGGCAGCCATGCATATCGTGCTCTACGCGCCGGAGATCCCACAAAACACCGGCAACATCGCCCGCACCTGCGCCGCCACGGGCAGCGTGCTCCATTTGATCGAGCCTTTGGGCTTCGAGCTCAGCGATAAGTATCTCAAACGCGCCGGTCTGGATTACTGGCATTTGATGGAATTGCATGTTCATCCGAATTTTGATATAATGATGCGGGAGTATCCGGGCGCGGCCTATCATTTTGCCACCACCAAAGCGCCCCGGGGCTACCATGAGGCCACCTACGGCCCGGATGATTTTCTGGTGTTTGGCTGCGAGACCAAGGGCTTGCCGGAATCCCTGCTGTCCCGGGTCTACGACCGCTGCATCCGCATTCCCATGCGGCAGGAGGCCAGGTCTTTGAATCTCAGCAATTCCGTGGCCATCGTGCTCTATGAGGCATTGCGCCAGCAGGGGTTTCCGGGCCTGTGCGATCATGGCAGCCTGACCGGCCGGAAGGACCCGGCGTCTCCCTGGATGGACTATGTGTAAGAGGATAAGGATATGAACGAGCAGAAACGCGAAGAATATCTTGCGCGCAAGGAAGAGGACCGCATGCTGCGGCAGGACCGCTGGCGGCTCACCGTCGGCCTGGCGGATTTTCTGGGCGTGGTGGGCGGCGTGGTCGTGTGCCTCATTCTGGTGCTGCTGATTTTCAGCCTGGTCAATTGGCTGCGGCAGGACGCCACCAGCACCTTCAAGGTGTTCATCGATATGTTCAGACAATAATTAAAGGGGCGGGGCGTATGCGGGTTTCCTGGCAATCGCTGTATGATGAAATCTACGCCTGCGAAAAGTGCGGACTGTGCAGGCAGATCCACAATAAGGTGCCCGGCCAGGGCGACATCCATGCAAAACTCATGTTCATCGGGGAAGGGCCCGGCGCGGATGAGGACATGCAGGGCCTGGCCTTCGTGGGCGCGGCGGGGCAATTGCTCACCAAGATGATCGCGGCCATGGGCTATGAGCGGGAGCAGGTGTATATCTGCAATATCGTCAAATGCCGTCCGCCCCATAACCGCACGCCGGAGCCGCTGGAGGCGCAAACGTGCCTGCCTTACCTGCGCCAGCAGGTGGCCTTGGTGCGGCCTCGGGTCATCGTGCTGCTGGGCGCCACCGCCGCCCGGACGCTGCTGCGGGAGGATTTCCGCATCACCCGGGAGCATGGCATCTGGGTAGAAAGAAAGGGCGTATGGTTCATGCCCACCTATCATCCGGCAGCATTGCTGCGGGACGAAAGCAAAAAGCGCGAGGCCTGGCGCGATCTGCAAAAGGTGATGGAAAAGATGAAGGAGATCGGGGAGGAAGCAAGCGATGGGGGACATGAAAGCCTTTGAACGGGAATGCGAGGCGTTTTTCCGCCCGTTGTGGCCCGGCGAGGATAAGATCTTGGTGTTTGGCGACGGCAACAGCGACCGTCCGCCCATCATGCTCATCGGCGAAGCGCCCGGCGAACAGGAAACCCTCAAGCGCCGTCCCTTCGTGGGCAAGGCGGGCAAGAACCTGGATGAATTTCTGACCCTCATGGGCATGGAGCGGGAAACCCTCTATGTATCCAATGTGGTCAAGATCCGTCCCACCTCCCTGGGCAAGACGGGCCGGGTGCGCAACCGCGCGCCCTCCAAGGAGGAAATCGCCCTGTTCCTGCCCTTTCTGATGAAGGAGATCGACCTGGTCAAGCCTCGCAGCCTTGTCACATTGGGCAACGTGCCCCTGAAAGCGCTTCTGGGTCCCAAGGCCACCGTGGGTGAGCTCCACGGCCGCTGGCACACCGCCGCCAATGGCCTGCCGCTCTTCGCCCTCTATCATCCCGCCGCCATCATCTACCGGCGGGAATTGAAGGCGGTCTACGAGCAGGACGTGCTGGCATTGAAGGCGTCCCTGACAATTGAGACGTCAAAATGATGCTTTGGTGCAAAATCTGTTTTCACCTTTCGTAAAATGTGATATGATGCGGCCATCAAAACAAGAAAGGGGAGATGCACCGTGGAATGGCTGATACCGATCATCATCTGCGTGCTGGTGGGCGTTATCCTGCTGGTGGTGGAGATGTTTATGCCGGGCTTCGGCATTCCGGGCATATCGGGATCGATCCTGCTGCTGGCGGGCATTGTGATGACCTGGTTTGAATACGGGGCCAAGGTGGGCCTGGGCATGACTGTGGCCGTGCTGGCCGTGCTGGGCATCGTCATTTCCATTTCCTTAAAGTCCGTCAACGGCGACCGGATGAAAAACTCTCCGCTGATCCTCCGGGACGCCGTCAACGACAGCGGCAAGAGCGAGCGGGAGGAAATGCAGCTGCTGGTGGGCAAGGAAGGCAAGACCGTCACCGCGCTGCGTCCCGTGGGTGCCGCGGAGTTCGAGTGCGGCAAGCTCAACGTCCAGGGCGATGCCGAGTTCATCGAAAAAGGCGTCAATGTGCGCATTATGCGCGTGGACGGTACTACGATCTATGTGAAGAAAGTGTAAAGGGGGAAGACAAAAAATGGATGCTACGAGTGTAACCCTGCTTGTCATCATTTTCGTCGTGCTGCTGCTGGTGCTGGTGTTCCTGCGGTATGTGCCCATCGGGCTGTGGATTCGCGCCATGTCCAGCGGCGTCAAAATCAAGATCAGCGCCCTGGTCGGCATGCGCCTGCGCCGCATCTCGCCCCATCGCCTGGTGGACGCCCTGATCATGGTGCGCAAGGCCGGTCTGGATATCTCCGTGGACCAGCTTGAAAAGCACTTCCTGGCGGGCGGCAACATCGAGCGCGTGGCCAAGGCCATGATCTCCGCCCAGCAGGCCAACATCGATATGACCTTTGAGGAAGCCTGCGCTGTTGACCTGGCCGGACGCGACGTGCTGCAGGCCGTGCAGATGAGCGTTACCCCCAAGGTCATCGAGACGCCTCCCATCGCCGCCGTGGCAAAGGACGGCATCGAGCTGCGGGCCAAGGCCCGGGTCACTGTGCGCACGGATGTCACCCGCCTGGTGGGCGGCGCCGGCGAGGAAACCATCATCGCCCGCGTTGGCGAGGGTATCGTCACCACCATCGGCTCCTCCGAAACCCACAAGGCCGTGCTGGAGAACCCCGACCTGATCAGCCAGACCGTGCTGACCAAGGGCCTGGACAGCGGCACCGCCTTCCGCATTCTGTCCATTGATATTGCCGACGTGGACGTGGGCCGCAACATCGGCGCTCAATTGCAGATGGATCAGGCCGAGGCCGATCGCCGTATCGCCCAGGCCAAGGCCGAGGAGCGCCGCGCCATCGCCGTGGCCCGGGAGCAGGAAATGCTGGCCGCCGTGCAGGAGATGCGCGCCCGCGTGGTGGAAGCCGAGGCTCAGGTGCCTCTGGCCATGGCCGAAGCTCTGCGCGAAGGCAAGCTGGGCGTCATGGACTACTACCAGATGAAGAACGTCATCGCCGACACCAACATGCGGGATGGCATCGCCAATGCCGCCAAGCCCGAGAATACCGAGCCTGCGCAGAAGTAATGCAACAGAATCCCTGCCCCGGCTGTCCGGGGCGGGGAGACCTTGAATAAGGAGGGCGAACAATGGAAGGATTGCTGCCGCTGCTGATGATCATCATCGGCCTTGCCCTCAGCGCGAGCAATAGAAGAAAAAGGCAGGCCGCTGCCCAGCGCATCCCCGCCAAGGCGGCGCCTGCCAAGGCCGCGGCGCACAAAGCGCCCGGCAATGCCGGCATTCCCAAGGCAGCCCCGAAGCCTGTGGCAGCGCCGGAAAAGCCCAAAGATGCCGAAATCGTGGTCAGGGACGGCTCCATCGTTATGCCGCCCATGGAGGCTCACGAGCACGAGGGCAAACCCCTGCCCTGCCCGGCGGAGGAACGGGAGCGTCCCCGTCCCTGGCATGCCGCCCAGGCAGCCGCGCAGACCTCCGCCCGGCCCGCCGCTCTGCGGCTCAATTTCAGCCGCAGCAGCGTGGTGCAGGCGGTGGTGATGGCTGAGGTGCTCAGCCGCCCGAAATATGAGAACGGCCGCCGCGTGATCCGCTGACAAGGGAGAATACTATGTCTGATTACTTGCCGATCCGCGTGCTGATCGCGGATGATGAACCGGGGATGCGCATGATACTGCGCAAAATGATAGGCCGCGTGGAAGGCTACGAGCTGGTGGGCGAAGCCGCCGACGGCGCGGAGCTCATGCGCCTGTTTGACGAGCTTCGTCCCCAGGTGGTGTTTCTGGATGTGGATATGCCCGTCATGAACGGCGTGGCCTGCGCCAATCAGATCCAGGATGCCGATCCCAGCTGCGTGCTGATCTTCGCCACCGCCCATGAGGAATACCGCAGCGACGCCTTTGCGGTGTACGCCTTCGATTACCTGCTCAAGCCCTTCCGCATGGAGCGCGTCATCGAAACGCTGACCCGCATCAAGGAGCGCCAGGAATACATGCGGGCCCGTCCCGCCCCGCAAAAGACCGCCGTGTCCGAGCGCGCCCGTCCGCAAGGACGCATGATGCTCAAGCACCGGGACGGCGTGTCCTTCATCAACATGGCGGACATCCTGCTGGTGCAGCGGGAGGAGCGCTCCACGGTGATCTACACCGCCGACGGCCAAAGCTACGCCACCTCGGACACCCTGGCCGAAACCGAAGCCAAGCTTGATCCCCAGGTGTTCTTCCGCTGTCACCGCAGCTATATCATCAACCTGAACCGCATCCACGACATCACGCCCTACGGCCGCTGGACCTATATCGTGCGCCTGGACGGCACCGATCGGGACGCCCTGATCACCCAGGAAAAATATGAGGAACTGGAGCGGCTGTTCGGCGGATGAGTATCCTTGATCACCCCTTTGAACCCGTGTGGGATGCGGATTGCCGCCTGCTGATCCTGGGCACCTTTCCCTCGGTCAAATCCCGGGAGAACGCGTTCTATTACGGCCATCCGCAAAACCGCTTCTGGCGCGTGCTGGGAGCGGTTTATGATGAACCCGTGCCGCAGACGGTGGGGGAGAAGCGGGCTTTGCTTCTGCGCCATCACATCGCTTTGTGGGATGTGATCGCCCGCTGCGAGATCACCGGCTCCGCCGACAGCAGCATCCGCCAGGCCGCGCCCAACGACCTGCCGGGGCTGATGGCGAATTGTCCCATCCAGCGTATCCTGCTCAACGGCAAAACGGCGGAAAAGATTTATCTCAAATATTGGAAATCCCTGGATGTGCCCTGGGCCGTCCTGCCTTCCACCAGCCCGGCCAACGCCGCCTGGAACATGGAGCGGCTGATCGCGGCCTGGAGCACAGAATTGGGCAAAATTGAGGCATAATCCTTCAAATGGTTCCCATTTGAGGGATTTTTCTTGGGCGTTTTTGCATTTATCCTGTTTATGACTTGCAATTTTTCGGTAAAACCGGTATGATGGAGGCAATCTCAAACGGGGAGGGGAAACGCGTTGGATCGGGTATTCAATTTTGCGGCAGGTCCCGCCGTCATGCCGGAGGAAGCGCTGCGGCGGGCGGCGTCGGAAATGCTGAATTACAAAAACACCGGCATGTCCGTCATGGAGATGAGCCATCGCTCCGCCGCCTATCAGGAGATTTTTGATCATACGGCGGATCGTCTGCGCCAGCTGATGGACATTCCTGCGGACTATGAAGTCCTGCTTTTGCAGGGTGGGGCCACGGGCCAGTTTGCTGCGGTGGCCATGAACCTGCTTTCTGGTTTCGCCTCCTATGTGGACAGCGGCCACTTTGCCCACAGCGCATGGACGGAGGCGCGGAAATACGGCGATGCCCGCTGCGCCGCCTCCACCCGGGAGGAAGCCTATCGCCGGGTGCCTGCAAACGCCGAAATCGCCGTCGATCCGGCGGCGGATTACCTCTATATCACCACCAACAACACCATTTACGGCACCCGCGCACCCGAGCTGCCGGACACCGGACCGGTGCCGCTGGTGGCGGATATGTCCTCCAACATCCTGTCCCAGCCCTGCGACGTCCGCCGCTTCGGCGTCATCTTTGCCGGAGCGCAGAAGAACATCGGTCCGGCGGGGCTCACGGTGGTCATTGTTCGTCGGGATCTCCTGGGCCGCGCCCGCAAGGAAACGCCCAGCGTTCTCAACTGGACGGTGATGGCGGATAAGGGCAGCATGCTCAATACGCCGCCCACCTATGCCATCTATATGGCGGGCCTGTGCCTGGACTGGCTGGCGGATCAGGGGGGCGTGGCGGCCATTTATCAGCGCAATGTGCAAAAGGCGGCTTTGCTTTATGATTATCTGGATCAGAGCAGGTTGTTCCATGGCATCGCGGAAAAGGGCAGCCGATCTCTGATGAACGTCACCTTCCGCACCGGGGAGGATGCCTTGGACGGGCTGTTTGTCCAGGAGGCCGCAGCCAATGGCCTGTGCAGCCTCAAGGGGCATCGGGTGGCCGGCGGCATGCGGGCCAGCATCTATAACGCCATGCCCATGGCCGGGGTGCAAAAGCTGGTTCGCTTCATGGATACCTTTGAAAAAGAACATCGCTGAGGAGGCGGATGCATGTATATCATTCAAACCTACAACAAAGTGGCGGAGGAAGGACTGCGGGGCTTCGACCGGGAAAAATATACCATTGTGGAGGAGACCACGCGCCCCGACGCCATCCTGGTGCATTCCACACCCCTGCACAATATCCCGCTGGGACCGGAGCTCAAGGCCATCTGCCGCATCGGCGCGGGCACCAACACCATTCCCGTGGAAAAATGCACCCAGCAAGGCATCGTGGTGTTCAATACGCCCGGCGGCAATGCCAACGCCGTCAAGGAACTGACGCTGGCGGCCATGATCCTGTGCATGCGCAACGTGCTGGCGGCCAACGCCTGGGTGCGCACGCTGAAGGATGGGGAAAGCGATCCCGGCAAGGCCGTGGAGGCGGGCAAGGAGGTCTATCGCGGCCCCGAGCTCATGGGCAAGACCATCGGCATCATTGGCGTGGGCGCCATCGGCTCCCGCATGGCCCGGGCCTGCCACGATCTGGGGATGAAGGTCATGGGCTATGATCCCTATCTGGGCCACGCCCGGGTCAAAGAGCTCAAGCATTACGTGCAGTTTGTCCAGGATGTCAACGAACTGTACGCGGCCTCGGACATCGTTTCGGTGCATATCCCGCTGACGGAGGCCAACCGGGGCTTCGTGTCCCGGCAAGCCATCGCCGCCATGAAGGACGGCGTCTATCTGATCAATTACGCCCGCGGTCCCGTGCTGGACAATGACGCCGTATGCGACGCCATCGACAGCGGCAAGATCCGCGGCTTCGCCACCGATTTTCCCACGGCGCGGGAGCTGGGCTACCCTCAGGCGCTGTGCACGCCTCATCTGGGCGCGGGCACGCCGGAGGCGGACGAGAACTGCTCCGTTATGGCGGCGCGGCAGATCTGCGAATATCTGGAAAACGGCAACATCACCCATTCCGTCAACTTCCCGGATGTCTCCTTTGCACGGGCGGAGGGCGACCGCATCGCCATCATGCATTATAACCGGGTGGGCATGCTGGGCCGCATCACCGAGGTGGTGGCGGCAGCCGGGCTGAACATCGAAAACCTGGTCAATAAAGCCCGGGGCGACATCGCCTACACCATCCTGGATTTCAACGGGGAAGTAGCAGGCGCGGTGATTGAGGCGCTGACGGCGCTGGACAACGTGATCCGCGTGCGGCAGATCAAATAATGGAGGAAAATATGGAAAAGATACAGGAACGCTTTCTGCGCTATGCGCGCATCAACACCACCAGCGACGAAAACAGCGAAACCTGCCCGTCCTCGGAATGCCAGTGGAGCCTGGCCCGGCTGCTGCGGGACGAACTGACGGCCATGGGCGTATCCGGCGTGCGTCTGGACGGCCACGGCTATGTGTACGGCGAGATCCCCGCCAATGCCGAGGATGCGCCCGCCATTGGCCTCATAGCCCATATGGACACCGTTGACGCTGTGCCTGGCCGGGATTTCAACCCCCGGATGTTGGTTTACGAGGGCGGCGATATCCTGTTGAACGCCGACAAAAACATCGTTCTGCGGCCCGCGGAATTCCCTGAGCTCAAGGAATATATCGGCAAGCGGCTACTGGTGACGGACGGCACCACGGTGCTGGGCGCGGATGACAAGGCCGGCGTGGCGGAGATCATGAGCCTGTGCCAGCGTGTGCTGGAGAATCCCGATTTCAAGCACGGCAAAATCTGCGTCGGCTTTACCCCCGACGAGGAAATCGGCCGCGGCGCGGATCTCTTTGACGTGCCGGGCTTCGGCACGGATTTCGCCTATACCGTGGACGGCGGGCGCATCAACGAGATGGAGTATGAGAATTTCAACGCTGCTTCGGCCAAAATCATTTTCCATGGCCGCAACATCCATCCCGGCTCCGCTAAGAACCGCATGAAGCACGCCAGCCGCATTGCCATGGAGTTCAACGCCATGCTGCCCGTCCAGGAAAAGCCGGAATACACCGAGGGCTACGAGGGCTTCTACCACCTGTGCGCCATGAACGGCGACGAGGAGAACGCCACCCTGGTCTATATCCTGCGGGATCACGACGGGGATAAGCTGGAGGAGAAGAAGGCCTTCATCCGCCGGGCGGCTGACTATCTCAACGCCCGCTATGGCACGGGCACCGTGGAGGCGCAGATCCGCGATTCCTACCGCAACATGCGGGAGGTCATCGAGCAGCACATGGAGGTCATTGACCGGGCGGAGCAGGCCATCCGTTCCCAGGGCCTCACGCCCAAATGCGTGGCCATCCGCGGCGGTACCGACGGCGCGCGGCTCAGCTTCATGGGCCTGCCCTGTCCCAATCTGGGCACCGGCGGCTTCAACTGCCACGGCATCTATGAGTTCGCCTCCGTGGATGATATGGAAAAGATGGTGGACATTTTGCAGGAGATCGTGCGCGCATAAAGTTTCTTGCAACCAAAACAACCCCGCATGGACAGGCATCCATGCGGGGATTCTTTTGTGCTTTTTTATCTGCTTCCCTGATCGTAGGGGACACCCTCTGCCTTGGGGGCCGCGCTGTTCTTGGAGAAGAAGATCAGCACCACCAGGGAGATGATGTAGGGCAGCATGTTGTACACGGTGCTGGGCAGGTTCAGGGACGCCAGCAGATCAAAGCCGGTGTACACGTTGCTCAGCGCCCGGAAGAAGCCGAAGAGCATGGCCGCCAGAGCGATGCGGAAGGGCTTCCAGCCGCCGAAGATCATGACGGCCAGGGCCAGGAAGCCAAAGCCCGCTACGCCGTTTTCAAACTTCCATTCGGACACGCCCGCGGTGATGTACACCAGTCCGCCCAGGCCGCCCAAGAGGCCGGAGATCATCACGCCCGCGTAGCGCATCTTGTACACGTTGATGCCCACGGAGGCAGCCGCCTGCGGATGCTCGCCGCAGCTCATGAGCCGCAGGCCAAAGCGGGTCTTGTACAGGATCACGTAAGCCAAGATCAGCAGGCACAGGGCCAGGGGCATGAACCAGTTGAATTCATATCCGTCCACCAGCAGGAAAGCCTTCTTGGCCTGGATGTATTGCAGGGTGGAGGAGGGGTTGTTGGGGTTGGCGCTGGTGTTGATGGCCTTCACGATAACCGTGGCGGCCGCCGTGCCCAGCAGGTTCATGGCCGTGCCCACCAAGGTCTGGTCAGCCTTAAAGTTGATGGCGGCCACCGCCAGCAGCAGGGAATACAGGATGCCCAGCACCATGGCGGCCAGAATGGACAGGACGATGATGATAAAGGCGCTGGTACCGGCAGGCAGGGCGCTCATGACCAGCGCGCCGCCCAGCGCGCCGAACACCATGATGCCTTCCAGGCCGATGTTGATCACGCCGCTGTGCTCGGAGAAGCAGCCGCCCAGGGCCACCAGCATCAGCACGGAGGTAAAGACCAGGGTGTACTGAATCAGCAGGATCATTGTTCGCTCCCTCCTTTCGCGGCGTTCTTCTGTTCAGCCCGGCGGTCCAGCCACTTGTTCACGGTGAGCTTGAAGAACAGCACGAAGCCGCAGAAGTAGATGATCAGGGAGGAGATCAGGTTGGAGATCTCAGATGGATACACCTGCTTGTTCAGCTGGGCGCCGCCGTCGGTGATGTGCTGGATGAAGAAACTGGAGAAGATGGCGCCCAGGGGATGGAGGCCGCCCAGGAAGGCCGCGGCGATGCCGTTGAAGCCCATGGCGGGCACGGAGGACTGGGTGCAGCTCCACTCTTCAAAGCCGGTCAGGTACAGCATGGCCGCGCCGATGCCGGCCAGGCCGCCCGCGATGGCCATGGTGAGGATGATGTTGGTGCGGTCCTGCATGCCGCAGTATTTGGCCGCGTGCTTGTTAAGGCCGGTGGCCCGCAGCTCGTAGCCCAGCCTGGTCTTGGTCAGCAGCACCCAGATGCCCACCGCCAGCAGGATGGCCAGGGGAATGGCCAGGCCCACGTACTTGTTGTTGTTGAACAGGCCGTTGATGCCCAGCTGGGGCAGCACAGCCCCGGGATGGGCCACCGTGGTGGCCACGCCGTTTTCCATGACCACCTTCTTGGTGATCTCATAGGTGTAAGGGCTGGTGGGGTTCTTGACGTTGCTCAGGATGGTGTTCACCAGGTACAGGGAAATCCAGTTGAGCATGATGCAGCTGATGACCTCGTTCACGTTGCGATAGGCCTTCAAAGCGCCCGACAGCGCGCCGATCAAAGCGCCTGCCAGCACCGCCATCAGCATGCAGGGCAGCCAGTGCCAGCCCAGACCCACGGCGCAGTAGATGCATGCGCCCGCGCCCGCCACGTATTGGCCGGCGGCGCCGATGTTGAACAGTCCCACCTTGTAGGCGAAGAGCACGCTCAGGCTGCACATCAGCAGCGGCGCGGTCTTGACCAGGGTGTTGCCCATGTTCTTGAGCTGGGTGGTCCGCTTGCTGTAATTGAGGAAGTTTTTGATGATGTCCATGATGGCTTCGCCTGCGCCTGCCGGATTGATGATCAGCAGGGCGATGAAGCCCACCAGCAGGCCCAGCAGGATGCACACCAGGGAGGTCAAAAGGGATTGCACCGCGGGCTTGCGCAGGATGGAATTTCTGCTTTGCATGCCTTACGCCTCCTTCCGTTTGGCGCCTGCCATGTACAGGCCCATTTCTTCGGGGGTGGTGGTCTTGGGATCAAGCTCGCCCACGATCTCACCCTCGTACATCACCAGAATGCGGTCCGATACGTCCAGCACCTCATCCATCTCCAGGCTGACCAGCAGCACGGCTTTGCCGGCGTCCCGCTGGGCCACGATCTGTTTGTGGATGTATTCGATGGCGCCCACGTCCAGGCCGCGGGTGGGCTGCACGGCCACCAGCAGTTTGGGGTCGCGGTCGATCTCGCGGGCCACGATGGCCTTTTGCTGGTTGCCGCCGGACATGGCGCGGGAGGTGGTGATGGCGCCCTGACCGCTGCGGATGTCGTATTGCTCGATCAGCTGGTCGGCGTACTGCCGGATGTTCTTGCGGCGCAGGAAGCCGGTCTTGGTAAATTCGTCCTCAAAGTAGCGCTGCAATACGATGTTGTCTTCCAGGCTGTAATCCAGCACCAGGCCGTGCTTGTGGCGATCCTCGGGGATGTGGCTCATGCCCAGCACGCTGCGCTTGCGGATGGGCAGCCGGGTGATGTCCTTGCCCATCAGCTCGATCTTGCCGGAAACCAAGGGCTCAAGACCGGTGAGGCCGTAGACGAACTCCGTCTGGCCGTTGCCGTCGATGCCGGCGATGCACACGATCTCGCCCGCCCGCACCTCAAAGGATACGTTCTTCACGGCGTTGTTGTGGTGGGCCCGGGAGGCTACGGTCATGCCCTCCACCTTCAAAATCACATCGCCCAAGTGCTGTTCCTTTTTCTCCACGTGGAAGTTGACGTTGCGGCCCACCATCATGGCGGAAAGCTGCTCCATGGTCACGTCCTTGGTGTTGACGGTGCCGATGTATTTGCCCTTGCGCAGCACGCTGCAGCGGTCCGCCACGGCCATGATCTCGGCCAGTTTGTGGCTGATGAACAGGATGCTCTTGCCTTCGGCGGCCAGGTTGCGCATGATCTGCATCAGCTCGTCGATCTCCTGGGGCGTCAGCACGGCGGTGGGCTCGTCAAAGATCAATATCTCGTTTTCGCGGTACAGCATTTTGAGGATCTCGGTGCGCTGCTGCATGCCCACGGTGATGTCGCTGATCTTGGCGTCGGGGTCCACCTGCAGGCCGTATTTTTCGCTCAGTTCGATCACGCGCTTGCGGGCTTCTGCCTTGTGGAGCAGCCCCGCCTTGCCCACGGGCTCCACGCCCAGAATGATGTTGTCCAGCACCGTAAAGCATTCCACCAGCTTAAAGTGCTGGTGCACCATGCCGATGCCCAGGGCGTTGGCGTCGTTGGGGTCGCTGATTTTGACCTCCTTGCCATCCTTTTTGATGATGCCTTCCTCCGGCTGATAGAGGCCGAAGAGCACGCTCATCAGCGTGGATTTGCCCGCCCCGTTTTCGCCCAGCAGCGCGTGGATCTCTCCCTTGCGCAGCTGCAGGGTGATGTCGTCGTTGGCGATGATGCCGGGGAAACGCTTGGTGATGTGCAGCATTTCAATGGCGTATGGCTCGCCAGGCTGCCGCGTCTGTTCATTTCCCAAAGTGCAACCCTCCCTTTCGCGGTTTATCGTAATGTGGTTTATTTCCCATTTTCTGACAAAAACCCCCGCGGTATCACGGGGGCTTTTGTCAAAAATCCAGGAACGCGGTCAGGCGCTCCTGGATACGGGGTCTTATTTCACGGTGCCCAGATCGTTCACGGTGATGGCGACGGCGGGCATGGCGTCGATGGCGGCGGAGACGGTCACGTCACCGGCGAACATCTTGGCGACCAGCGCGGCATAGTCATCAGCGGTGAAGGTGTCGGAGAACTGGGTGGAAGGAGCGATCTGCACATAGTTGGCAGCGGGTTCGTTGCCCACCAGGCCCAGATTGTCGATCTTGCCGCCGTAGTTGTCCCACTCGCCAGCCTTGATGCCGGTCAGCAGGGTGTCAACGGTGGCAGCCAGGCCCTTCATGGCGCTGGTCACGGTCAGGCCTTCGCCGTACAGACCGTCGATGGTGGCAGCCTGGTCCACGTCCACGCCGATGACCTTGGCGCCTTCAACTTTGGCGGCAGCCTCGCCGGCAGAGGTGAAGATACCGCCGCCGCAGGCGAACACGACTTCCACGCCCAGGGTCTGATACCAGTTGTCCATGTAAGCGGTGATGTCGGCATCGCCATAGAACTGGTTGCCGTACACATATTCCACGGTCACATCGCCCGCGATACCCAGCTCTTCAGCAGCGGCGTTGGCGCCCTGCACGAAGCCGAAGCCATAGCGAACCACGGCGGGAACGGCCATGCCGCCCAGGAAGCCCAGGTGCTTGTAGCCCAGCTTCACGGCAGCGTAACCGGCCATGTAGCCGCACAGCTCTTCCTGATACACAGCGCAGTACACGTTGCTGCCGACCTCAACGCCTTCGCCCAGGTCGCCCGCGCTCACGTCCAGCGCCACAAATTTGATTTCGGGATATTCGCCCTGCACTTCAGCGATGGTGCCGCCGAAAGCGTAGCCAGGCATAACCAGCACGTTGTAGCCTTCGTCGTCAGCCTTTTCCACCATGGCGACGCGCTCAGCAGTGCTGTCGCCGGCGGGCTTGTAATAGGTGAAGTCAACGCCGTTGGCTTCGCACCAAGCCTTGGCGGCCTCGTAGGTGGTCTGGTTGAAGGACTGGTCAGTGATATCGCCGTAGTCGGTGATCATCGCAACGCGCATGTCCTCAGCGGAAGCAACAGCCACAACGGAGAGAACCATCATGGCGGCCAGGAGAAGAGCAACAAACTTCTTCATTTCCAATGTCCTCCTTCGGATTTTGCGCGCCCTTGTGGGGCGCAGTTGATCCGGCATCGCATCTGATGCCTGCATTTATTATAACAGAACAGCAACAATTTGCAAAGAGAATATTCATAAACTTTTTATTACGTTTTTTTCCCGAATGTTCGGAAGTGCGCTTTATCCCATCAGCTCGTCCACCAGCGCCTGCAGCTGCGTTTCCTTCTTTTCTATATCCCGGAGCAGCGCCATCTGGGCCCGGGTGCGCACCAGGTTGTGCTCCGGATACTCGATCTTGAAGTAGGGATCGCCGTCCAGATAATCCGTCAGGAAGCGCATGGCCAGTTCGCCCGTCAGCACCTTGATGCCAAGCGGCAGACGGCGCAGCTCGTCCTTTGTCAAAAAGCCGTTGGTCTCCGCCATGAAGCCCTCGGTGAAGGCGCGGGCCTTGCTCAGATCCAGGGAAATTTTGCTGGTGTCCTTTTCGTCCTCCGCGGCGGTGTTGGCGCCAAAGCGGATGGCGTCGCCGTAATCATAGAGCACGCTGCCCGGCATCACGGTGTCCAGGTCGATGACGCAGATGGCTTTGCCGGTGGCCCGGTCCAGCATCACGTTGTTGGATTTGGTGTCGTTGTGGGTCACCCGCAGGGGAAGGACGCCTCCTTCGATCAGCTCCACGATGCTCCACAGCATTTTGCGGCGGTCGAAGAAGAATTCGATCTCCTCCTTTACGTCCTTCACCCGGCCGGCCCTGTCCTCGTCGATGGAGCGCATCAGCTGGAAAAAGCGCTTGTAGGTGTTGTGAAAATTGGGGATGGATTCAAACAGCTGATCCGCGGGATAGTCGATGAGCAGCTTCTGAAAATTGCCAAAGCCCCTGCCCACCTCCCGGAAAGCCGCGGCGTCCGTGGTGTCGTAGGCAAAGGCGTCGGTGATAAAAACGTAGGCCCGCCATACGTCCTCGCCGTCCATATACAGCGGCTGGCCCTCCGCCGTGCGGATGACCTCCAGCACGCGCCGATGGGGGTTCTCGCCCTTTGCGATCAGCGCCCGGCGCAGATGGTCCGTCACCCCGGCGATGTTTTCCATCATGCGCACCGGCTCCCGGAAAGCATAGGTGTTGATGCGCTGCAGCACGTAATCATGCCGCTGGCCGTTATCGTCATAGATCAGGCGGTAGGTGTGGTTCACATTGCCGCTTTTCAGCTCCTCCATGGACTGAAATGTGCCCTGAAAGCGGAAATGGGGCAGAATCCGCAGTATTTCTTCCTGTGTCATGGCTTTTTCCTCATTCGCGGTAGCCGTGGGGATTCAGCTGCTGCCAGTGCCAGGCGTCCCGGCACATATCCTCCAAAGAGCGGGTGGCGTGCCAGCCCAGCAGCCTTTCGGCCTTGGAGGCGTTGGCGTAGCTTTCGGGCAGATCGCCGGCCCGGCGCGGGGCGTCCTGCTTGCGCAGGGTCAAATGGTTCACCTGCTCAAAGGCGCGCACCACCTGATAGACGCTGTAGCCTTCGCCCGTGCCCAGGTTGATGATCTCGGTGCCTTGATGCTGCATGGCGTATTCCAGCGCCTTCACGTGCCCCTCCGCCAGATCCATCACGTGGATGTAATCCCGCACGCAGGTGCCGTCGGGGGTGGGATAGTCGTTGCCGAACATGCTCAGCTTTTCCCGCACGCCCGCCGCCGTCTGGCAGATGAAGGGCATCAGGTTGTTGGGAATGCCGCTGGGATCTTCACCGATGAGGCCGCTTTCGTGCGCGCCTACGGGATTGAAGTAGCGCAGCAGCACCACGGTCCACTGGGGATCGGACACCACCAGATCGGTCAAAATCTGCTCGATCATGGATTTGGTCCAGCCATAGGGATTGGTGCAGGCGCCCCGGGGCATATCCTCGGTATAGGGCGGCTGGTTCTGCTCGCCGTACACCGTGGCGGAGCTGGAAAACACCAGGCGCTTGACGCCATGGGCGCTCATGCACCGGCACAGGGTAATGGCGGAATTGATGTTGTTTTCGTAGTAATTCAGCGGGATGCGCACCGATTCGCCCACCGCCTTGTAGCCCGCGAAATGCACCGCCGCGTCGATCTTTTCATTGTCCAGCACCCGGTTCACGGTGTCCGCGTCGCAGCAGTCGCCCTCGTATGCCGTTACCTTTTTGCCGGTGATCTTTTCCACCCGGCGCAGGGCTTCGGGGCTGCTGTTGTAGTAGTTATCCAGCACCACCACCTCGTGTCCCGCGTTCAGCAGAGCCACGCAGGTATGGGAACCAATAAAACCGGCGCCGCCGGTCAATAAAAAGCGCATAATAATCCCTCCTTGTATATGGTGTTTTTAGTATATCTTTTCTATTTGTCAAAGTCAATTGAATTTTGCCCGGGATGTTGCTATAATGGGCGTGGAAAGGAGCGGAGATGCCATGAGCCTGTTTCACCGCAAAAGCCAGGCCCAGCGCTTTGAGGCGCTGGCAGCAGAGCATGAGCGCATGCTTTATCTTTTGTGCCTGCGCATGACGGGCAGCCACGAGGATGCCCAGGACTGCGCCCAGGAAGCCCTGCTGCGGGCCTATCGCGCCTTTGACAGCTTCCGCGGCCAGTCCAGCGCCAAGACCTGGCTCTATCGCATCGCCTATAACGCCTGTCTGGATTTTCTGCGAAAGCGCAGGGATACGGCCTCCCTGGACGCGCTGCGGGAGGCGGGCTTTGATCCCGCGGACAGCCGTATGCCTCAGCCCGGGGACCGGCTGGAAAAGCAGGAGCTGCGGCGGCAAATCGAATATGCCTTGACGCTGCTGTCCGAGGATCAGCGGGCGGTGATCGTCCTGCGGGATTTTCAGCAGATGCCCTACGACGAAATCGCGGACGCGCTGGAGATCAGCGAGGGTACGGTCAAAAGCCGATTGAGCCGCGCCCGGGAAAAAATGAAAAATATTTTGATACAGATGGAACAAAACGATTATTCCTGCGTCCAAGCAGGTGAAGGGAGGCAAAAGTAATGGATCACGAAAACTTTGCTTTGCTTCTCGATAAGCCGGAGGCGGATTGGACGAAGGAAGAAAAGCGCGCGATGGAAGAGCATGCAGCCACGTGCGCCGATTGCGCCATGCTGCTGGCCATGCGCCGCGAGATGCGGACCATGGACGCGGAAGCGCAGGTGCCGCCGTCCTTCTCCTCCTCCTGGCGGGACGCAGTACAAAAGGAGGAGCATACAATGAACCGCAAAATCCTGCAATTCCCCTGGAAGCGCACCCTGGCCGGCATCGCCGCCGCCGCGGTGGTGCTGGTGGGCACCACGGTCACCTTTCTCAATAATCGCCAGAATCAGGATATAAAAACACAAAAAACCACCTATACTTATGAATCGTCCTATGCTGCCGAGGAAGCCTATGACGGCGGCAGCGCGTATGCGGCCAAGTCTGCGGCCAGGTCTCCCGGCCTGGGCATGAACGCCTTTACTGAGACCGAATACGATGAATATGCGTCGGACACGGTGTCTGCCTCGGAAAACACCCGGCAGGCCAAGATCATCCGCACGGTGGATTTCACCATCAAAACCAAGCAGTATCAGGCGGATTACGACGCGCTGCGGGAGCTGGCGGCAAGGTACGGCGGACGCATCGAAAGCCTGAGCACCTCGGGGGACGGCACCGTCAATTCCCTGCGCCGGGCGTCCTTCACCCTGCGCATTCCCTCGGATCAGCTGGACGCCTTCATCAGCGGCGCGCGGAACGTGGGCAGCGTGTCCTCCTATTCCGAAAGCAGCGAGGACGTCAGCGACAGCTATTACGACATGCAGACTCGCCTGGAGACCCAGAAGGCCAAGCTGCAGCGGCTTACCGAGCTGATGGCCATGGCGGAGGATGTCAGCGACCTCATCGAGCTGGAAAACGCCATCACCGACACCCAGTATTGGATCGACTATTACACCGGCCAGATGAACGGCTACGACAGCCGGGTCAGCGAGTCCACGGTGTATATCAGCCTGCGGGAGCTGAGCACCGCCGAGCCTGTGGAGGTGCGGGGCCAGACCCTGGGCGAGCGCATCCGCAGCGCCCTTTCCGGTTCCTTTGAACTGGTGGGCGAATTCCTGCAGGCCTTGGTGGTGTTCCTGGTGGCCGCCCTGCCCTGGATCGCCGGCGCCGTGGTGATCCTCCTGGTGATCCGCGTCCTGGTGCGGCATCGTAAAAAGGTGAAAAAAGCCAAGACGGAACAGCAATAAAACCCGGTTAAAAAGATCCTTCGACTTCGCTTGCGCTGCGCTCAGGATGACATTAAAGGAAGATTTCATTCTTGTTTGATAGCTTGGCTTGCTGAAAAACGGCCAACAAACAAGGGAAAATTTACCTAACGATGTCATCCTGAGCGAAGCGCAAGCGCAGTCGAAGGATCTATTATTGGCTATCTTTTTTATTGTGGTTTCTGCAAATAAGAATCACGATCGATCCCAGACACAGCACCGCGCTGAGCGCCTGGGAAACCCGCACCGGTCCCCACATCAGGCTGTCGGCCCGCAGCCCCTCGATCACTGCGCGTCCCGCGCCATACCAGGCCAGATAAAGGAAAAACACGTTCCCTTCCCGCTTCGCCTTTTTTCGGTACAGCCACAGCAGGATGAAGCCCAGCAGATTCCAGCAGGATTCATAGAAGAAGGTGGCCAGGTGCCAGCCGCCGTCCGCATATACCGCAACGGGGAAAAACTGCCACGCGGGATCAGTCACCGGGGAGCCGTAGGCTTCGCCGTTGAAAAAGTTTCCCCATCGCCCGATGGCCTGGCCCAATATCACCACCGGCGCGGCGATGTCCAGCAGGGTCAAGAGCTTCAGTTTTCGCCTGCGGCTCAGCAGCCACAGCCCGATGAACCCGCCGATCACCCCGCCGTAGATGGCCAGCCCGCCCTGCCAGAAATACAGGGCGGTGAGGGGACGGGCCCGATACAGATCCCACCGGAAGATCACATAATAGACCCGCGCGCCGATGACGGCCAGGGGCACAGCCCACAGCGCCATATCCAACCCCGTATCCTGGGGCAAGCCGCGCCGCCGCGCCTCCCGCTGGCAGACAGTCACCGCCAACAGGATGGCGCAGGCGATCAGCAGGCCGTAGATGGAAATGACGCCAAACAGTTTATTGCTCATGAAAGCCATTATTTGCTCTCTGTACCTGCCTTATGCACGGTTTGCAGCCAGTCGCGGATAGGCAGATGCTGCGGGCAGGCTTTTTCGCACAGGCCGCACTTGACGCATTTGCCCGCATCCTCGCCGTCCCGCGTAAACTCCTCGTAGCGACGGGGGAAGCGGTCCAGCCGGTCAAACATATTGGCCTCGTTGTAGGCCCGGAACAGTCCCGGAATATCCACCCCATGGGGACAGGGCATGCAGTAGCGGCAGCCGGTGCAGCCGATGGGCATGCGCTTTTGATAGCCTGCCCGCAGATCGTCGATCAGCCTGCGATCTTCTTCGCTCAGACCCTTCGGCTTCACCCGGTCAAAGAGCTCCAGGTTTTCTTCCAATTGCTTTTCGTCGCTCATGCCGCTGAGCATGGTGGCGATCTGGGGCTCGTCGCCCACAAAGCGGAAAGCCCATTCCACGGCGCTGCGCTTTTCGGGATGGCTGTCGATGATGGCCTGGATGTCGGCGGAGGGATTGGCCAGCGCGCCGCCCCGCAGCGGCTCCATCACCACCAGGGAAACGCCCCGCTTCTTGGCCAATTCGATGCCCTTCATGCCCGCCTGATGATGGATGTCCAGATAGTTGTACTGGATCTGGGCCATCACCCAGTCGTAGCTGTTCATGATGTCCTCATAGACGCGGTATTCGTCGTGAAAGGAAAAGCTGGGATATTTGATGCGCCCATCCTTGACCGCGGAATCCAGAAACTCCAGCGCCCCCAGCGCCTTCATCTTTTCCCAGCGGTCCTTCCCCAGCGCGTGCAGCAGGTAGAAATCCACATAGGGCACCTGCAATTTTTTCAACTGCTCGTCCAGCAGCCGGTCCATATCCTGCCGGGTCTTGACCGCCCAGCAAGGCAGCTTGGTGGCCAGCTTCACGCGTTCCCGGTAGCCGTCCTTCAAGGCTTCGCCCACCACCAGCTCGCTCTGGCCGCCGTGGTAGGGATAGGCGGTGTCGATGTAGTTGCGCATCACGGTGCGCTCCCGCCTGTCGCCGTCGGCGAAATCGTAGATGGAGGAAAGCTCGGTTTCCACGCCGATGTTCTTCAAAATGGTGCCCAGCAGATCGCAGTGGGAGATGGGCGCGGAGGACACGGCCATTTCTTCCCGATGCACCCCGGCTTCCTTGATGAAGTACATGATCTGCATGCTGTTTTCCTTGTCGCCGTGATCGCTGGTGACGATGATGGTGGCGTCGTCATAGAGCCCCAGGTCCTTCAGCTTTTGCAGGTAGGTGCCCACGATTTTCATGTAGCCCGCCGCCGTTTCCTCCAGGGTGGCGTTGGGGTCGTAGGCCGCCTCGGGGCTCAGGTGATAGGGCGGGTGCGTGCCCTTGAGAAACTCGATGATGAAGTATTTGCCGTCGCCGCTGACGGCGCGCAGGCTTTGCTGGAAGAGATAATTGTAAAAGGCGTTGCGGTTTTCGCAGGTGTCCACCTCGCCGCCGGCCAGAGGCACCGCCTGATAGAAGGCGAAGCTGTCCGGTTCCACATACTGCTTGAGCACGTGGGGAAAATATCGGTAGGCGGAGAGCCTCAGCATCACGGTGGTCAGCCGGTCGTAGCGCACGGTGTAATCGCTGCGGGAGAGCACGCGCAGGTTGTTCACGTAGGGCTGGGCATACCGGATGCCGAAGTAATCGTTGGAGGAATCGAAGAAATTGAATTTGTAACCCGCGTCGGACAACGCTTGATAAAAGCTTTGGGCGGTTTCACTGCCCCAGGCCTGCTGGAACCAGGTGTCAATGGGCACGGTGTTGTCAAACTCGGTGCCCGTCAGCATGTGCACCACAGAGGGAAAGGTGCCGATGTAGGTCGGGTCGCAGTTGTCGTAATAGGTAAAGTCGCGCAGCGGCTCCAGCATGTCCGGAAATTGCTTGAGGGCGGCGTCGATGTAGTCGTTGCTGTAATAATCCAGCAGGAACATGATCACGTTGCCTTCGGCGGACACCTGATACTGCTGGTCGCCGGTGAGCACATAGGTGGTATCCCGGGCGCTGTGGGCATCGCTGGTCAGGTGCTGAAAGCTGACCACGCTAAAGGAGAGCACCTGCACGGCCAGCAGCACGGCGCTGATGGCGCGGATCACCCGGCGGGCGCGCTTTTTGAGCAGGGCGGCGGCGATGAGCACCGCGGCCAGCAGGCCGATCCACAGGGCCAGGTTGCGCCAGCCGTGGGCGGTGTGCCGGGCCCAATCCACCTTTTCGCCGTCCAGCAGCCCCAGATTCAGGTTGAAAAACAGGTTCTGCACGTAGCTGCACAGGCTGATGCCCAAAATCAGCGCCAGAGCGCGGGTAAAATGCCGCTTGGGCAGCAGGGACACCAGCAGGCTCAGCGCCAGGGTGGCGCACACCGTCACTCCCAACAGGGGAACCAGGGCTTCAAAAAAGGTAAAGCGGAAGTTGGAGGCGTTGCCGGTGAAAACCTCCATGGCGCCCCACAGGCCGTACATAAAGCATAAGAGGGCGCAGGGAAGCAGGGCATATTTCCACCTGCGGCGCAGCCGCGCCCAGAAGCCTCGCGCCAAGACCCCCACCGTCCCTTCTTACAAGATTAACCACCATATTATAGCCGAAAAAGGCAAAGCTGGCAAGCGAAAACAGCATTGTTAACGCAAATTTCATAAGATGGAAGCAGCTTCCAGCGGGACGCGATTTCCTGTTGCGATTTGCGGTGAAACATGTTATAATTGGTAAAACATGAACAATAAATATGAAGGGCGGGAGCCTGCATGAATATGGAACAGCGGCGGGAAAAAATGGTGGAACTGGTGAACCGGGAGGGCTCGGTGAGCTTTGCCCAGCTCAAGCAGTCCTTTAAGCCCGTATCCGATATGACGGTGCGGCGGGATCTGGAATACCTGGACAAGCAAAAGCGCATCATCCGCACCCATGGCGGCGCGCGCTCGGTGGAGGTGCTGGCGGGCACGGACGATCTGTACCTGCGCCGCAGCACCCGCAACGCCGAGGGCAAGCGCGCCATTGCCCGCAAGGCCGTGCAGCTGCTGCAATACAACACCGCCATCTTTCTGGATTCCGGCTCCACCTGCACGGAGTTTGCCCGCCTGATCCCCGACGGGCCTTATATGATCTTCACCACCTCGGTCAACAGCGCCATGGAGCTCAGCCGTCTGAGCCAGGCCCAGGTGTACGTCATCGGCGGCAGGCTCAACAGCGCCAGCTTCTGCGTCAACGGCGCGGCCACCCTGCAGCAGCTGGAGAGCATCAACTTCCAGACTGTGTTCCTGGGCACCATGGGGTACAGCCAGGGAAGGGGCTTCACCTGCGGCTCCGAGGAGGACTGCGCCGTCAAGCGCGCCGCGATCCGCCAGGGGGAAAAGGTGGTCATGCTCATGGACGCCCAGAAGGTGGAGGTCACCGGCACCTTTACCTTTGCCGAGACCGGCGACATCAGCGTGCTGGTGTCCGACGCCGAATTGCCCGAGCGCACCGCCCGGTTCTTTGAAAGGAACGGCGTGGAAGTGCTGTGAGGCGGAGGTGCAGGGGGAAGATAAATAAAAATTAATAATTAATAATGAATCATTAATAATTTTATAAGTTAAAAAGCTGCCAGCGAAAGGGAAAATGCCCTCTTGACTGGCAGCTTTTGTCAAGCACTCTAAATTATTCATTGCTAATTTGCTGATAAATTTCTGTTTGTTTTTCGCATACTGTATGCAGCGTGTGCCGCCGTTCCTTGCATTTCCAAGCGGGCTTTGTTATAATCATAAACTGGAAAATGCTTTTTTATCGGATTGTGCGAGGGAGGCTTGGGCATGAACGCCTTTATGGAAAGGGTTTCCGCCTGGAATGAATCCATGAACGGACTGCCGCGGAGGCTGGGGCTGATGGCGGCGGTGGTGGCGCTGTGCTATTTTGCGGTGCTGCTGCTGCCTTATGTGTGGCCCTTTGTGCTGGCGCTGATCTTTGCGTCGCTGCTGGAGCCGGTGGCGCGGCTGCTGCGCGGGGCGCTGAAAAAGCTGAAGGCCGCCCGCATTCTGGCCACGCTTTTGTGCATGCTGCTGCTTTTCGGCCTGCTGACGGCGCTGGCGCTGACCGTATCCACCCGGGCGGTGCAGGAGGGCATCACCCTGCTGCGGGCCATGCCCGATTTGGCCCGGTCGCTGTACAACGAGATTTCCGGCCTGGTCAGCCGCCTGTACGCCGATTATCAGCACCTGCTGCCCGCGGACTTTCTGGACACGGTGAACAGCGGCCTGAACTCCATGCTGAGCCAGGTGATCAGCTTTGCGGGCAACATGTCCACCAAGGTGGCGGGCTTCACCATCAACACCGCCACGTCCCTGCCCATCATCATCCTGTCCATCATCTTTACCATCATGGGCACCTTTTATTTCAGCTACGACCGGGAGCGGATCATGGGCTATTTTGAGCGCACCGTGCCCGTCCGGGTGATGCAGCGCTTCCGGATGATCAAAGGCGGGGTGTTTACCGCCATTTTCGGCCAGGTGAAGGCGCAGATGTTCATCTCCTTCGTGCTGATGCTGATCATCATCACGGGCTTGTTGATCATGGGCAAGCCCTATGCATTGCTGCTGGGCATCCTGATCGGCATTGCGGACGTGCTGCCCGTCGTCGGCGCGGGGCTTTTCCTCAACAGCTGGGCCATCGGCGCGCTGGTGGTGGGGGATTACTATACGGCCATCGGCCTGTTCGTCATCTATCTGGTCACCATCACCGTGCGCCAGATCATCGAGCCCCGCATCGTGGGCAAGCAATTGGGC
>CACWUV010000010.1 GCA_902764185.1 uncultured Eubacteriales bacterium
CGCTGGAGGCATCGGCGAAATAATTCCACATCACGATGCCGCACAGCAAATACACGATATAATGCTCGGTATTGCTGCGGAACACCTGGGAAAACACGATGAACATGACCAGGGTGGTCAAAAGCGGATTGAGCACGCTCCACAGCACGCCCAGGGCGGACTGGCGGTATTTGGTGTTGAAATCCCGCGCCACCAGCCGGGACATAAGGAAGGAATACTGCATCAATTCCTGGAACAGCTCGATGAAGAAGTTCTTTTTATTTTTCCGCAGGCACCCGTCGATCCAAACGCAGAAGGCGACATACAGCAGGCAAAGGCAGCCGGCCGTCACCCAGAAAAAGGCCAGGTTCCGGTTCCGGACGCCGTAATAATCCAGCGTTGTGGGCGGATTGCCCTCGCCGTTATCCAGCTTGGAGCAATAGAAGGAGAGCGCATCCTCCCCTTCCCCGCGCGCCTGGGTGGAGAAGGTCAGCACGGTTTCCGCCGTCTTGTCCAGCTCCGCGTCGATGCGCACGGTAAAGGGCTCATACTCCAGGAAGTCCGCGGCATTCAGCCTGCGGCGGGCCTTTTCCATGCCGTTCTGGCTGACGGTCACGTCGATGGCCGCCTCCGGCTCTCCCTGCACATGCGGCCAGACCGTGATGGTATCCAGACGGTCCAGCCCGGCGGGAACGGTGGCGCGGGGTTCACCGCCGCTGAGCAGGTTTTCACCGGCATACAGCGGCATGCCGGCATGGGGCACATCCACCACGGAATACTGCCACACATCGTGCACCAGCCAATAAAACAGGAAGATGCACAGGATCATTCCCGCGGCGCCCAGCAGCGCCGCCTTGCGGAACGCAGTCGTTTTCACCCTTAAGCCTCCCGATCCCGGAACGTCCGACGCCGGGTCATTTGTGTTCTTTTATGTCAGGCAAACGCGGCCCGGATGCGTCTGATGGCCTCCTCCGTCTTTTCGGCGGTGTTGAAGGCCGTCAGGCGGAAATAGCCGCTGCCGCTGGGCCCGAAGCCCTCGCCGGGGGTGCCGGCCACCTGGGCGCGCTCCAGCAGAAAGTCGAAAAACTGCCAGCCGCTCATGCCTTCGGGCGTCACCACCCAGACATAGGGGGCGTCCACGCCGCCGTAGGTTTGCAGTCCCAGCTTGCGCAGGGCGTTGCGGATGACCCGGGCGTTGTTGAGGTAGTATTCCACGTTGTCCCGCCAGGCGCGGCTGCCCTCTGGGGTAAAGACCGCCTCGGCAGCCCGCTGCACGGGATAGGACACGCCGTTGCTCTTGGCGGCCAGGCGGCGTCGCCACATTTTGCCAAGAGAGCCGCCATAGAGGCTCCGGGGAACCACGGTATAGCCGCAGCGCACGCCGGTGAAGCCCGCCAGCTTGGAGAAGGAGCCGCACTCGATGGCGCATTCCCGTGCGCCTTCGCATTCAAAAATGCTGCGGGGCACCTCCGAAGAGGTAATAAAGGCGCTGTACGCGGCGTCATAAAAGATCAGCGCGCCATTTTGCCGGGCCCAATCCACATAGCGCTGGAGCTCCCGCAAAGGCAGCGCCACGCCGGTGGGGTTATTGGGAAAGCACAGATAGATGGCGTCCACATAGTGCTGAGGAAGGGGCGGAATGAAGCCGTTTTCCCGCACGCAGGGCAGATATTCGATCTGGGACCAGAGGCCGTCCTTATATTGGCCCGCCCGGCCCGCCATGACGTTGCTGTCCACATAGACGGGATAGACGGGATCGGTCACCGCCACCCGGGCCTCTGGGGCCAGCACCTCCTGCAAAGCGGAGGTATCGGTCTTTGCGCCGTCGGAAATATATACCTCGTCCACCCCCAGGGTGACGCCCCGGGGCTCATAGAGATGCTTGCAGATGGCGGCGCGCAGGAATTCATAGCCCTGCTCCGGACCATAGCCCCGGAAGCCCTCGGGGGTGCTCATCTCCAGCGCGGCATCCGCCAGCGCGCGGGTGACAACCCGCGGCAGCGGACGGGTAACGTCGCCGATGCCCAGGCTGATGATCTCCCGGCCGGGATGGCTTTTTTCATAGGCGTGAATCCGCGCCGCCACCTCCTGGAAGAGATAGCCCGACGGCATGGACGCCAGATGCGGATTGAGCGCAGGCATCAAAAACTCCTCCCGTCACTCCCCCAGCCAGTCCCCGTCAAAGACGAAGGCCGCCGGGCCGGTCTGATACACGTGGTTGTCGTCCGCGTTCCAGTACAGATCCAGATTGCCGCCGGCCAGCTTGACCTGCACCCTGCGGTCGCTGTTGCCGCAGAGCACCGCGGCCACCAGTGCCGCGCAGGCGCCGGTGCCGCAGGCCAGGGTTTCGCCGCTGCCCCGCTCCCACACGCGCATTTGCAGCACGCTGCGGCTGATGACCCGCACGAACTCCACATTGGCGCGCCGCGGGAACAGCGGATGATGCTCGAACATGGGGCCGATGGAAGGCAGATCCAGCACCTCCGGGTCCCGCACGAACACCACGCAGTGGGGATTGCCCATGCTGACGCAGGTGATGAACCACATCTGTCCCAGCACCTGGATGCGGTGGCGCAGCACGATCTGGCCCGGGATGTCCACCGGGATCAGACGCGGCTCCAGGATGGGCGTGCCCATATCCACGGTGACGGATTCCACCTTGCCGTCCTGCACGTGCAGGGACAGATGGCGGATGCCGCTCTTGGTGTAGAGATCGATCTCGGTCTCGTTGGTCATGCCGCGCTCGTACAGATATTTGCCGATGCAGCGGGCGGCGTTGCCGCACATTTCGGCCTCGCTGCCGTCTCGGTTGAAGATGCGCATGGCGAAGGGCAGGCTGTCGGCAGGCTCCAGCAGCACGATGCCGTCGCCCCCCACGCCGGTATGCTCCCGGCACATCTGCAGCACCAAACGCGCGGGATCGGCCACGTATTCCTCAAAGCAATTGATGAACAGATAATCGTTGCCGATCCCGTGCATTTTGGTAAATCGCATAACGTTTTCCTCTCCCTTGTTGGTTTCGGTCTATTGTGCCCCCGATAACGGGATCACATTCTCTCCGGCGCTTCCATGCCGATGAGGTACATGCCGGTTTTGAGCACGCTGCGCACGGCTTCGGTCAGCTGCACGCGGGCCGCCTGGGCGCTTTCCTCGCCGTCCAGGATGCGGTGCTCATAATAATATTTGTTGTACGCCTTGGCGATGTCCGTCACCGCGCGGGTGACCATGAAGGGCTCGTTGGTGCGGCAGGCGGCGCGCACGTCCTCGGGGAAGCGGGCCAGCAGCCGCAGCACGGCCTGGGCCTCGTCGTCCTGAAGCGCGCTGTAATCGGGAGCGGCCGTCATCTCCCCCGCTTTGCGCAGGACGGAGCAGCAGCGGGCGAAGGTGTACTGCACATAGGGTCCGGTTTCGCCGTCAAAGTTCAGCGCCCGATCCCACCAGAAGTCGATATCCTTGATGCGGCTGTTTTGCAGGTCGGAATAGACCACAGCGCCCACGCCCACCTGCCGGGCCACCTCTTCTTTATTTTCCAGGTTCGGGTTCTTTTCGTTGATGACTTCCAGGGCCTTTTCCTGGGCGCGCCTCAGCAGATCCTCCAGATAGATCACGCGGCCTTCGCGGGTGGACAGGGTCTGTCCCTCGTAGCTCACCATGCCAAAGGCCACATGCTCCAATTGATCCTTGGCCCAGGGATAGCCCATGAGCTCCACCACCTTGAACAGCTGGCGGAAATGCAGATCCTGCTGATAGGCCACGATATACAGGCACTTGTCAAAATGATAGGTATCCTTGCGGTAAAGCGCGGCGGCGATGTCGCGGGTGGCGTACAGGGTGGCGCCGTCGCTCTTGACGATCAGGCAAGGCGGCATTTTGTATTCGTCCAGATTGACCACCTTGGCGCCCTCGGATTCCACCAGCAGGCCCTTTTCGTCCAGCTCGCGGATCACGCGGTCCATTTTATCGTTGTAAAAGCTCTCCCCCGCGTAGCTGTCAAACTGCACGCCCAGGACGTCATAGACCTTCATGGCGTCCTTGAGGGTGACTTCTTTAAACCAGTTGAAGATCTCCAGGGCTTCGGGATCGCCGTCCTCGATCTTCTTGAACCAGGCGCGGCCTTCGTCCTCCAATTCGGGATGCTCCTTGGCCTCCTCGTGGAAGCGGACGTAGAGGCGGGTCATCTCGTCCACGCCGCCCTTTTCCACGTCTTCCTTATTGCCCCAGCGCTTGTAGGCGCAGATCATCTTGCCAAACTGTGTGCCCCAGTCGCCCAGGTGGTTGATGGATACGGTTTTCCATCCCAGGAAATCATAGATGCGGCGGAGCGAGTTGCCGATCATGGTGGTGGACAGATGGCCGATATGGAAGCGCTTGGCGATGTTGATGCTGGAATAGTCCATGCACACGGTCTTGCCCTGGCCGTCCTGGCCGCCGCCCCATTTTTCGGGATCCGCCATCACCTTTTGCAGGGTGTCCCGGGCAAAATTCTCCCGGTTCAGGAAGAAATTGAGATAGCCATTCACGTTTTCCGCCCGGCAGAGCTCGGGCTTGTCCAGCGCCTGGCAGAGCTTTTGGGCGATCATGGGCGGGCCCATGCGCAGCGCCTTCGACAAACGGAAGCAGGGAAAGGCAAAATCGCCCATTTTGCTGTCCGGCGGAACCTCCAGCAGCGATTCATAATTGAGTCCCGTTTCCACGCCGGGAAACGCCTTGCCCACGGCCTCCTCGATGGCCTGGGCGATCATGCCCTTGATTTCCATTGCGACATCCTCCACATAAAATAGATACAAGGGATATTGTATCATGAATGTTCTTTTTTTACAATGTTCCGCATGGTTCGCTTGCATATTTTTTATTTCATGCGGCAGTGGTAAAAGCGACGGCGGCATGCTATAATGTACGCAGCATTTCTGATCAGGAGGGATTTCCATGAAACCCATCATCGGTCTGACCCCCAGCTGGGATAACGAAAACAAGCGCCTTGCCGTTCCGCAGGATTATATATTCGCCGTGCTGGACGCCGGCGGCACCCCGGTGGTCATCCCGCCCATGGAGGACGCGGCGCAGCTCTGCGATGCCCTGGACCGCTGCGACGCGCTGCTGCTCAGCGGCGGCGACGACGTATGCCCTACGCTCTACGGCGAGGAGATCCTGCCCATTTGCGGAGATCTGACCCATGAGCGCGACCACAGCGAACCCATCCTGATCCGCCATGCCATCGAAAAAGACCTGCCCATTCTGGGCATCTGCCGCGGCATGCAGATATTGAACGCCGCCTTGGGCGGCTCCCTCTATCAGGATTTGGCCGAGCAATACGGCAAGGACATCCTGCATCCCCGCCACGACATTCCCGGCGGCGACGCCCACAGCATGCGCTATGTGCCGGGCACGGCGCTGCGTGCGGTCATGGGCGTGGACGAGAGCATGGTCAACAGCCGCCATCACCAGGCGGTGAAAAAGCTGGCTCCCGGCATGAAGGCCAACGCCATCGCCCCCGATGGGCTGATCGAGGGCATGGAGGCGGAGGACGGACGTCCCATCCTGGCGGTGCAGTGGCATCCGGAAACCATTCAGCGCCGCTTGCCTGAACAGCTGAACATCTTCAAATGGCTGGTGCGGGAGGCCTCCAAATGAGGATTGCCCTGGTAGCCGACCTGCATGGCAATCTGCCTGCCACCGAGGCGGTGGACGCGGATATCCGCCGCCGGGGTGTGGATACCGTCTGGTGTCTGGGCGACCTGGTGGGCAAGGGCCCTTCCTCGGTGGAAACCTTTGACTGGGCCATGGCCAACTGCCCGGTGATCCTGCGGGGAAACTGGGACGAGGGGATCGCCCTGAAGCAGTTTGCCGACAACGATCAGTATTATTATGCCCAACTGGGCGAAAAGCGCATGCGGCAATTGGGCGAACTGCCTCTGGAGCATCACGCCTGGCTGTCGGGCCGGCACGTGCGGCTGCTGCATGGACGGCCCATCATGGAATCCCTGCAATCCACCTGGGAGCTGGAAGAAGCCCTGGACTGGCTGTTTCGGCCCGATTTTGACGTGGTGGGCTACGGCGACATCCATCACGCGGGTCTGCGGCCGCTGCACGGCAACCGCATCCTGTTCAGCCTGGGCAGCGTGGGCGACAGCATCCGCGTTCCCATGGCGCAATACGCCATTTTGACCTGCGAGGAAGGAAAAGAAAAAGCAGGCTTTGACCTGCAGTTCATCTATCTGACCTACGATGTGGACCGGGCTGTGCGGGACGCGGAGCATTCCCCCGGCATGCCGCAGCGGCAGGCCTATATTCAGGAGATCACCACCGGGGTGTACGGCAGGGTACCGCCCGCCAGCAAAGGCGGCAATCTATGAGCGCGCTCCGGCAAATGCTGGCGCTGCTGCGCAAATGTGGCAGAGCCGTTTTTCTGTTTGAGGCGGTTTACAAGCTGGCGGCGCTGGCGCTGTTTCTGCCTTTGTTCAACCTGCTGTTCGGCGGGCTGATGCAGCTGACGGGTATCCGCTATCTGACGATGGAAAACCTGGCGGGGTTCCTTTTGCATCCCCTGACCCTGGCGTTTCTTGCGCTGCTGCTCCTGGTCGTTTCGCTCTACACCCTGGTGGACATCAGCGTGGTGATCTGTATCCTGCACCGGGGCGGCGGCATTCCGGAAGCCCTGCGGCATACCTTTGCCGGGCTGCGCCGCGGCTGGAAAACGGGCAATCTGTGGCTGCTGCTCTATCTGCCTGTTCTGGCCCTTTCCCTCCATCTGGGCGTCATTGCCGCGCTGATGGCCACGGTGCGCATTCCCCTGCCCCTTTCCGCCTATCTGACAGCCCATCCTCTGCTGCCCGCTCTGGCCGGGCTGGCGCTGGTGGGCGCTGACTTTTGGAGCGTGCGCTGGATCTTCGCGCCGGTGCTGCATGTGCTGGAAGGGCTTTCCTTTATCCAGGCCTGCCGCAGGAGCAGCTGCCTGACCCGTGGGCATCGGGGGCGCATTTTTCTGCGGATGCTGGGCATACAGCTGGTGCTGATGGCGATCTACATGCTGCTGGCGCTGGCGGGCATTCTGGCGCTCCGCCTGATCTCGGCCAGCCTGGCCCGGTCCTTCCTGACCTCCCATGTGCTGACCTTCCTGACGGCGGCGCTGCTGCTGATCAGCGTGCTGTCCATCCCCCTGACCTACGCGCTGATCTACGCCTGCTACTGCCGAACGGGACAGGCCTTGCCTGCACCGCAGCCCGCGCCCGCGGTATCCGCCAAAAGGAAACGGCTGCGTAAAGCGTGCAGTATGGCGGCCTTGACGCTGTCGCTGGCGGGATGCCTGCTGATGGTCTACCGGTTCCAGCGCGGCCACTACAACCTGGCCATCGAGCACCTGCGCGTCACCGAGGTGACGGGCCATCGCGGCGCGTCGAAAGCCTATCCCGAGAACACCATGGCGGCCTTCCGGGGCGCCTGGGAGGACGGCGCGGACTGGATCGAGCTGGACGTGCAGCAGAGCCGGGACGGGGTGATCTTCTGCATGCACGACAGCAGCTTTCTGCGCACGGCGGGGGTGAGGAAAAACGCCTGGGAACTGACCTGGGCGGAAATCAGTCTATTGGACGCGGGCAGCTATTTGGGGCCGGCATTTGCGGGCGAGCCCATCCCCACCCTGGCGGAGGCCGTCGATTTTGCCCGGTGGCATTCCGTGCGCCTGAACATCGAGCTCAAGCCCACCGGAATGGAAAAGGACTTTGAGCAGGCGGTGGTGGACATCATCAGGGAATACGGCTTTGAAAGCGACTGCGTGATCACATCGCAAAAATACAGCGCGCTGGAGCGGGTGAAGGAGATCGCCCCAGAGATCGAAACCGTGTACGTGATGCCCGTGGCCATCGGCAATATCGAATGGCTGACGGCGGCGGATCATTTCAGCGTGTCCTATCATTTTATCAACCGCGGCATGGTTTCCCGTCTGCATCAGGCGGGCAAGCAGATCTACGCCTGGACGGTGAACCGCAGGGACATCATGGAGCGCATGATCGACCTGGGGGTGGACAACATCATCACCGACAACGTCGCTCTGGCCCGGCAATGCGTGTCCGCCGGCACCGCCAGCGAATTGGTAACCAGCATTCTGGACGAGATTGCCGAATAAAAAAGCTGCCTTCCGGCAGCCTTTTTTATAGCAAATACTGATAAATGCTCCAGAAATGGAAGAAGGTCCCCAGCAGGCAAAAGATGTGAAAAACCGAGTGGATATAGCGTTTGCGGGACCCCAGGCCATACAGGACGGAGCCCACGGTGTACATGAGGCCGCCCAGGATCATGAAACGGACGCCGACGGGCCCGGCGGTGCGCAGCAGCTGCGGAACGCCAATGAGGATGGACCAGCCGCTGACCAGATGGCAGATGACCTGGGGCACCTTGTAGCGGTCCACGCTGATGGCGGTGAGGGTGACGCCCAAGGCTGTGAAGGCTGCGGTGAGGCCGAAGAGCGCCCAGCCCAGCGCACCGCCCACGCCCAGCAAAGAAGCGGGCAGATAGGTGCCCAGCACCAGCACATAGACGTTGCAGTGATCCAGCACCCGCATCACCTTTTTCCCCTCCAGGTTATGGGACAGGGCGTGATAAACGCAGGAAATGGTATATAGCAGGATCATGGACGCGCCGAAAACGGAAACGCAGGTCACCGCCAGCGCGCCCTGGGCGCGAAGGAGCATCCGCACCAGCGCATAGACGCTGAGGGCCGCGCCGATGCCGTGGGAAATGGCGTTGAACAGCTCCTCGCCCAGAGTATAGGCGGGTACTTTGATATTGAGAGCACCTGTTGACATTGTTTCATCTCCTTTCATGATTTTCACAAACATTATATCTAATATTCATTATTATGTCAAGTTAAAAATAAACGAGCTCTCCCGTTTTGGAAGAGCTCGCATTGTTTACGGTTGGGCCTCCGCCGTGGGTTTCGGGGTTTCCGTCACCACCGGCGCAGGGCTGGGGGTGGGCGGCGGCGTGGGTGTGGCCGTGGGTTCCGGGGTGGCCTTGGCGTCGCCATAGAGGCGGCTCAGGGTGGCGCTGCCCGCCACGCCGTCGGCAGAGAGGCCCACGGATTTCTGATAGGCCTTCACCGCGCTGACGGTGCCGCCGCGATAGACGCCGGTGACGGTGCCGGGATAAAAGCCCAATTCCTTCAGCCGCATTTGCAGCCAATATACGTCCTCGCCTTTGCTGTTTTCACTGAGCTTGCGGATGGTCTCCGGCGGGTTCTGGCTGTTATAGGCGGGAGCCGCCGACGGCGTGGGCGTGATGTAATTGATGTGGGTATTGGGGTTGATGGAGCCGGGCTTGATGGCGGCCACCAGCTCGGGGTCCTTGGGCCCGTCCTCGTGAATCCACACCTGGACCCCCGCGCCGCAGTTATTGTAGATCCACTTGGCGTCCGGCACGGTGAGGCGGATGCAGCCATGGCTGGCCCGGCGGCCCAGGGCGTTGAAGGAGCCCGTCTTTAATCTGGTGGTGTCATATTCCTCATAGATGACGGAATGGAAGGCGATGTTGGGATTGATCTGGGTCCAATATTGGGCGGTGCCGTTGCCCCACTTGGGGAACTGGGCCCACAGCGCCTTGCGGCCCGTCAGCGTAAAGGTGCCCACATCGCTGGGGAAGCCCGTGGTGCCGGTGGAGCACAGGAAGGTGCGATAAAGCACGGTGAACTCGTCGTTTTCATCCCGGGTATATACCTTGGTGACCTGGTTGGCCACGTCCACCTCGATGAAATAGGGCACGGGCGTGGGCGGCACCGGGGTGGCGGAGGCGGGCACGGCGCTGTCGCTGAACAGAGCTTCCCAGGTCTCCCGGCCCACCACGCCATCCACCTTGAGTGCGTTGTGCTGCTGGAAGGCCTTGACGGCGCCGGTGGTGCGGGCATAATAGCCCGTGGTGATCTGGCCTTCATAGAAGCCCAGCGCGGTCAGCCGCTCCTGGATATAGCGCACCCGGGCGCTCTGATCGCCGTTGCGCAATGTGCCTTTGAAGGTCAGATCGGGCGTAGGCGTCGGCGCGGGGGTCGGCGTGGGCACAGGAGTGGGCGTGGGCGTGGGAACGGGCGTAGGCGTGGGCAGCGGCACGGTGCCTGAATAGAGCAGTTCCTGGGTCTTGACGTCGGCGATGCCGGTGGCTTCCAAACCGTTGGCTGCCTGGAAAGCCGCCACGCCCGCCCGGGTGTTCTTGAGGTAATTGCCGCTGATCTTGTCCTGATAATAGCCGTAGAGGGTCAGGGCTTCCTGGAGCAGGGACACGTCCTTGCCGGTCATCTCGTACTTGAGCACGCGGTAGCAATCCCCCGCGATCACCGCCAGGGTGTCCCCGTCGGCGACGCCGGTGATCGGCAGGCCATAGGCCTCCTGCACCCGCTGCACGGCGCTGCGGGTCAGGCTGCCGAATTCGCCGCTGAGGGGACCGTTGTAATAGAGCTTTTCTTTCAATGCCGTCTGCATCTCCAGCACCTGGTCGCTCTTGTCGCCAAATTTCAGGGCGATGGGCGCCTCCTCCGCCCAGGCGGCGGAGAGCAGGATCAAAAGAACACAGACGATCAACACAAAACGCTTCATGGGGTACTCCTCTCGGAAATGCTTCCGATGTAAAATGCGTAACCATATTGTAATAAATTCGTCACAAAATTGCAAGCGGTAGATGATGTAAAATCTGCGCTTCACAAAGCGTTCATTTTTCCTGTAATATCTGGCCGATTGCGTCCCCGAGGCTGTCAATTTCCGCCTCTGTGGAAAAAGGCCCCACGCTGGCCCGCACGGTGCCCTGGGTGCCCAGCCACCGATGCATGCAGGGCGCGCAGTGAAGACCGCCCCGCAGGCAAAAGCCCCTTTGGTCCAGCAGATCGGCCACCTCGGCGCACTCCCGGCCCCGGAGATTGAAGCTGAGCACGCCCACATGGGGCGTATCCCCCGCGCCGTACACGGTCACCTCGGGCATGGCGGACAGCCGGGACCGCAGCCTGTCGAAAAGGTAGGTTTCATATTCGTGGATCTCCGCCCCATGGGTGCGCACGAAGCGCACGCCTTGAAGGAGCCCGGCAATGGCAGGCAGCTGCAGGGTGCCGCTCTCATAGCGGTCCGGCAGAATGTCCGGCTGGTGGACGCTCTCGCTGGCGGAGCCCGTGCCGCCCTCCCGCAGCGGGCGCGGCGACACCTGCTCCCCCACATAAAGAACGCCCGTGCCCATGGGGCCCAGCAAGCCCTTGTGCCCCGGCATGGCCAGCAGATCCGCGCCGGTCGTTTTCAGATCCAGCGTGCCCGCGGATTGGGCAGCGTCCAGCAGCACCGGGATGCCATAGCCATGGGCCGCGGCGATCAGCTCCGCCACCGGCTGCACCGTGCCCGTCACGTTGCTGGCATGGGTCAGGATGCACAGCGAAGTGGCGGGCCCCACGGCCTCGCTGATGGATTCCGGCGAAAGAAGTCCCTTTTCATCGGCGCGCAGGACGCTGAGGGTGATTTCGCCCCGATCCTCCAGCCCCGCCAGCGGGCGCATGACGGCGTTGTGGGCGTCATGGGTCACCAGCACGTGGTCGCCCCGGTGGAGCAGACCGCGAATAGCCAGGTTGAGGGCGTCCGTGCAATTGAGGGTAAAGATCACCCGCTCGGGCGCGCCGCCCAGGAGATCGGCCACCGCCTCCCGGCAGGCGTCCGCCACCCGGCCCGCCCGCAGCGCGGCCTTATGTCCGCCGCGGCCCGGATTGCCAAAGGGCTGCGCCATCACCCCGGCCGCCGCCCGCAGCACCTGGGGCGGCTTGGGCCAGGTGGTGGCCGCGTTATCCAAATAAATCATCGCATATCCTCCCGAACGCGGTGCGCCCGCCGTTCATAGGATACTATGAACGCCAGAAGGAGGACATGCGATATGCAGGAAATATTCGGCATTGCTGCCTTTCGGTCCCGACAGCAGGTGACGCGCTTCGACGCGGCGCTGCGGCGAAACGGCATCCGCTCTCAGGTGATCAGCACTCCCCGGGACGTCTCCATCGGCTGCGGCCTCAGCGTGCGCTTTGACCTGCGGGACGCCCCCGCCGTGCAGCAGGTGTACCGGCAGACAAGACCGGGAAATCTGATCGGGTTTTACCGGGTGGAACGGACCGGCAACGGCAGGCCCGCGGTGACGCCGATGTATTGAAAAAAATGCCCGGGAGTATTTCCCGGACATTTTTATGCGCTTTGCCACAGCCGCTGCATGGTGCGGGCGTCGTCCGCCTGGGTGCCCCGGCACTCGCAGATGACGGTGCCGCAGTAACCCCGCTGCCTGAGCAGCGGCGCCAGGTATTCAAACCGGGGACCGTATTTCTCCTCGGCAAAGGTGCGGTGCATCTTTTCGCCGGCGGGCGTAAACTCGATGGTGGAAAAGTGCATGTGCATCTGCCTGGCGCGCTCCAGGCCCAGCGCAGCCTCCACGGTATCCAGCACCCGGGCGAAATCCGCCGTATCCCGCAGCCCGCCGCCGGTGAGGGCGTGCAGGTGCGCGAAATCCACGCAGGGGATCAAGCGCTGATCCAGCAGGCAAAAATCCACCGTTTCCCGCAGATCCCCGATCTGGCTGTATTTGCCCATGGTTTCGGGGCAGATATGCACCTGGCCCAGGCCCGCGTCGTCCAGACGGCAATAGGCCTCCCGAAGACCCGCCGCGCTGTTTTTGAGGGCGTCGGCGCGGTCCAGCTTCATGACGGCGCCCACGTGGACCACCACCCGGTCTCCGCCCAGCCAGGTGACGGCCTGGGCCGCCTCCAGGATATAGCGGAAGCTCTTTTCCCGCTTTTCGGGATCGGGATTGGCCAGATTGATGAAATAGGGCGCGTGGGCGCTGACGGCAATGTGATGCTCCCGGGCTTTGCGGGCGATCTTCTCCGCCGTTTCCCGGGAGACGCCCACACCCCGGCCAAAGGGATATTCAAAGGCCGTCAGGCCCATATTTTCCAGCCAGCCGAAGGCTTGCAGTGTGCTTTTGTTGCCCTCGGAATAAAAGCGGTCGCTGTTGCCCGCAGGACCGAATCGCATACGTTTTTCTCCTCATTTCTTCATCAGTTCGTCGCGGATGCGGGCGATGGCCCGGCTTTCGATGCGGGAAATATAACTGCGGGAGATGCCCAGCTTTTCCGCGGCCTCGTGCTGCATCAGGGGCTTTTCGCCCCGCAGGCCATAGCGCATTTCCAGCACCATGCGCTCACGCTCCGGCAGGGTTTTGAGCGCCTGCCGCACCTGCTGCATATGGACATGGCGGATGGCCTCGTCCTCCACCTGATCCGGCGGCGTGCCCAGGATGTCCTGGAAGGAGATGTCGTTTCCCTCGCCGTCCATGCCGATGGGCTCGTTGAGGGACACCTCGCCCCGGCGCTTCCTGGAGGCGCGCAGCAGCATGAGCACCTCGTTTTCGATGCACCGGGCGGCATAGGAGGACAGCGGCGTGGCGGAGCCCACCCGGTAGGTGTTCACCGCCTTGATGAGCCCCAGGGTGCCCACGGACACCAGGTCGTCCGAGGAATAGCCGGGCACGGTGTACTTGCGCACCACGTGGGCCACCAGGCGCAAATTGTGCTCGATCAGTTTCGCCCGGGCGGCTTCATCGCCGCTGGCCATGGCGGCCAGGGCTTCCGCCTCCTCCGTCCGAGACAAGGGTTTGGGAAAGCTGCCGCCGCCGGACAGATGGCCCAAGAGCAGCAGCGCGTCGCGTACAAGAAAAAGAAGGAATTCCAGCATTGCGCACACCCCCATAGAGGGTATGCGGCAAGGGGGCGTTTATTTCCGGCTGCGCAGCTCCCAGAAGGCCACGGCGGCCGCGGCCGCCACATTGAGGGAATCGATACCCTCCCGCATGGGGATTTTGGCGATATAATCGCAGCGGTCGATGACGGCGGCGGTCAGGCCGGTATCCTCGGTGCCCAGATAGATGGCCAGCCTGTCCTCGGCGGCAATTGCGGGATCATCCAGAGAAAAGCAATTGTCCCTGAGCGCCAGGCCCACGGTTTTAAAGCCCTGGGCTTGCAGCTCCGGGAAGCCCAGGGCTTCGTCCGTCCGCGCCCAGGGGACCGTGAACACCGCGCCCATGCATACCCGCACCGAACGGCGGTGCAGAGGATCGCAGCAGGTGGGCGTCAGCAGGATAGCGTCCGCGCCCAAGGCTGCGGCGGAGCGGAAGATGGCGCCCACGTTGGAGGGCTCGGTGATCCCCTCCAGCACCGCCACACGGTGGGCGTTTTGCAGGACGGGGGCCATATTTTGCGCCGCTGGCCGCCGCATGGCGCACAGCACCCAGGAGCGCTGGAGCTTGAAACCCGTCAAGTCCGCCAGCAGGTCATCCTCCGCCGTATAGACGGGAATATCGCCGCAGCGGGCCATGATCTCCAGGCCCAAGGGCTGATCCACAAATTTTTTGCGCATGAGCAGGGAAACGGGGAGATAGCCATGGTCCAAAGCGGTATGCACCACCTTGGGGCCTTCGGCGATGAAGATCCCCTTCTCTGGCTCCTGCTTGCTGCGCAGCTGGGCGTCGGTCAGGTGATAAAACAGCCCCGGCCCTTCCCCTGCGATCTCTTTGAGCTCCACGATCCCCAAAGCGTTTTCCTCCTAAGCGTTGCTATCCATGCGATGGTTGCGGTTGGGACCCCGCAGAAAATCCCCCGGCTCCGCGGTGAAATCCACGGGAATCAGCACCCGGCGGCCCGCCACGGAGACGAAATCCAGGGCGCTGCCCTCTTCATCCAGGATCTTTTGCACTGTAAAAGGACAAACACCCTTTGGCGAAAGCATCTCCAGGGTATCCCCCACGTGGAAGCGGTTTTTGACGGCCACATACATAGCGCCGTCCCGCATGCCCAGCACCTGGCCGCTAAACTCCATGGTCTGGCTGAAGCCTTCCGCGCCGGAGGCGGGCTGAGGCTTACCGAAATAGAAGCCGGTGTTGCTGGCCCGGTGGCTGACCTTGCGGGCTTCCCGCTGGAGATCGGGCAAGGCGGCGCGATAGGCGGCTTCGTCCTGATACAGCAGGTCCAACGCCTGCCGGTACACATGGGTGACGCCCGCCACATAATAGGCAGTCTTCATGCGGCCTTCGATTTTGAGGGAGGCGATGCCCGCGTCCCGCATTTCCGGCAGATGGGACAGCATATTGAGGTCATAGGCGGAGAAAAGATAGGTGCCCCGCTCGTCCTCGACGACCGGAATGGGCTCCTCCGGGCGCCTGGCCTCCAGCACGGTATATTCCCAGCGGCAGGGTTGGGCGCAGGCGCCGCGGTTGCCGCCCCGGCCCGCCAGGTGATCGCTGAGCATGCAGCGGCCGGAATGGGCCATGCACATGGCGCCGTGGACGAAGGCCTCCAGCTGGATATCCGCGGGCAGCCGCTTGCGCAAAGCGGCGATGCGATCCAGAGACAGTTCCCGGGACAGCACGATGCGCCGGGCACCCAGATCGACGAAAACCTGCGCCGCGGCGGCGTTCATCACATTGGCCTGGGTGCTGACATGCAGGTCCAATGCCGGCACCCGCTGGCGAAGATAAGCAAAAGCCCCCAGATCGCTGACGATGGCGGCGTCCGCCCCGGCTTCCCAAGCCCGCCTGGCGTCCGCGGCCAGGTCGTCCAGCTCGTCGTCGTAGGGCAGGATATTGAGGGTCAAATAAAACTTCTTGCCTGCCTGGTGGACGATGCGCAGGGCTTCGTCCAATTCGTCCCAATCAAAATTGCCCGCGGACGCCCGCAGGCCAAAGCGATTCAGTCCGCCGTACACGGCGTCCGCCCCGAAGCGGACGGCGGCTTTCAATTGCTCCAGACCGCCCGCCGGGGACAACAGCTCCATCATCGGTATTACTGCGCTCCTGTTCTCTCGTCATAGGCCCGCCACAGCGGCGCATAGATGCGCACGGCGGCCTCGTGCTCCTCCAGGGTGCGGGAGAAATACAATTCTCCGGTATCCGGGTCCTTGGAGCAGAAATAAAGGTAATTCTGGGTAACGAACTCCTCATCGGGATACAAGGCCGCCCGAATGGCCTCCGAAGAAGGATTGCAGATGGGTCCCAGGGGCAGGCCGGCGCGGCGATAGGTGTTATAGGGGGAATCCACGGCCAGATCGCTGCTTGTGAGGCTCATGCGGGCGGTGCCCGTGGCGTACTTCACCGTCACGTCACTGCCCAGAGTCATGCCCGCCCGCAGGCGATTGTGGAACACGGCGGAAACCCGGCCAAAATCGCTCTGCTTGGCCTCTTTTTCGATCATGGAGGCCAGGGTGATCACCTGATCCATGGTCATGTTCAGCTCCTCGATGCGGTCATGCCAGGCATCGGAAAAGACGGCTTCGGTTTGGGACAGCAGCTTCTTGACGATGTCCTCCGGGGTGGCGGCGGTGTAGATCTCATAGGTATTGGGAGCCAGATAGCCCTCCAGCGCATAGCGGCGCTGACCGGCGTTCGGGGTGGCCAGCACGTCGGCAATGTAATAATACCCCGCAAAATCAAAGCCGGTGCGGCAAAGGGACAGGAAGGCGGCTTCATCGGGAATAACGCCTTCCCGGGCCAGATAGGCGGCGATATTCTCCACCGTCCAGCCCTCGATGATGGTGATATTGCGCACCAGGGGCGTGCCGTCGCCCGCGGCCAATTGCTCCGCGATCTCCCGCATGGTCATGGCCTTATTCAGCTGATAGGTGCCGGACTGGATCTTTTGGCCAAAGCCCAGAAAATCGGCGTAATACTTGAACACAGAGCGATTGCGCACCAGGCCCGCGGTTTCCAGGTTGTTGGCCACCCGGGTCAGGCTGCTGCCGCTTTTGACCTCAAAGGTGATGGGCGTGGTGTTGTCCGGCTCCATGGGCGCCACAAAATGCCGGTCGATATATTGCCATGTCAGGTTCAAAACGCCCACCACGATGACGCACACGCACAGGAAAACCAGCACAGGGCGGGCGATCTGCCACAGCCAGCTATACCAGTACAGGCCGTATTCCCTTTCCCGCCGCAGGCGCTCATAGCTGTAATCCTCCGACGACGGGCGGTATTTTCTTTTTTTCAAGCCTTCCTCCTTGAAGCCGTCAGATTCCGGGCATCTCCAGCCCGGCGGCGTCGCTCAGGGTTTTATATACGTCCGCCATCATCTGCTGCACCCGCATTTCGGCCAGCAGAAACTGGGAGGTGGCGTGCTGGGCGAAGAGCAGCGCGCCGATCTGCTGAAAACGCTGGCTGTCCGCATCCGAGGTGGGAGAGCCAGCCACGGCGGCCAGCTGCAGCTGCATCTGCAATTTCTTATATTCGTTGATCAAGGCGCGATTGGTCTCGCTGCCGTCGATCTCTTCCTTTAATTGGCGATATTCCCGGCACAGGTCACTCTGCCGGATGGCGGCGGCCAGGGCATTCGCCTCGTCGTATATCTGCATTGTTTCCCCTTTCCGCGCAGAAGTATGCGCATCAAAACGGCGGCCGGAAAACCCGACCGCCATGATTATATCACACTTAGCCCAAATCCACAATCACCGGCAGGATCATGGGATTGCGTTTGATCTTTTCGAAGATATAGTGATGAAGCTCGTCCTTGATGCGCGTCTTGATGCTGGGCCAGTCGCTGCCTTCGATGCGGCCATAGCTGGCGATGATGTTGCGCACGGTGGAGCGGATGCCCTCGATAATATCTTCGTTTTCCCGCACGTAGACGAAGCCGCGGCTGATGACGTCCGGACCGGAAATCAGCATGCAGTTGGTGCGGTCGAAGGCCATGGCCACGATGATCAGGCCGTCCTGGCTGAGATGCTTGCGGTCCCGCAGCACCACGTTGCCCACGTCGCCGATGCCCAGGCCGTCCACCAGCACGGTGCCGGTGGGCACCTCGCCCGCGATGCTCACGCTGTCCTCGCCCAATTCGATCACCTGGCCGTTTTCCGGCAGGATGATGTTCTGCCGCGGCATGCCCATGCTTTCGGCCATTTCGCCATGCTTCCACAGCATGCGGTATTCGCCGTGGACGGGAATGAAATACTTGGGATTCACCAGGGCGTGGAACAGCTTGATTTCCTCCTGGCAGGCGTGGCCGGACACGTGCACCTGGGCCATGGCGTCATAGATGACCTCGGCTCCGCAGCGATACAGCTGGTTTATGACCCGGGAGACGAAGATCTCGTTGCCGGGAATGGCGGAAGCGCTGATGATGACTTTATCCGTGGGCTTGATCTGCAGCTTGCGGTGCTCGGAGAAAGCCATGCGGGTAAGGCCCGCCAGAGGCTCGCCCTGGCTGCCGGTGGTCAATATGACCAATTCCTCGTCCCGGAAGCGATCCAGATCGTCCAATTCCAGCAGATAGCCCTCAGGCACATGCAATTCGCCCAGCTCCATGGCCACGGCGGACACATTGACCATGCTGCGGCCCACAAAGCAAACCTTGCGGTTGAAGCGCACGGCGCAGTCCACCACCTGCTGGAGGCGGCCCACATTGCTGGAGAACATGGCGATGATCACGCGGCCCTTGGCGTTGCTCATCTGCGCGTGGAAGGTGTCGCCGATCTTGCTCTCGCTCATGGTGTAGCCGGGGCGTTCCACGTTGGTGCTCTCGCACAGCAGCGCCAGCACGCCGTCGTCCCCCAGAGCCGCCAGGGTGTGCAGGTCGGTCATTTCGCCGTCGATGGGCGTAAAGTCGATCTTGAAGTCGCCGGAGCACACCACCGTGCCCACAGGACAGGTGATGGCCAAGGCGAAGGCCCCGGGAATGGAGTGGGTCACCTTGATGAAGCGCACGGTAAAGCAGCCCAGCTGGATTATCTGCCGGGGAACCACCGTATTGAGGGTGACGCCGTTCACCCGATGCTCCCGCAGCTTGTTTTCGATGAGCGCCATGGTGAGCCGGGAGCCGTACAGCGGCGCGGGAACCTGGGCCGCCACATAGGGAATGGCGCCGATGTGGTCCTCGTGGCCGTGAGTGAATACATATCCGCGCACGCGGTCCTTGTTGGCCACCAGATAGCTGGCGTCCGGAATGACAAGATCAATGCCCAGCATGTCATCCTTGGGGAACATGGAGCCGCAGTCCACCACGATGATGTCCTTGTCATACTCGAACACCGTGATGTTCTTGCCGAATTCATCAATGCCGCCCAGCGGGATGATTCTCAGTTTGGGAGTGTTTACCATATGTTCCTTCTTTCCTTAATTCTGATCAGCCCGGCTGAGAAGATATATAGCAGCTGAAAGCAAAATCATACCTTAAACCACCGCCGCTCAATGAGAAAAACGGCGATTCCTTTTTAACCTGAATAAAGCATACCACATTTTGCTGTGGAATGCTATATTCATTTATGACGAAAAATGAGAAAAATGTTTGTAGAACTCGGTGATTCTCACAGGCCCAGCAGATCCAGAATGTCCTCTTTGTCGATGACGCCCACGCTGCGGCGGACCTCCTGGCCGTTTTCAAAGACGATCAGGGTGGGGATGGAAGCCACGCGGTACTTGCGGGCCAATTCCATCTCTTCATCCACGTTCAGCTTGCCCACGATGGCGCGGCCTTCGGTTTCCTCGGCCACTTCCTCCACCACGGGGCCCAGCATACGGCAGGGAGCGCACCAGGTGGCCCAGAAATCCACCAGCACGGGCTTATCGGCAGAGAGCACTTCTTCGTTAAAATTGGCAACGGTAAAAGTCTTTTCGCTCATGGTGTTAATTCCTTTCATTTTTATTCTTGTTCATTGGATATACATTCACAACAGCAGTTTGCCAGCGCGGCCGGCGGCGCAGCTTTTTGTCGATGAGGCGGGCCGCCAGATAGCCCAGCGCCAGACAGAGGAGGGCGATGACCGCCGTGACGCCGTCGCTGAGCTTCAAAGCGCTGCCCGCGCCCAGGCCCAGCAAAAACAGAGCCAGCGGCATGGCATAGGCCAGCATGGAGGCCTTGAGCATCTGGGCCTCGGGCATCTCCACGTCCACCATATCGCCAATTTCAGCCTGTCCGGTGACGGTCAAAAGCTCTTTCTTGGGCAATAATCCTTTGGCGCAACCTTTGCAGCCCTCGCAGGCCTCGGGCCTGTCAAAGCACACGCGCAGCTGATCGCCTTTCTTTTCTTTCACAAAACCGGTGCGGATCATGGTCAATCGCCTTTCATTGCATAGTATGCACAGCTATCATATCACAAATACGCGCATTCGTCCAGTATAAATACAAAATCAGTAGGAATTCCCGTCAGGTGGGCGCAGACCGCCGTGACGCTTTGGGCCTGCTCCGCTGTCAGCGCGCCGCCCAGGCATACCGTGGCCCCGTTCTGCCGCAGGATGCACACCGCATTGCCATAGCCCATGGAAAGCAGGGTGTCCTCCACGGCCCGCTCGGCCTGCGCCGTGTCCACCAGCTGCCGCAGCTGATCCGCCGCCCGGCTGTCCTGGGAGGCGATCGCCGTCAAAGCCGCCATCTCCTCCCGCCGCTGCTCCTCCCGCTGCTGGCGGAAGCCCAGTGGCTGCGGCGTGGGCGACAGGTTGACAAAGACCCGCTGCACCGGAATGGCGCTGGCGGGCCGGACCGCCTGGCCATGCAGATAAAAGGCGCTGAGCACGGCGGTCAAAAGCAGCAGGGTCATGAGGATATGTTCCCCGGGTCGTTTCATGGCGAATCCTCCATTTCCAGCACCAATACGCTGCCGGGCGACAGCCCCAGCAGCGTTTCCAAAGCCTCGGTCAACCGCAGGCGCACGGCGGCGCTGCCCGCGCCGCGAGCCACCGCCAGCGCGCCGGTGATCTGTTTTTGAGACGCGGCGAAAGCGCCGCCTGTTTCGGCATAATAGAGGGTGACCCGCACCTGCCCCGCGCCCTGGATCTGGGAAAGCGCGCCGGCGATGCGCTTTTCCTCCGCCGTCATGGTCGGGCTTTGCGGCTTGCCAAGCAGCAAAAAGGCCGCCAGCAGCAGGATCGCCGGCAGCAGAAAGCGGGCCGGACGGCGTTTCAGCCCATCCAGCCAAAGAGCAGCTTTCTCAGCGCCGTCAGCACGCACACCATGGCCATAAGCCCCAGGATCATGTCGCACAGCCTGCGGGTGTTTCCCTCCGGCAGCAGCATTTCGACCATCATCCGCAGCAGGGACAGCATGCTCACGCTGCGCAGAAAATCGTTCACCGATCCTCACCTCAGCCCCACCGCCGCGTTGCCCACCGTCAGCATCTGCGCCACCAGCAGCAGAAACATGGCGCCCACCGACAGTTCAATGATGAATAAAAGCATCAGCACCTCCGAAAAGGCATGAATCATGGAGGAAAGCCGCTCCTGCACCACGGGCTGGAGCAGCGCGGCGCACCCCCGATAGAGCAGCATGGCGCACAGGGTGCGCAGCATGGGCAGGCCCGCCACGGACAAAAGCAGCGCCAGGCCCGTGATGCCCAGGGCGTTTTTGACAAGCAATGCGCAGCCCACCAGGGTGTCCATGGTATCGGCAAACATGCCGCCCACCACGGGCACCAGATTGTCCACCGCGTATTTGGCGGCGCGGATGCCCACGCCGTCCGCCGCGGCCGCCGCCATGCCCTGCAGGGCGGTGACGCCGATGAACACGGTGAAGGCCACGCCCAGCGTCCAGGACGCCGCAGAGCGCAGCAGGCCCGAAAGCCGGGAAAGCCGCATGCGGGGGGACAGATGATCCAGCAGCGTCACCACCGCCGCGCCCAAGGCCAGCCGCAGGGATACCTGGCGCACCAGCGCCGTCATAGTGCCGCTGGCGGCGGAAATGGCAGGCTTGAACAGCGCCGCGCCGCTGGTGGCTCCCACCGCCGACAGCAGCGTCAGCAGCATGGGAAAAAGGGTCTGCATCAGCTCCGCCATATGGGTCACGGCTCCCTCGGCCTCTGAAAGATACAGGCGCATATCCGCCGCCAGATACGCCGCCAGCACCAGGAAGCAGGCGTTTTCCGCCAATTGGGTAAGACCGGGACGGCGCGGCTGCAGGCTGCCCGCCAGCGCGCAGAGCAGGGCTGGCGCGATGAGCCCCATGACCCGGGAAAAGCTGCCCCGCAGCTCCCCCAGCAAGGCGTCATAAAGGGCGCGGCCCGCTTGCGCCCCGTCCCACACCATTTCGCCCTTGGCCAGCCGGGTGATCAGCGCCCGAAGGTCCCTTTGTCCGGAAGCCGCCTCCAGCGCGCCCACGTCCACCTGCTCCAGAGCTTTTGCGATCCCCGCGTCCAGGCTTTCCGCTTGTCCCCCACAAAAAATCAGAACCGTAAGCAGCGCAAAAAAGATGATCCGCTTCACGCCGTCAGCTCCAGGATCATGCCGGCCAATTGGCGCAGCAGCGGCGCGGCCAGGATCACCAGCATCACCTTGGCGGACAGCTCCACCCGCAGAGCGATGCCGTCCTCTCCGGCGTCACGGCAGGCCTGGGCGGCGAACTCCGCCGCAAAGGAGACCCCCAGGAGCCGGAGCATCAGGGCCAGCTGCTCCCGGCCCTCCGGCGCATAGGAGGCAATACCTTGCAGCACCTCCACGGCCTGGCGCAGCGGCTCCGCCAGCGCCATCAGCAGCGCCGCGCCCGCCGCCAGGGAAAAGGCTGTGGCCATGGGCCGATGGGCAGCCCGCAGAGTCAGCGCCATCACGGCGCAGGCCACCGCCGCGCCCAGGATCTTCCAGAATTCCGCCATCAGTAGAGGCCGAAGATGCTCTGGACGCTGGCGAAAAGCTCCGCCACCAGCGTGACCACCAGCGACAGCACGATCACCAGCCCGGCCACGGTGGTGAGCATGGCCATATCCTCCCGGCCGGCGCGGCTCAGAATCTGCACGATCACCGTGACCAGCACGCCAATGCCCGCAATGCGCAGCAGCTGTCCCACCTGCATGATCTTTTCTCCTTTCAGCACAGAATCAAAAATACGCAGACCCCGGACAGGATTCCCAGGGTCAGATAGAGCTTTTCGTCCTCCCGGCGCTTCTGATCGCACCGGGCGCAGAAATCATCGAAGCGCCGCTGGGCGTATGCAACGGCCTGGCCGATCTCCTCCCGGCTGCCGTGGGCCAAGGCATGCAGAACGCCTTGAAGCACCTGGTATTCCTCGCCTTTCAGCCTGCGGTCCCGGAGCTGGGCCGCAAACAGGGATTCCGCGTCCGCGCCCTCCGTTTCCACCCGGCGGGCGATGGGCGCAAGCGACGGGACCTCCGCCGCCCCCGCCCGCAGGATCTGCCCCGCGCTGGCCCGGGCATAGGCGCAGGCTGATCCCATGGCCAGCAAGGCCCGCTGCCAGGCCCGCAGATATTGTGTCCTGGCCCGCAGGCGATAGGCTGCCATAAGCCCCAGCAGAGCGCACAGCGCCGAGGGAATCAGCGCCCCTGACATGCGGCCTCCAGCACGTCCCTGCCCTCCGCCACGATCAGCGGGCGGCGGCCATGCAGAAACACCACCTGGGAGACGACACCCTCCGTCAGCAGAAAGCGGATGCCCTGCCGGGCGCACAGCTCCGCCGCGCTGCCTGCGTGGGCGGTGGCCAGCACCGGCACGCCGCAGGCCGCCGCCTCCCGCACCGCCAGGCATTCCTCGGGGCCGTAGAGCTCATCCATGGCCAGCAGATCGGGACACAGCGCCCGCAAGAGCCAGCGCAGGCCCTCGGCCTTGGGACAGCCGTCCGCCACATGGGTGCGCATGCCCACATCCAATTGGGGCACGCCGTCCAAACAGGCGGCCACCTCTCCCCGCTCGTCCGCCAGGCCCACGGCCAGGCCGCCGTCCGACAGCAGCCGCACCGCGTCCCGCAGCATGGTGGTTTTGCCTGTGCCGGGCTTGCCCACCGCCAGCACGCCGCCGCCCTTTCTGACGCAGGCGGCCAGCGTTTTGCCGCAGCCCATGATTTCGTGGGCCACCCGGACGCACAGGCTGCCGATGCCCCGCAGCACAAGCCCCTCCGGCTCCCGGATCACCTGGCCGCACAGGCCCATGCGGTGGCCGTCTTCCAGCGTAATGAAGCCCTGGGAGGTGGTGCCCGGCGACAGCCGCAGCATGCGCCCGCAAAGCCGCTGGGCCGTTTCATAGACCTCGGCGGCGTCCGGGATATAATCGGATAGATAT
>CACWUV010000011.1 GCA_902764185.1 uncultured Eubacteriales bacterium
CAAGGAGAAGAAGGCCTTCCGCCTGCTGTTCTTCATCGCCCTGCTGCTGTTCCTCATGGGCGTCACTTTCTGCTATTTTGCCGTCTACACCCTGGCGGTGGATTTCTTCCTGATCCAGGGCGACGGCCTGGCGACGCCCATGCTGAGCATCGACAAGTACGTCAGCTTTCTCTTTGGGTTCATCGTGCCTTTTGGCATCGCCTTCCAGCTGCCGGTATTCCTGTACCTGACCACCCGCATGGGCTGGACCAACGCCCAAATGCTCAGCAGCAAGCGCAAGTACGTGATATTGGGCATCTTTGTGCTGGCGGCCATCCTGACCCCGCCGGACATCGTATCCCAGGTGGCCCTGGGCGTGCCGCTGTGCCTGCTCTATGAGATCGGCATATTAGTGGCCAGGCTCACCAAGCCCCGGGAAAGGGAATAAACCGTATAAGAAAAAAGAAAAAACCCTGTCGACTTTGATACAAACCAACGAAACTAAAAAATCGACGCAAATCGACGCATTTTTTGAGTCGAAACCAAAAATCGACGCATTTTTGAAAATCGACGCAAATGCCCAAAGGCAGGAATACAAAATGGCATCCTGACACCAGAGGTTCTGGAAGCAGGATGCCGCTTTTTTAGGATGCCCGATATTAAATCTGCTTTGCCATGATTAGCTCCGCAGGCTGCTCATATCCGGGAAACGGCAGAATCAGACTGCCGCAGTCCTGATAACCAAGTGCCCGATAGAAGTGCTGTGCTTCTTCATCTGTCTGAGTGGACGTCATCACAAGATCATAGCCCCTGGCCTTCATATCACTTTCCCAGTGTTCCATGAGAGAGCGGCCATACCCCTGTCTTTGCATCGTTTCTTTCACATAGAGCAGATTGCAGAACGGTATGCTGTCCCAGAACAGAGAATAGCGAAGAAGAGCGATCGGTTCGCTCTCCGCCCGCAGGATATATCCCATCCGCTGTTCTACCTTGTACAAAAAAGCATCCTCGCTGAGATGACGATCCAGCGTAAACCAGAAGTCATGATCTGCTTTTTCAACGTATCGGATGTCTGTACAGGTTTTCTCCAGCTTCAGAACCGCGATTTTTTCATCGCCGTCCCATTCGCCGGTTTCCTGAAAACCGAACGAAGCATATAATGCCTTTGCTGCTTCGTTCTCCGGCTCATAGGAAAGCCAGCAATACGCCGCCGGACCGCACGGCTTGTCGGCGATGAATTCCAGGATCCGTTTCATGGCGGCTTTGCCATAGCCTTTTCCCTGGTACCGCTCATCGATCATCAGTCTCCAGAGATTATAATTGTCTTTGGCAACTGCAGGGGCGTTCACCCAGTCTTCATCCGCGCCGAAGCCGATCATACAGAAGCCTACCGGTATGTCGCCGTCATAAATGCCAAACGGAAAAGCTTTTCCGTGATGAGAGATGGCGATGAACGCTTCGATCAGACTAATATCATTCGGCGCGACAAAGCTTTTCTGATCATCCCTGACGCACAGATTCAGGATGTCCCGGAAGTTTTTTTCACCGATTTTTCGCAACTGGATCATTGCCTTCATTTCCTCCCAGCAAATGCTTTTCCATGCTTCCACGAATTTTATCGGAACCTTCTTCCAGATGCGAAAGGAAGGTAATCATCATCCTTTGCTTTGGGAGCACATAACATTTCTGCCCCCATTTACCATTCAGACTGAACCCATCGCGGTATTTCCAGAAAAAGTAGCCGTATCCACCCTCACGATTCATTTGCTGTACGGAAGTTGCATCCTTTACGTAAGCAGCGGGAACGATTTGTTTTTGCCCATATTTTCCTTCACGGGAAAGCATCAGTCCAATACGGCTCAGTTCATTGACGGTCAGTTCCATCCCGGTCGCGCCGTAAAAATATCCCTCGGGGCTGAACTGGCAGGGCGGGTCCGGTATTCCCAGCGGTCTAAACAGCCTGCGGTTCAGATATTGATCCAGCCTTTCTTCTACGGCTGCAGATACAGCCACACCTGTTAGATAGGCAGGCACGTTGCTGTATGCGAAGGTACATGTCTCAGGCTCTTTCAGTGGAATGCTCAGCGCTTCTTCCAGCCAGTTGCTGCCTGAAAGTCGAAATGGGAAGCCGTCGACCGACATGGTCATCAGCCGCTGCAACGTGATCGGTTTATACACTTCCTGCTGTTGTACGCTCATTGCCTGTACATATTTTTCGGGCAAATACTCCTTGTCCATAAAGGTGCCGTTGGTGAAAATGGGAAACAGGATGCCCGGGCGCTTGCCCGCCGCCTGGATGATGTCCCGACGCAGCATGGGCTCGCCGCCTGCCAGCAGGATAAAGCTGATGCCCAGCTCGTCCGCTTCTTCAAAAATGCGCAGCCACTCCTCGTCCGTCAGCTGTTCCACCGGCGCGGCGTCCACAGTGGCGTGGTTGCAGCGGGAATAGCAGCCCGCGCAGTGCAGGTTGCACTGGCTGGTGATGCTGGCGATCAGGAAAGGCGGAATATGCTCCCCCGCGTCCTCCGCCTTACGGCGTTTTTTGGAGGCCGCGCGGCTGGCGGCGGCAAAACGCAGCATAAAGGCGCTCTCCCGCGGGTCCCGCAAAGTGGCCTTCAGCGCGTCGCTCACCACGCGCTCCACGCCCTGGGTCATGTAGGTTTGAATATCAAAGGCTTCGTTTGGCTGGCTCATGACGATCCCTTTCTTACAGTAAGATGGTTTATTATACCATGGATGCGCGTTTTTTCAATGCGGGCGTGAATAAATGAGAAGGTTGAAGGGAAATCTCTCACGAAGCATCGTAAAAGCCGCCAGGCGGAGGTCAATCTCCTGCCCGGCGGCTTTTTTGATGTTTTGTATCAGCCGTTTCCACCCAGGGCGGTGCCGATATAGATCTTATCCAGCAGCCAATCCCAGATCATATCCTTGCGGAAGGTATAGCGCTCATAGCGGGTGGTAAAGCCATCGCTGATGGTGACGTCAATGCCGTACACCGCTTCGCCGTTGGCGGCGTCGGGGCGGCGGAACAGCTGGTCGATCAGCTCCTGGCGTGCCTGGACCGCCTGTTCAAGCATCCCGTCCACGCGCATCTGGATGTCGTCGATGAGCACCCAGGCCTGGATGCTGATTTCGGAATCGTCCAGCATATCCGTAAACTGCTTCATGCCCAGCACATAGGCCGTCACAAACAGCTTGTCCTTGGGCTCCAGGGTGTCGAATACCCGCATTTCTTCGGTGGTCAGCACCTGATCGATTTTGGCGATCTCATACTTGGTACCCCGGGAGGAGCGATTGATGTTCATTTCGTCGCCGATCTCCAGCAGCATGCGGAAGGCGTCCACGTCCGAGCTGGTATCCATGCCGTAGGTTTCCTGGACGTTGACGGCCTCGCGATACAGGATGCCGTTATCCGCCGAGGCCGGACCCGCGGAGGGAATCAGGCTGGGGATCACGGTGGCCAGCGGCGTGGGCAGCACGGCAGCCCCAGGGGTCGCGGTGGTTACCACCACAGGCTGCGGCGTGGCGGTGTTTTTCTTGGTGGAGGAGCCGCCGGAAGAGGAGCCGCCGCCGGAAGGCTTCCTGGTGGCCTTGGGGGTGGCGGCGGGCTTGGGCGTCGCCGTGGGCTTGGGCGTCGCGGTGGCCACGGGCGTGGCCGTGGCGGGGGTGCCCACATACACGGAGGTCTGGGTGGAGGCTCCGTTGTAGCCCGGCGCGGCGGCGGAGGCAGTGATCACATATTCGCCCTCGGCCAGCCGGGAGGTATCGATCTTGAAGGTCTTGCCCGCGGCCACGTCGTCATACACCGTCGTCACGGCGGTGCCGGACTTGAGGCCGATGGTCACCTTCTGGGTGGCGGCGTTATCCGCCTTGGTGACGGTGAAGATCAGCGTGTCGCCCTTCTTCACCTGGGAGGCCACGTCCACCACGGGGGCTTTCAAATTGCCGCCGGGGGCCGAAACGGTGACGCTGCGGGTGGCGCTGGCGCTGACCCAGACGCCGTTCAGCAGACCCTCCAGCCGCAGTGTCAGCACAGCGGCGGAATCATAGGAATAGAAATAGGTATCGGTGTAATCGAAGGTGGCTGCCAGGGTTTCCGCGGCGCTGCCCGCCTTGACATACAGGCGCAGCTGGTCGGCGTCGGGCGCGTTGATGTGCAGCACGATGTCGTCGCCGGTGCTGACAGCAGCGGACTCCACGGTGAAATCCACCTTCTGGCTGATGCTGCCCACATGCAGGGAACCCTTGGTCAGACTGGCGTTATAGGTGGGCGCGGTGGCCTCCACCTCCAGGATGTAATGGCCATCCGGCAGGCCGCTGACCCTCCACGCCTCCGCCGCCGTCTTGGTGACGGAAGCGGCCGCCTGGGACGTCCGGGTATCAATCATGCGCAGGTTATACGCGGTGGCGTTGGGCACGGCGGTGAAGCTGACGGTCACATCCTGACCGCTGGCGGTCTGATAGGGGAAATTGAGGGTGGTGGCGGCCAGACTGCCCTTGGCGGCGGTCACCCGGACGGTGATGGGATCGCTCTCCTCCCACGTGTCGCCAAACTGGCCCCGCAGCGAATAGCTGATGGTGCCCGCAAAGGCGCTGGTGACGGTCACGGTTTGGGTGCCGGCGGTATCCCAGCTTTCATTCAGCACGTTTTCTCCCGCCTGGTTGATGCCCACCACCTCCATGGCGTCCGCGCCGGGCGCCGTAAGGGTCAGGGTGTAGGCTTCCAGGGTGGTCACGGCGGTCTTGCTGGCGGTGATCGTCAGGGTGAAATCCCGCACGGTGAAGCTCTTTTCGGATACGCTTTCGCTGTATCCGGCGGCCTGGGCGGTGACGGCCACGCGATACTGGCCCAGCCCCAGGGAGCCGGAGGTGTTCAGGGTGGAGGTGCCGATGATGGGGTTGGAGGCACGGGCCACCGCTTTGCCGGTCTGATCATAGATGATCAGCTGGTAGGTTTCGGCGTTGGGCACGGCCCCGATGGTCACCCGCAGGTTTTTGCCCAGGGCCACCATGGCAGGCACATCCAGAGGCGCCGGGGCCAATTCACCCTTGGGGGCGTTGACGGTGACGGTGACCTCCGCTTTCTTCACCGTTTCGTCATACTTGGCTTCCAGGCGATAGGCGTATGTGCCCGCGGCGGTTTTGGTGAAGCGCCATGTCAGGTCCTGCTTGCTGATGGCCACGTCGTTTTCGTACAGCACATAGCTTTCCGCGCCCGCGGCAACGGCCGTCAGGGTATATTCCGCGCCGGTTTCCACGGAGGCGGCGGAGGCGGTCAGCGTCACGGGCTTTTTCACCTGCACGGTGACGGTATTGCTGGCGATCCACTGATCGCCGTACAGTGCTTCGGCGGTGTAGACGAAGTCTTTCTCCTCCTCGGAGAGATCGGTAAAGGCGAAGGTCTCGCCGGATTTCCATTCGTCCACCGGGTTGTCCTGGCCCGCGCGGAACAGGTTCACGGCATCCGCGCCTGCCGCGGTGACGGTCATGGTATATTTCTCGCCCGTATCCACGGCGGTGGAATCGGCGGAGAGGACCACCTCCACCACCCGGAAGGAGGCGCTGCTTTCCGCCTCGGCATAGCCGGCCGCCTTGGCCGTGACCACCGCGTTATAGAGGCCCGGCGCATAGCCGTCAGTATTGATTTCAGCGCTGAAATCGGCGGTCTGTTCGCTTTCGATTTTATAGCGTTCCTTTCCGCTGGGCTCATAGACAGCCACCGTGTACTGGGTGGCGTTTTCCACCGCCGTGATGCTGGCGGTGAGCTTTTCGCCGGACTTCATCACCGTTTTGGACAGGGTGACGGCAGGCGTCGCCAGGGCATTGGAAACGAAGGACACGGTGACGGCCTGGCTGGCGGCGGTTTTCTCGCCCCAGCGGGCTTCCAGTCGATAGGTGAAGCTGCCTTCGGCGTCCGAGGTGACGGCATAGGTGGCGGGGAACGTATCCTTGGACCAGGAAATCAGAGTCTGCTCCTCCCCTTCTCCGGCCTTGCGGTACAGCACGGCGCTGTCCGCCCCGGGGGCGGAAAGGGTCAGCACGGCGCTGGCGCCCACGGCCACCTCGGTCTTATCCACCGTCAAAGCCGCCGTGTGCTCCGCAGGCGCGGTGACAGTGAAGCTCTTCTCCGCCGCGCTGGGTTCATAGCCGACGGCCTGGGCCGTGACCGAAATGCGATAGGTCCCGATGTCCAGCTTGGCCGCATCCAGCTGATAGGTCTTGGCGGAAGTGTCGTCCGCGTGGAGGATTTCCTGGCTCTCGGAATCCGTCACGCTGACGATATAGCGCCCGGCATTGGCCACAGCGCCCACGGTGAAGCTGACATCCGTCCCCTGCTCCACGGTGGCGGGCACGTCCACGCTGGCCTTGTCCAGCGTGCCCTTGGAGGCCGTAACGGTGACGGTGGTTTCCGTCGTCAGATTGCCTTCGTCAAACGCGGCCACCAGCTGATAGGTGTGGCTGCCCTTGCTGTTATGGATAAAGGTCCAACCGTCCGCAGCCACGCCGTCCTCATAGAGGGACGTGCTCTTGGCGTTGGGCGCGTTGGCTGTCAGGGTGTATTCCGTGCCCGTCTCCACAGAGGCGGCGGAAGCCGTCAGCCCCACAATCTCGGCGCGGAAGGTCACCTCGGCCTTGCTGTCCGCATAGCCGTCCGCCTTGGCGGTGGCCACCACGCGATATTGGCCGCCCTGCAAAAGCGTGGTATCCAGGGGGTGGGCCGCATTATCCGCTTGAAAGTCCACCGCCCCGTTTTTCAGAACCGAACTCCCGGCGGCGTTGACGACGTCAAGGGTATAGGACGTAGCGTTATCCACCGGGCTCAAGGTGATATATACCTTGTCGCCCAGCTTCACCAGCCGGGGAGAAACGGTCAGGGAAAGCACGCCCAGGGTCTGGGGGCTGTCAGCCAGCAGGGAGGGCGCGGCGAGCAGTTTCATTTTCATGGGCGCCGTCTCGAGTTCAGCCGCCTCCGGATTGCCGCCTTCCGTCGATTCCGCCGTTTCCAGGACGGGCGCGGGGCTTTCTTCCAGCGTCAAGATTTCAGGCTCGGTTTCGGGCGCGGCCTTTTCCTCCAGGATCAAAGCATCGCCTTGGGGTTCAGGCGCGGCCTGCTCCGTCGTTTCCAGAACTTCCTGCTCCGGGACTTTCACGGTTTCCTGGGGCTTGATCTGGGATTCAGTGTTCGTATTGAGTTCAACGGGGTCCGTGGTTTTCGGAGTTTCGGTTTTCTGTGCGTCGGCCGCGGCCGTCTCCTGGGATTCGGCGGCGGGCATCATGGAAGGATCGTCCACAGGCTTGAGCCCCAGGGCGGGAATCTCCTGCTGGGCAACCAGCACTTCGTCGCAAACAGCGCAATGGGCTCCGACGGTCTTGCCAGGCTCATTGGCGGTGGGGTCCACGGGGAGATCATTCACGGGGGTATGCGCCAGAACGGGCACCTCTTCCTGGGCGGCCAGCACTTCGCCGCAAACGGCGCAATGGCTTCCCGCCGTCTTGCCCGCAGCCGCGCAGGTGGCGTCCACCGCGGGATCGTCCACGGGGGTATGACCCTTGGCGGGGATGACCTCTCCCTTCGTCAGCAGCTCCTTGCAGCCTTCGCATACCACATCGCCGGTGTAGCCGGCCTCCGCGCAGGAGGCTTCTTTGGCGTCCACCGTAACGGGCGTATGCACGTGGGCCGGCGGATCGACGGTCTCAGTCTGGGGCTGGGCCGGGGTTTCCGTCTCCGACGCAGCGTTTTCCGGCTTGTCCGCGTCAACGGCGCTCGGCGCCGGGGCTTCCGGGATCAGCTCGATTTCCGTCTCGGGGATCTTTTCTGTCTCAGGGGCGGCGGTTTGAGGCGCGGGCGTGGGCGGCAGCTCCAGGACCTCCAGCACCACTATGGGCTCCTCCGCCGGAATGGGAGAAGGGCTGGGCGTGGGGCTGGGCGTCACATTGAGATTCGCCGCGGGAGCGGACACCTCCCCCACAGTGTCCGTGGGAATCGGCGCCGGCAGCGTCTCATCCTCCGAGGACACCTGGACGGGCATCGCCGTCACCAGCATCACAGCCGTCAACATCACGCATAGAAATCGTTTCATGCCTGTTCTCCTTCGCTTCGTGTTCTATTGCAAAAAATGATAAAATGCAGATAAGGGTACAATGTATATTATAGTCGCTAATCGTTGCAAAACTGCAAAGGGTTTTTTGATTTTATGTTAACAATGTAAATTCTTCCGGAAAAACCCATCAAAAAAACGCCGGCCGGAAGCAAACGCTTCGGTCGGCGCCCCCGAAGAAAATGAAGAATCATTTTCTTCGGAATGCAAATTTTCTTGTGCGCTTAACAGCGCACGGCCAGAAAATTTGAGCGGTATGAAAATTCCCTTTCGGCCGGGCAAGCGGGCCTTCGGGAATTTTCTCCTCGGCGGCGTACACGCCGCCTGCGGATAAAAAATGAAGGGGCTTCGGCCCCTTCATGCATCCCAGGCATTCAACAATGGGTTTATTGATCGTCTGAGCGCCGGCCGGAAGCAAACGCTTCGGCCGGCGCTGTGCGATTTTTAACAATCAGCGGGTGAACTCCACCCAGTCAAAGCCGATGGTGCCCGTGATGGTAGTCTCGGTGTAATCCCAGTACATGCCCACCTGCTCGGTATCCAGACTCACGCTACCGTTGAAGGGCTTTTCCCAGGTGCCCTGGGTTTCCTTGCCCAGGTAGGTCAGGGAGAAGGTGCCGTCGGCATTCAGGACCAGCACGCTGCCGTCCTTCGCCGTCCAGGTGCCGGTCAGGTCGATGCCGTCATCCGGGATCTCCTCTTCCTCGTAGCTGTAATCCTCGCTGTAATCATAGGTTTCCTCGGTTTTGCTGCCGGGCTGGAAGCTGAGGTCCTTCGCCTTCAGGCCCAGCTCCACCAGGGCAGCCACCTGATCGGGCATGCCCTGCACGCAGGCCGCGGCAAGAGCGGGCAGGCCGTAGGTGGTCACGTCATTGATCAGGGCCTGCTGTTCCTCCTCGGTCAGCTTGGTCAGGTTCAGCACGGTGCGATCGCCCAGCTCGGGCGCGGCGGGCAGCTCGTCCGCCATGGAGACGACTTCCACCTGCAGCAGATCGCCGCCCAGCAGATTGATGGAGAAGGTGCCCACGGAATGGCTCACATAATCGATGGTGCCCAGGCCCGCCTGGGCGTTGCTCACGTTCAGCACCACGTCCAGGCCGCCAAACATCACGTCCCACACCATGCTGGTTTCGGTGACGCCTTCATCGTCGGTATCCTTGCGCAGGTTGAACATCAGAGCGCCATCCTCGGCGTTGGTGCCGTCCTGGATGCCCTTCAGCTGGGCCTGGGCATCGGTGATCCCCTTCTGGCTGATCAGGGCCGTCAGGTCCATGCCGTTTTCCAACACGCTGATGCTCACCAGCAGCTGGTTCAGGGCGTTGAGCTCGATATAGGTGCTGCCGTCCTCCTGCTGGGAGGCGGTGACGGCGGCCAGGGTGGTATCCTCGGCGTCCTTCAGCTGCTGAATCTGCTCCTTCGCCTCGGCCAAAGCCTGCTCCAGGGTGATCTTCTGATCCTCAGCCGCCTGGGCGTTGGCCTGATCGACAGCCATTTGCAGGTAGGGCTTCACCACTTCGTCGGCGCTCAGGCGGTTCAGCAGGGTTTCCGCCAGATCGGCCAGCTGATGGGTGGTGATGGGCATCACAACCGTGGCGCCGTCCTCGCTGACCTGCGCGCTGTTTTGCAGATTTTCAAAGAAGGCCGCGATGTCCTCGATATAGCCTTGGGCATCCTCCAGCAGCGCCTGCTGCTCCTCTTCGGACAGCGACACGCCCCCCATCTGGACATTCACCTGGGATTCCATCTGCTGCATCAAGCTGTCCATCATGGCTTCCATGTCGGCCTTATCCATCCGCAGGGCGTAATGGGGGAACAGGTCGCCCACGCAGGTGAAGCCCTCCTCATCCCCCACGGCCACCAGGGAGGTCAGGGGATAATCGCCGGTCATCAGCGCCATATCCACCACGCCGCCGCCGCAGGCCACGTCCAGATAGATATTGTCCAGCACGTCCATCACGGCTTCGCTGAGCGCTTCGTCATAGTTGCCCGTGGTGGCGCCCACCAGCATGGGAGCCAGGCTGTGGTTGAGGCTCAATTGCACCTTGGTATTGATGCCATAGGCAGGCGCGGCCTCCTCCGCGAAGGCGGCGGTGCAGCTCAGGGCCAGCATCAGCGCCAAGGCCAGTGCCAACAGTTTTTTCATTGTTCTATCCTCCTATCATAAAAATACATGAAACGCAATATTTTCAAATAATTATAGCATTTCTTTCCATTGCTGTCAATGTGTGTTCCCGATCCTCTCCGCCGCCGCGTCCAGCAGCGCCCGCCGCTCCTGCGGGGTCAGGGCGGCAAAGTCCACCCGTTCGCCCGCGGCCTCCACCTGCTGGATGGGCGCGCCTGTGCGGGTCTTGAGGGCGATATGGGCATATGCGCCGCCGCCCAGCTCCTGCCAGTCAATATCCAGATTCCAATGGGCGCTCTGGTCCGTTTGCAGGCCCGAGCGCGCCGCCAGGGTGGCGGTGAGGGTCATGGCCGGGAAGGTCTGGCCCGCGTCCGGCTGGATGATCAGGCTGCCCATGCCGCTTTGCCTGCGGCTGCGTCCGGCGGCGTCCTCCTCCTCGTATACGGGCTGGAACTCGGCGCTCAATTGGTATTTGCCGGAATAGGACGCCTCCTGACAGTTGAGGGTGAACGCGCCGCTGAGGCCGCTGGCGACGGTGCCCGTCAGGCTGATTTCCGCCGAAAAGGCGGGCGTCTCCAGCCGCAGGATGTCGATGCCGCCCGTCTGGGTCCAGTGCAGGGTAACGCCGCCGGGCAGCGGAAAGGCGGCCTCCAGGCGCTCCAGCTCGCCCGCGGCGTCATAGCGCCGGTCCAGCACAAATTCGCCGGGCAGCCGCATGGAGCGCAGCACGCTTTCAAACAAAAGCTGCATGCCCGGCTCCAGATAGGCTTCGGCCTCCAGCTTGGTCATCAGCGGCCGCAGCAGGGAGAGCATGGTCCGGTCGTTATAGAACATGTTCAGCAGCGCCAAGGCTTCCTCCGCCAGCGCGTCGCTGTCCAGGCGCACCTCGGAGCCGGTGGTCAGGCTGTCGCCGCTGCGCACCAGGTACACCCGGGATCGCTCGTTCAGCCAGGAGGACACCTGCTCGACGTAGGGCCTGAGGCAGATTTCAAAGGCCTGCCGCCATTCCGCATCCTGGGTGGCCGCGGCGGAGAGAAAGCGGTACAGGGCGGGCCACTGGCCCTCCTCCGGCGCGTTGAGGCTGGCCTCCAGCACTCCCGCGGCCCGCAGCAGCGCCTGGCCCCAGCCGGGCAGCGTCAGGTATTTGTCCCGCAGCAGCAGATCGGTCTGCCGGGGCAGCGTCCACACCCGTTCCCCGGTGGCATCCCCAAAGATCTGCCATTCCTCTCCCCGGCCCGAGATCCGCAGGGTGGACAGGGTGTCCTCGCCGCGCTTGAGATACAGGCTGGCCTGGGAATTGCCCAGAGTCTGCCCCGCCCGGCTGAAAATATAGGTGGTTTCCAGCGCGGTGTCCGCCGTCCAGGACCGCAGGAGGTCCCACAGCTCGCTTGAGGCGAAAAAGGGCGTTTGTTCCGATAATTCCGCCGTCACCTGGCCCCGCAGCACGCAATTGCTGCTGACCTGCCGGGCCATCAGCGCCGCGATGTCCGTATGGGCGGGGTCCTCCGCCAGCGCGCAGCCCGTCAGCGTCAAGACCGCGCAGGCCAGCAGCGCCAATACTCTTTTCATCCGTCATTCCCCCTTTTTCTGGGCGTCGATCAGGGCCTCCGCGGCCAGGGCGTGCAGCACCTGCTGCCAGTTTTCCGGCGCGGCGTCCCGCAGTATTGCCATCAAACGCGCGGCCAGGCTGTCCGCGATCTCCCCGGTGTTTTCCGGGATGTCCCGCCGGGGCAGCTCCGCCGCCTCCCAGGCCGCGCGGCCCGCCAGCTGCAAATTTTCGCCCTTGGTCAGCCGGTATTCCGCCGTCCCCGCGCCCATATTCAGGCTCAGGGTATGCTTCACCGTACGGCCGTTGACTTTTTCGCTGCTTGTCAGCGTCAGTTTACCCTCTGTTTTGCCCTTGACGGCGTACACCGCCGTCTGGCCCCCGGTCACCCGGCGCAATTCCCCCTCCAGCGTCCAGCCGTCGGCCGTCCTTCGGCCATGCAGGCTGATCCGCAGGTTGTTCTTCTGCCCTTCATCCGGGCAGCGGAAGGCCAGGTATATTCCCTTTTCCGGTTGATAGCCGTATTGCAGCCGCACCTCCCGGGTTTCATCCCCCAGGCGCAGGGCGGCCGTATAAAAATACCCGCCCAGGAGCTGGCCGTTTGCGTCGAAATACCGCTTGAAGGTGGCTTTTTCCGCGATGGTCCCCACCATCCCCAGGGCTTGCCATTCCTCCGCCGACAGTACATATACCGCCTGGGAACGGGCCTTGCCCGCCTCCTGGAGATCCGCCGTCTCCCCGACCTCGGTTCTCCAGGGTTCCAGGATCTCCCACAGCGCGTCCAGATCGGGCGGCGTTTCCATGGGCAGGGACGCGGCCGTATCCGCGGTGAACAGCGCGCCGGGCCGGGCCGCCAACAGCAGCTCGTCCCCATACGTCACGTCGCAGCCCGCCGCGGACAGGGTGAGGGCCAGACCGGAGAGCACGCTTTGCATGCCCGAAAGCGCCCCGGCGGGCAGCAGATCGCTCTTTTCCGCCGTCAGCGTCAGCCTGACGCCGCCCGTGGGCAGCGACAGAAACAAAGAAAGCAGCAGCGCCAGCACCCGCACCGCGCATACACCTCCCATCCAACCCATTATAATGGAATATCCCCAAAATGAAAAGCAAAAAGGAGCAAAACATGCGTACGTTTTACATTTTGCCCGCGCTGGCCGCGGGCGCGCTGATGGGCTGCATGGCGGTTTTTCCCGGAGAAGCGGCGGAGGCGGCGCTGGGGGCGCTGACGGTTTTCGCCCGCTCCGTGCTGCCCGCCCTGCTGCCCTTTGCCGTGTGCGTGCCGCTGCTGACGGCGGGCCGTCGGGTATCCGCCCGGCTGCTGTGCCTGCTGGCCCTGCCCGGCGGCTCCCCCACCGGCGCGCGGCTGTTCGCGGAGGCGGCCATGTCCCCCGGCGCGGCCCGGCGCTGCGCCGCCATGACCGGCACCCTGAGCCCCATGTTTTTTCTGTCCACGCTGAGCGCCTGGCTCCATGATCCCCGGCAGGGCGCGGCGTTGCTGGCCGTCCATCTGCTGTCGGCCCTGCTCTGCGGGGTGTTTTACCGGCAAAAGCCCCAGGGCCGCATCGTCTTGCCGCCCCTGTCCCTCCCCCAGTCCCTGGCCCAAGGCGGCCAGGCCATGCTGACGGTGGCGGGCTCCATCGTGCTGGGAGCCGTGGCCGCCCGCATGCTCGCCTGCGCCCTGCCCCTGCCGCCCTTTGCGGCGGCGCTGCTGCATGCCCTCCTGGAGGTCACGGGCGGTCTGCACGCCCTGATCTCCCTGGGCGCGCCCCTTCCTCTGTTGGCGGGGCTGGCGGGGTTTTCGGGTTTGGCCATCCTGACCCAGAACGCCGCCTATTGGCAGCCGGGCGGGCTGACCTATGCCGACCTGATCAAAGCAGCCCTGCTTCGGGCAGGGCTGGCGGCGCTGATCTGCAGGATAATGCTTTTTATAGCCGCTCTGTGACGCCTTTCTTCTCCAGGTAGCCGCTGGAGCGCAGGAACTGCCGGTATTCCGGGTCCCGCAGCCGCTCCTCCGACTTGCGGTAATCCGTTTCAAACCGCACCGTATCGGGCCTCACGTCGCAGCGGCCGTTCATATAGCGGATGGCGGGGACGATCCCCAGGATAAACAGGAGGATGAAAACGAAAACCAGCGCCAGGACGGGCAGGCGGCGGACGACCTCAAACTGCATGCCGATGAGGCCAAAGGCCAATATCAGCGCAAAAGGCAGCAGCATCAGCGGAATATAGACAGTCCGCTTCATATAGTGGTCCCGATACCACTGCTTGGGACGCAGCGCCAATTCCAGCACGTTGGTATCCACCGTTTCCCGGCCGCAATGAGGGCAGGTGATGCGAGGATCGCCGCAGGGCGTGGGGGTGCCGGACCGCACGCGCTTTTCATACATCTGCTGCCCGCACAGCGGGCAGTACGCCCGGTACATATAATATGGGCTCATCGCTATGCCTCCTTTTGCCTAATACATAGCACCAAACCGCGCGGCTGTCAATTTCCTTTTTCTATGGCGCCGCGGCGCAGGTTGTGCTATAATACAGAAGAATTATGATAGGGAGGTATGCCCATGGCCTTTGCTCACCTGCATTTGCACACCGAATACAGCCTGCTGGACGGCGCTTGCCGGATCAAAGAGCTGCCCAAGCGACTGAAGGAACTGGGCATGGACGCCTGCGCCATCACCGACCACGGCGTGCTCTACGGCGTCATCGATTTTTATCAGGCCTGCAAGGCGGAGGGCATCCATCCCGTCATCGGCTGCGAGGTCTACGTGTGCGCCAATATGGAGGAAAAGAGCTACGCCAAGCGCGAATACAGCCATCTGATCCTGCTGTGCGAAAACGAGACCGGCTACAAAAACCTGATGTACCTAGACAGCGAGGCCTTTACCCGGGGCTTTTATTACCGTCCCCGCATCGATTACGAGCTGCTGAAAAAGCACCACGAAGGGCTCATCTGCATGACGGCGTGCCTCAGCGGCGACTTTAACAAGCTGCTGCTGGACGGCCGCATCGCCGAGGCGGAAAAGTACGCCCGGGAGATGGAGGCGGTGTTCGGCAAGGGCAATTTCTTCCTGGAGATCCAGGATCACGGCCTGGAGGACGAAAAGCGCATCATCCCCCGCATCATCGATATGAGCGAGCGGCTGGGCATCCCCCTGGTGGCCACCAACGACTGCCATTACCTGACCCGGCAGGACGCCGAGGCCCAGGACATCCTGCTGTGCATCCAGACCGGCAAAACCGTGGACGACACCGACCGCATGCGCATGGGCAGCGATCAGCTGTACGTCAAGAGTGAAAAGGAAATGCTGGCGCTGTTTCCCGGCCACGAGGACGCCATTTACCGCACGGAGGAGATTGCCCGGCGCTGCCAGATGGAATTCGACTTCAAGACCGTCCATCTGCCCCATTTTCCCGTGCCCGAGGGTGAAACCAGCTATTCCCTTTTGCGAAAGCTGGTGGAAAAGGGCCTGGCCGAGCGCTATCCCGCCGATGACATGGTAGCCCGGGAGCGCATGGAATACGAGCTGGGCGTCATCAGCCAGATGGGCTACGTGGATTACTTCCTCATCGTGTGGGATTTCGTCAAATACGCCAAGGACAACGGCATCATGGTGGGGCCGGGCCGCGGCAGCGGCGCGGCCAGCATCGTGGCCTACTGCCTCAACATCACCCAGTTGGATCCCATCCAATATAACCTCACCTTTGAGCGCTTCCTCAACCCCGAGCGCGTCAGCATGCCCGATATCGACATGGACTTCTGCTACGAGCGGCGGCAGGAGGTGATCAACTACGTGGCCCGCAAGTACGGCCAGGACCACGTGTGCCAGATCATCACCTTTGGCACCATGGCCGCCAAGGGCGTCATCCGGGACGTGGGCCGGGTGCTGGGCTACAGCTACGGCGAGACCGACCAGATTGCCAAGCTGGTGCCCGGCGACCTGGGCATGACCCTGGAAAAGGCCCTGAACATCAGCACGGAGCTCCGGGAAAAGGCCGAAAGCGACCCCCGCATCCGGCGGCTCATCGATTTAAGCCTGCGCCTGGAGGGCATGCCCCGCCACGCCAGCACCCATGCCGCCGGCGTGCTGATCACCGGCGAGCCGGCGGTGAACTTCGTCCCCCTGCAAACCAACGACGACGTGGTCACCACCCAGTTCCCCATGGGCATCATCGAAAAGCTGGGCCTGCTCAAAATGGACTTTCTGGGCCTGCGCACGCTGACGGTGATCCGGGACACCCTGGACCTGATGCGCTCCCAGGGCATCGACATGAAGCCCAGCGACATCCCGCTGCACGATCCCGAAATCTACGCCATGATCAGCCGGGGGGACACCGACGGCGTGTTCCAGCTGGAAGGCGGCGGCATGCGCACCTTCCTCAGCAACATGCAGCCCGCCAATTTTGAGGACATCATCGCCGCCATCAGCCTCTACCGGCCCGGCCCCATGGAGTCCATCCCCCGCTACATCGCGGGCAAGCGGAACCCCGCCAGCGTGCACTATGAAACCCCCGAGCTCAAGCCCATCCTGGACGTAACCTACGGCTGCATGGTGTACCAGGAGCAGGTGATGCAGATCGTGCGCGACCTGGCAGGCTACAGCTACGGCCGCAGCGACCTGGTGCGCCGCGCCATGGCCAAGAAAAAGCACGACGTGATGGCCAAGGAGCGCAGGAACTTCGTCTACGGTTCCCCGGAGGAAAACGTGCCCGGCGCTGTGAACCGCGGCGTCAAGGCCGAGGTGGCCGAGCACATCTTTGACGAAATGACCGCCTTCGCCAGCTACGCCTTCAACAAAGCCCACGCCGCCTGCTACGCCGTGGTGGCCGTGCAGACGGCCTGGCTCAAATACTATTATCCCGCGGAGTTCATGGCCGCCATGATGAACAGCGTGGTGGGCAACGCCCCCAAGATCGCGGGCTACATCCAGTACTGCCGGGACCGGGGCATCCCCGTGCTGCCTCCCAGCGTCAACTATTCCGACCGCAAATTCACGGTGGAAGCCAACGACAAGGGCGTCAAGTGCGTGCGCATGGGCATGAGCGGCGTCAAAAACGTGGGCAACACCGCCGTGGACGCCATCGTGCGGGAGCGCACCCTCTCCGGGCTTTACCGGGACGTGTTCGACTTCTGCCGCCGGGTGGACAGCGAGCAGGTGAACAAGCGCTGCGTGGAAAGCCTGATCATGGCGGGCTGCTTTGATGGCATGGGGGCCACCCGTCTGCAATGCGCCCAGGTGTTCGCCCAGGCCATGGAATCCAACGCCAACAGCCGCAAGCAGAACGTGGCCGGGCAGATCAGCCTGTTTGACATCGGCCAGCCCACGGCGGATATCCTGCGGGACGACGTGTACCCCGACGTGGGCGAATACGCCCACAGGCAGCTGCTGGAGATGGAAAAGGAAATGACCGGCGTGTACGTGTCCGGCCACCCCCTGGACGACTACCGCAGTGCGCTGGAGCACCTGGAGGTGAACACCGCCTGGGTGACGGATCTCAAGGAGCAGCCCGGCGGCGGTCTTGCCGAGGACGGCAAGCGCGTGGTCATGGGCGGCCTGCTCACCGAAATGCGGGCCAAGGCCACCAAAAAGGGCAGCATGATGGGCTTCGCTGTGCTGGAGGACCTGACGGGACAGATCGAATGCCTGATCTTCCCCAAGATCTACGAGCGCTACCACCACGATCTGCAGGAGGACGCCGCCGTGCTGCTGACGGGCCACCTGAGCGTGCGGGAGGACGAGGACACCAAGCTCCTGGTGGACGCGGTGGAACCCCTGAACCAAGCCTCCGCCCCCAAAGCCCCGCCGGAGGAAAAGCTCAGCGACGTGGAGCTGGCCCGCCGCAGCCCGGTCAAGCTGTATCTGCGCATGGAACGCGGCCAGATGGAGGACGTCAGCCGGGTACTGCGCACCTTTGCCGGGCCCATACCGGTGTATATGAACCTGCCCGCCGAGGGTGTCACCCTGCTGGCTCCCCGGGACTGCTGGTGCCAGGAGGGGGCGGTGAACGCTTTGTGGGATTGTCTTTCTCCCGATGACATCCGCCTGGTGGACAAACGGGAAGGTCGTGGCAGGGCATGAAAATCACCTTCAAAAAAATCAACGTGCGGCGCAACGCCGCCTATTCCATCGTGATCAACGCCGTGCAGATCGTCGCCGTGTGGCTGCTGGCCATCGTGCTGATGCGGGACAACACCCGGCACCTTGAAAGCATCGTCACGATCGTCGTGGCGGCGCTGGTGAGCCTGGGCGCGGCCCTGGACATCCGGGAGGCCATGGCCGCCCGCCGCAAGAGCGACGAGGCCGACGCCCTGGGCGACATGGTGGGCCAGATGGACGAGCTCAACCGCGCGCTGCGGGCCCAGCGGCACGACTTTCTGAACCACCTGCAGGTGGTGTACTCCCTGATTGAAATGGAGGAATACCAGGAGGCCAGGGACTACATCGAAAAGGTTTACGGCGACATGCAGAGCGTATCCCGGGCCATGCGCACCGACAGTCCGGCCATCAACGCCCTGCTGCGGGTCAAGCTGGCGGACTGCGAAAACGCCGGAATATTGACCGAACTGGACAGCGCGGGCACCTGGAAGGACCTGCCCATGCCGGTGTGGGAATTCTGCCGGGTGCTCTCCAACCTCATCGACAACGCCATCGACGCCCTGGAGCACACCGCCAACAGCAGCCTGCGCATCATGCTGCGGGAGGACGTGCACGGCTACGCCTTCTCCGTGGCCAACAACGGCCCGGCCATTCCCGAAGGCAACCTGCGGCGCATCTTTGAGGCGGGCGTCTCCAGCCACGGCGAAGGACGCGGCATGGGCTTATACATCGTGCGCAAGACACTGGAGCGCTACGGCGGCGAGATCCACGTGACCAGCGATCAGGAGCGCACCATTTTCTCGGGGCTGATCCCCCACAGAAAGGAACACAATGGCAAAGAAGCGGAAAGCGCTTGACCTGCTCATGACGGGCGGGTATTTTGAAAACGAGCATGAGGCCCGCTCCGCTCTGATGGCGGGCGAGGTGTATTGGGATTCCCAGCGGCTCACCGGGCCGGGGCAGATGCTTCCGGCGGACGCCCGCTTGCGGGTAAAGGGCCGGGAACTGCCCTACATCTCCAAGGGCGGGCTCAAGCTGGAAGGAGCCATTCGGGATTTCGGCGTCCAGGTGAAGGGCCGGGTATGCATCGACGCCGGCGCCTCCACCGGCGGCTTCACCCACTGCCTGGTGAAGGCCGGCGCCGCCACGGTGTACGCCGTGGACGTGGGCTTCGGCCAGCTGATGGGATCGCTGCGGCAAGACCCCCACGTGGTCAACCTGGAAAAAACCAACATCTCCGACGAAAAGCTGCTGTCCCTGGACCCCCGGCCCACCCTGGGCACGGTGGATCTGAGCTACCTGTCCCTGCGCAAAGGCATCCCCGCCTTTGCGCAGGTATTGCACCATGCGGGCGAGCTGCTTTGCCTGGTCAAGCCCCTCTTTGAGGTGGATGACATGTCAGCCCGGCGCACGGGCATATTGCCCGATACCGCCTACGGCCCCGTGCTGCGGGATCTGATCCGGGACGTCAACGCCCTGCCCTACGCCCGGGCCATGAACGTCACCCATTCCCCCGTCACCGGCAACACGGGCACAAGGGAATTTTTCCTGCACGTCAGCCTGTCTCCGGGAGAGGCCCCCAATCTGTACGCGGCGGTGGACGCCGCCGTGGATCGCGCGCTGGCCCTGCAAGAATACGAAAAGAAAAAGTGAGTAAAAACCATGTTCAAGCTGGATGAAAACGCCCTGCGCTACGGCAGCCTGCCGGTGGACAACCTGTTTTTCCAGGATTATCTGCCCGGGGCCAAGGGGGATTATGTGAAGGTGTACCTCTACGGCCTGTACCTGTGCCAGCGCCCGGCGGAGGATATGAGCCTGGCCGTGCTGGCCAAGGAGCTGGATATGACCGAGGCCCAGGTGGAGGCCGCTTTGCGCTATTGGGAGCGCCGCCGCCTGGTGAGCCGCGTCTCCGACAATCCGCCGGAATACCTGTTCCGCAGCGCGACCCAGGCAGCCCTGAGCGGCCAGGCGGACATGGAGGCGGACGCGGAGTTCGTGGCCTTCTCCGAGGACGTGTACGCCCTCTTTGGCGACCGGCGCAAGGTGCGGCCCGCGGACATCGCCCTGTGCTGGGAGTGGGTGCAGGATATGAACCTGCCCCAGGAAACCGTGATGATGCTGCTGAGCCACATGATCGCCACCCGGGGCATCCAGTTCTCCTTCCGCGCTGCCCAGGCCGAGGCTGTCCGCATGGGCGAGGAGGGGGTCTCCTCCGCCGAGGACGCCGAGGCTTACTTTACCCACAGCCGCGCCGTGCAGGACGGGGCCAAGGCCGTGCTGCGCCAGATGGGCAAGCGCCGGGCCCCCAGCCAGCCGGAATTGGACCTGTACCGCAAGTGGACGGACGATTGGGGCTATACCCCCGACGCCATCCTGGAGGCCCTGGGCGAAACCACCAAGGGCGACCCCAGCTTCGCCTATCTGGACGGCATATTGAAGGGCATCCGCAGCCGGGCCGAGGCCCGCGGCGAAGCCCCCCGCACCGCCGACGAGCTGGCGGAGAGCGTGCAGGCCGACAGCGCCGCCCGCAGAGCCGCCGACGACTTTGCCCACGCCCTGGGCCTGCCCCGGGCCACGGAGTTTGTCACCGGCACCTATCAGACCTTGCTTGAGACCTACGACCCCGCCGTGATCCTCATGGTGGCCGGGGAAACCTATCAGGCGGGCGGCAAGCTGGAGCAGACCATCAGCGCCCTGGAGCGCCTGCATGCCCAGGGTATCCGCACGCCGGAGGAAGCGAAGGCCTATTTTGCCCAGTTCCACCAGACGGACAAGGCGCTGATCGCCCTCTTTGAGCAGCTCGGCCAGCACGGCAAGCCCACACGGGCCGACCACACCCTGTATAAAAAGTGGCTGTCCTGGGGGTTCAGCGAAGAAATGCTGCTGCTGGCGGCCGGTCAGGCCCGCAGCGCCTCCCGCAAAATGCCCTATATGGACAAGATATTGCAGACCTGGCACGAAAACGGCGTCACCACCCCGGCCCAGGTGCCCCAGGAGAAGCCGCCCAAGCCCGCCGCCGGACAGCAGTACACCCAGCGCACCTACACCGAGGAAGAATTGGAAAAGCGCATCACAGACCTGTAAGGAGACCGCAAGATGAACAACCAGGTTTTTGCCCAAGTGATGAACACACTGGCCGACCGCCGCCGCCAGAATGAGCGGGAGGAGGAGCGCCGCCGGGCCGAGGTCATAGCCAAATGCCCCGAGATCGGCCAGGTGATGGACACCCGCCGGGAGGCGGTGATGAAGAGCGTGTACAGCGCCTTCGCCCTGCCCGCGGAGGCCGATCTGCCCCAGAAGGTGGAAGGCTGGAACGCCCGCATCCGGCAGCTGCTAAAGGAAAACGGCTACCCGGAAAACTATCTGGAGCCGGTGTTCCAGTGCGCCCAGTGCGAGGACACGGGCTATGTGGGCACGGGCAAAAAGCAGCTGTGCGCCTGCGCCCGGGCGCTCTATGCCGCATTGCTTGAGCAGGAGGGCAGCTTTAAGGAGGAGGAGACCTTTGAGACCTTCGACCCCCTGCGCTTCCCGGAAATCCCCCTGGACGCCGGCGGCGAGACCCAGCGGAGCCGGATGCTCAAATTCCGGGATTACTGCGAAAAATACGCCGACAGCCTGCCCCATCCCGACAAAAAAAATCTACTGCTCTACGGCGGCAGCGGCCTGGGCAAAACCTTCCTGCTGCGCTGCATCCACGCCCGTGCCCGCCAGCGGGACATCCCGGCCCTGTGCCTGACGGCCAATCAGCTGATCCGCACCGCCCGCAAGGCCATCTTTGACCGGGCCCAGGAGGACCTGGACGCCCTCTATGAAACCGATCTTTTGCTCATCGACGACCTGGGCACCGAGCCCCTGATCCCCAACGTCACCGTGGAGGAGCTTTTTAACCTGATCAACGAGCGGCAGAACGCGGGACTGTGCACCGTGCTGTCCACCAACCTGAGCCTCACCGATCTGCAGGCCCGATACACCGAGCGAATCCTCTCCCGGCTGCTGGACAAGCGCGCCTGCCAGGTGCTGCGGTTTCTGGGAAAGGACATCCGCTGATGCATCGGTTCATTTCCCGCGGCCATCCCGGCAGTCTGCCCGGCGTGCCGCCCGTCGTCGCCTCCCTGCTGCTGGCCCGGGGCATCGATACCCCCGAAAAGGCCCGGGCTTTTTTGCACCCCGAGGAAGGCCAGCTCACCGATCCCTTTTTGCTGGACGGCATGGAAAGGGCCTGCGCTCTTATCCGGCAAACGGTCAAAGGCGGCGATTCCATTGTGGTGTACGGCGATTACGACTGTGACGGCGTGTGCGCCAGCGCCATATTATGGGAAGCGCTGCAAGGGCTGGGGGCGCGGGCGGAAATCTACATTCCCAGCCGCAAGGAGGAGGGCTACGGCCTGAACGTTGCCGCCGTGCGCCGCCTGGCGGAAAAGCATCAATTGATGATCACCGTGGACTGCGGCATCACCTCGGTGGCGGAGGTGTCCTTGGCCAAGGAATTGGGCATGACGGTCATCGTCACCGACCATCACACCCCGCCGGAGACCTTGCCCCCCGCCGACGCCCTGCTGCACCCCACCCGGGGCGCGGGCTGCCCCTTCCTGTGCGGGGCGGGCGTGGCCTACAAGCTGGCCTGCGCCCTGACGGGCGAAAAAATCTTGCCCACCCTGGAGCTGTGCGCCCTGGCCACCATTGCGGACATGGTGCCGCTGCTGGAGGAAAACCGCGCGCTGGCGGCCCTGGGCCTGCGGCGCATGCAAGTGACCCGGCGTCCGGGCCTGCGGGCGCTGCTCAGCGTGGCGGGCATCCCGGCGGGCCAGGAGATCAGCGGCACCCAGGCGGCCTTCCAGCTGGCCCCCCGGGTCAACGCCTGCGGCCGCATGGACACCGCCCGCATCGCCGTGGAGCTGATGACCACCACCGATCCTTTGAGAGCCGCCCAATTGGCGGAGCAGGCCGACGGCCTCAACGCCCGCCGCCGCAACATCGAGCGCCGCCTCCTGGAGGAGGCCGACCAGCAGGTGCAGGCCATGGACCTCTGCGCCCGCCGGGCCATCGTGGTCATGGGCCAGGGCTGGGAAAGCGGCGTGGTGGGCCTGGTGGCGGGCCGCCTGGCCGAGCGCTACGGCTATCCCACGGTGGCTCTCAGCCAGGAGGGCGATACCTGCGTGGGCAGCGCCCGCAGCGCCTGCGGGGTGGACCTGTTTGCCGCCCTCAGCGAATGCCGCGAGCTCTTCACCCGCTTCGGCGGCCACAAGCAGGCGGCGGGCCTGACCCTCAGGGAGCCGGACCCGGAAGCCTTGGCCCGCCAGCTTTCCGCTGCGGTGGAAAAGCAATTGCAGGGCCGTCCCCTGATGCCCGAAACCGCCTATGACGCCGAGCTGCGCCTGCCGGACATCACCCTGGAGCTCATCGACCAGATCAAGATGCTGGAGCCCTTTGGCATGGGCAATCCGGCCCCGGTGTTTTTGCTCCGGGACGCCGAAGTGCTGTCCGCCCGGGCGGTGGGGCGCGCTGCTGGACGCCATTGCCTTCCAGATGGGCAGCCGGGCGGGTTCCCTGTCCGGCTGCTGCGACCTGGCCGTCACCCCCGTGGCCAACACCTTTGGCGGCAAGACCGCCGCAGAGTGCCGCGTGGAGGCCATCGGCGGCGCCAGCGCCCGGTTCCGCACCGACGAAAATACGGAATCCCTGGAAATTTTGCAGGAATTGATTCGCTTTTGCCGAATTGATAAAGATTCGATTCCCTTTTTACAGGCCGCGGAGCCGCCCGCGCCGGAAAGCGTCCAGGGCACCCTGTACCTGTGCCGCACGGCGGAGACCGCCCAGCGCATCGCGGACCGCTTTCCCGGCCTGGATGTGCCCGAGGGCGCGCGTCCCGTTCCGGCGGCTTACGACGCCGTGATCCGCTGCGGCGAATTGCGGCCCCTGGGGCCCTACCGCCATGTGATCCTGTGCGACGGCCCGCTGTGCCCGCAGGAGCTTTGCCGCCTGCAGGACCTGTATCCCCAGGCGGAATTCACCCTGCTCCCCCGGAGCGACGCCCTGCAAAGCCGCCTGCGCACCCTGCAATTTTCCGTGGACGACCTGCGGGCCTGCTATGTGCGGCTGCGAGGCGGTCAGCGGCCCGATCTGCGCGATCCCCGCCAGGCGGCCATGGTGGCCGTGCTGCAAAATATGGACCTGATCGGCCCGCAGCTCCAGCTTTTGCCCGCCCGCAAGTGCGATCCCGCCCAGTCTCCCCTGTACCAGATGATCCAAGGAAGTGAACCCCATGGCTACGGCCTATGAATGTATGTCCCTGGAGCAGATGATCAACCGCATGCTCCACTATCACCCAAACGCTGATCCCAAGCTGATCGAGCGTGCCTATGCCTTTGCCGAGGAAAAGCACAGCGGCCAGACCCGCGCCAGCGGCGAGCCCTACATCATCCATCCGGTGTATGTGGCCAGCATCCTCACCGAGATCGGCATCGACGCCCCCACCATCGCCGCGGGCCTGCTCCACGACACGGTGGAGGACTGCGAAGGCGTCACGCTGGACACCATCCGCCAGGAGTTTGGCGAGGAGGTGGCCATGCTGGTGGACGGCGTCACCAAGCTGGGCCAATTGGACTTCACCGACCGGGAGGAGCGCCAGGCGGAAACGCTGCGCAAGATGATCCTGGCCATGGGCAAGGACATCCGCGTGGTGCTGATCAAGCTGGCGGACCGCCTGCACAACATGCGCACGCTCAAGTTCAAATCCCCCGAGCGCCAGGCGGCCATCGCCCGGGAAACCCTGGATATTTACGCGCCGCTGGCCCATCGCCTGGGGGTTTACCGCATCAAGGCCGAGCTGGAGGACCTGAGCCTGCGCTACATCGACCCCGAAGGCTATGCCGACGTGGTCAAAAAGGTGGGCATGAAGCGGGTGGAGCGCGAGGAGAACATCAAGCTGGTCATCGAGGAGCTCAGCCAGAAGCTCAACGCCATGGGCATCCACTATGAGGTGGCCGGGCGTCCCAAGCATCTGTACAGCATCTACCGCAAGATGGTGATCCAGAACAAGCCCTTTGACCAGATCTTTGACCTCATCGCCATCCGCGTGCTGGTGGACACCATTCCGGATTGCTACGCCGTGCTGGGCGTGTGCCACACCCTGTGGACCCAGGTGCCCGGCCGCTTTAAGGATTATATCTCCGTCCCCAAAAACAACATGTATCAGTCCCTGCATACCACCGTCATCGGCGGGCGCAGGATTCCCTTCCCCTTCGAGATCCAGATCCGTACTTGGGAGATGCACCACATTGCCGAATACGGCATCGCCGCCCACTGGCGCTACAAGGAGGGCGGGGACGATAAGGCCTTCGACCAAAAGCTCCACTGGCTGCGCCAGGTGCTGGACTGGCAGGGCGAAACCCGGGACAGCCACGAGTTCGTGGACGGCCTCAAGACCGACATCTTCGCCGAGCAGGTGTTCATCTTCACCCCCAAGGGTGACATCATTGATATGCCCCGGGGCGCCACGCCCCTGGACTTTGCCTACCGCGTGCACAGCGCCGTGGGCAACAGCTGCATCGGCGCCAAGGTGAACGGGCGCATTGTGCCCCTGGAAACCCCGCTGGAGACCGGCGACCGGGTGGAGATCATGACCTCCCCCTCCGCCAAAGGACCCAGCATGGACTGGCTCAAGATCGTCAAGACCCAGGGCGCCCGCAGCAAGATCCGCCAGTATTTCCGCCGGGAGCTGCGGGGCGAAAACGTGCAGAAGGGCAAGGAAATGGTGGATCACGAGGCCAAGCGCCGCGGCATCGTGCTCTCCAGCCTGCTCAAGCACGAATACATCGAACCCCTGCTGCGCAAATACGACTTTGCCGAGATGGACGACATCTACGGCGCGGTGGGCTACGGCATGATCGCCTCGGCCTACGTGGTCAGCCGTCTCTACGAGGAGGCTCGCAAGGCGGAGGAAGCCGCCAAGCCCGCGCTGCCGCCGGATCTGCCCGAGGTGAGCCAGGCCCCCGCCAGCCACCAGGGCAAGCCCACCCAGGGCATCTATGTGGAGGGCGGCAGCGGCATGCTGGTACGCTTCGCCAAGTGCTGCAACCCCGTGCCCGGCGACGACATCGTGGGCTACATCACCCGGGGCCGCGGCGTCACCGTGCACAAGGCGGACTGCATCAACGCCCAGTATTCCGAGCCCGAGCGCAAGGTGGCGGTCTCCTGGGCCGGCCAGAACGAAGGCCGCTTCAACACCACCATCCAGGTTATCGCCTACGATCATCCCAGCCTCCTGGGCGAATTGACCGTCTTTGTTCAGGACGGCGGCGCGCCCATCACCGCCATGAGCGTCAAGATCAACAAAAACAAAACCTGCACCATTCATATGGTGGTGCAGGTGGAAAGCCGCGAAAAGCTGGATAATGTGCTACGCCGCATCCAGAAGCGTCCCGACGTGATCGAAGCCTTCCGGGCGGGGAGCTGAGGAGGATATACCCGCACTTGATAACAACTCAATAAACAGAAATTGGCAAGGGATACGTTGGAGGCCTCCGCGATCCGGGGCCTTCCGGCCCGCTTTCCGCTGAAAGCCTGCCACAGGCAGCCTTTCCGGGCGCTCCAAGCCCTCGAGCTCTGC
>CACWUV010000012.1 GCA_902764185.1 uncultured Eubacteriales bacterium
GCCCTGACCATTACCCTGGGCGCGTCCTTGGCCACCGGCATGCTGAACGTGGTGATGGGCGTGGAGGAAAAGGTCAACAAGGAACTGAAAAACTATGGCGCGAACATCGTGGTGAAGCCCAAGGATTCCTCGCTTCTGTCCGATATTTACGACGTGGGCGAGGGCGCGGAGCTGAACGCCGCCTACCTGCGGGAGGACGAGCTGGGCAAGCTCAAGACCATCTTCTGGGCCTTCAACATCGTGGACTTCACCCCCTTCCTGGACACCCAGGTCACCCTGCCGGGCGGGGAAGCGGTCAAGCTGACCGGCACCTGGTTCAACCACCATCTGGACCTGCCCACGGGCGAAAGCCTGGACGCGGGCGTGGTGGGCATGCGCTCCTGGTGGGATGTCACCGAGGGCCGCTGGCTGGATGAAAAGGACGAGAACGCGGGCAGCGAGATCATGGCGGGCGCGGTGCTGGCGGCAGAGATGGGCTGGCGCGCGGGGGATACCGTGCATATCATCGGCAGCCAAGGCGAAATGGACGTCACCGTGGCGGGCATTTATGACGCGGGCGGCGACGAGGACGAGCAGATGTATGCCATATTGGACACGGTCCAGGCCCTGACCGACCGGGAGAACAAGGTGGCCTCCATCGAGGTGTCCGCCCTGACCACCCCGGATAACGAATTGGCCCGGCGGGCGGCCCGCAACCCCGCGGCGCTGTCCTCCCGGGACTATGAGACCTGGTACTGCACGGCCTACGTCAGCGCCATCTGCTATCAGATCCAGGAGGTCATCACGGGCTCGGTGGCTTCCGCCGTGCGCCAGGTGGCGGAGAGCGAAGGCACCATCCTGGACAAGACCAAGCTGCTCATGATCCTGATTACGGCCCTGAGCCTCATCGGCTCGGCTTTGGGCATCAGCAACCTGGTGACGGCCTCCGTCATGGAGCGCAGCCAGGAGATCGGCCTGCTGAAGGCCATCGGCGCCCGGGATCACAGCATCACCGGCGTGGTGATGACGGAAATCCTGATCACCGCCCTCATCGGCTTTGCGGCGGGCTATTTCTTGGGCTTCGGGTTTGCCCAGCTCATTGGCCAGAGCGTGTTCGGCTCGGCCATCGACATGAACCCCAAGGTGGTGCCCATCGTGGCGGGCCTCATCGCCCTGGTCACCGTGGCGGGCAGCCTGCCGGCCATCCGCATGGTGCTGCGGCTGCGGCCCGCGGAAGTGCTGCACGGCGGGCACTGAGGGGCCGGTGAGAACCAGGAGATGAAATCTCCTGGTTCGGGGCTTGGGGCCGAAGAGGCCCCAACGTATCCTTACAGTTGGAGGATAACTTATGACAAAGAGACGAATGTTCCTGCGCATGATCACGGCGTCGCTGCTCAGGCGGCGGTCCCGCATGCTGATCGCGCTGCTGTCCATCGGCATCGGGGCCACCATATTGGCGGGCCTGGTGACCATCTATGTGGACGTGCCCCGGCAGATGGGCGCGCAGTTCCGCTCCTACGGCGCCAACATGCTGCTGCTGCCCAAGGACGGGGAGACCCTGAACAGCCAGAATCTGGCGGAGGCCCTGACGGGCATTCCCCAGGAGGAGCTGGTGGGCGCGGCTCCCTATCGCTACGTGCGCTTCGATATGACATTGCGCCAGCAGTCCTTCACGGCGGCGGGCACGGATTTTCATCAGATCACCAAGACCAGCCCCTATTTCAGCATCGAGGGACGCTATCCCGAAAAGACCCGCGAGGTGCTGGTGGGCAAGGAGATCGCCGACACCATCGGCGTCAAGGTGGGCTCGGGCATGGAATTGACCTATCAGCCAAGCACCCTGCAGAGCGATCTGACCCCGGAGGAGAGCCGGGAGGCAAACGCCATCCTCAGCGGCAGCGCCGAGGGCTGGAGCGCGGGCGTGGTGTACGTCAGCGCCCAATTGGATGAAAACGCCGCCATCGCCTCCGTGACCATCGACGCGGGCACCCAGACGCCGGAATACGGCGGACGGGTGACGGAGGACGCGGACTTTGCAGCGCAGTTTGTGGGCAAAACGCTGCCCCTGACCCTGGGCGAGGACATCGACGCCCTGTCCGGGGCCACGGTGACCTCCGAGGCCGTGGTGGAGGCGCTGAACACCGCCCGCAAGACGGCGGCCCCCGCCCAGCCCCGCACGGTGAACTACACCGTCACCGGCATACTGACCACCGGCGGCGAGGAAGAGGGATATGTGTTCATCTCCCTGGAGGACATGCAGATGATGACCGGGGAGGACAAATTGGACGTGGCGGAGCTGAGCGTATCCGCCAACGCCGAGCAGCTGGAGAGCTACGCGGCCGCAATCTCCGAAGCCGGCGACGCCGTGCAGGCCCGCCTGGTGAAGCGCGTCACCCGCTCCGAGGCCGCGGTGCTGACCAAGCTGCAGGCCCTGGTGTTCCTGGTGACGGCGGTGGTGCTGCTGCTCACCATGATCTGCGTGTCCACCACCATGATGGCCGTGGTGTCCGAGCGCAGGCGGGAAATCGGTCTGCGCAAGGCCCTGGGCGCGTCGGATGGCTCCATCCGGGCGGAATTCCTGGGCGAAGGATTGTTCCTGGGACTGCTGGGCGGCCTGATGGGCGGCCTGCTGGGCTTTGTGTTCGCCCAGGTGGTGAGCGTCAACGTGTTTGGCTCCTCCATCACCTTCCAGCCGCTGCTGCTGCCCGCCGCGGTGATCGTTTCCATGGCGGTGGCCGGGGTCAGCTGCCTTGCGCCCATCCGACGCGCCGTGGCCATCGATCCCGCCCTGGTACTGAAAGGAGAATAAAATATGAGCCTGTTGGAACTGAAAAACGTATCGAAAATATATGGGGAACTCAAGGCCCTGGACAACGTGAGCATCCATGTGGATCAGGGCGAATGGGTGGCCATCATGGGTCCCTCCGGCAGCGGCAAAAGCACCATGATGAACATCATCGGCTGCATGGATAAGCCCAGCCTGGGCGAAGTGCTGCTGGACGGCGTGGACATCAGCAAGGAGAGCAGCAAGCGCTTGACCGACATCCGCCGGGACAAGATCGGCCTGATCTTCCAGCAGTTCCACATGGTCAACTATCTGACCGCCGTGGAAAACGTGATGGTGAGCCAGTATTACCACTCCATGCCCGATGAGGAGGAGGCGCTGGAGGCCCTGGGCCGGGTGGGCCTTCGGGACCGCGCCCGCCATCTGCCCAGCCAGCTTTCCGGCGGCGAGCAGCAGCGCGTGTGCGTGGCACGGGCCCTGATCAACCATCCCGAGCTGATCCTGGCCGACGAGCCCACAGGCAATCTGGACGAGGCCAACGAGAACATCGTGCTGGATCTCTTCGCCCAGCTGCACAAGGAGGGGACCACCCTGATCGTGGTGACCCACGACCCCGAGGTGGCCGAGGCCGCCCAGCGCACCATCGTGCTGGAGCATGGCCGCGTGGCCCGGGAGATCATCAACGAGAATTTTGGTAAGTAAGCCATAAGTAGCGCCTGTTTCTAAATTCAGAAAGATGCGTTTTCGGCATATCAGCCTGCGCTTCCGCGTTGCTTTTCCTCGATTTAGCCTTCGGCTCCGGGGCCTGCCGGCCCGCTCTCGCCTCATTTTAGAAACAGACTCTAAGATCCTTCGCTCCGCCAGGATGGCAGCGATGGTAATTATCGCCTTTGTTTGCTGACTTTTTGCGGCAAGCTGATCCGATGAACAAGGATCAATTAACCCTGTGATGTCATCCTGAGCGAAGCCGAAGGAGCTGAAAGCATCGAAGGAGGATTGCTATGAAAAAGAAGCTTTTTTCGCCTTTGATTTTCGTCCTGGCCCTGGTCGTCGCCGTGGGCAGCCAGACCTTCCTGTCGCCCTGCGTGCATGAGGACGGCAGTTTCGGCAGCTGCCATTGGGCGGGCCAGGCGTTGCTGGGCGTCGGCCTGCTGCTGGCGGCGCTGGCCCTGCTCTCCTGGGTGCGGACGGACGTGTATCTGGCCATCCTGCCCGCGGCGCTGCTGGGCTGCCTTACGCCGGGCACCCTGATTCCCCTGTGCAAAATGAGCGCCATGCGCTGCCGGGCGGTGATGCAGCCCGCCATGATCCTGCTGTGCGGCCTGATCGCCCTCTTGGCGCTGGCCGGCTTTATCGTCAACAGAAAGAGGGCGCAATGAACGCATTTTCCCTTGCCATCAAAAACCTGATCCGCAAGCCCGGACGCACGGCGGCGCTGACGCTGCTGACGGCCTTTTTGGCGCTGTCGGTGTTTGGCGGCTCCCTGGTGGTGGGCTCGTTGCGGCGGGGTCTGGGCAGCCTGGAATCCCGGCTGGGGGCGGACATCATCGTGCTGCCCGCCAGCGCGCAGAGCAAGGTGAGCTTTGAAAAGCTGCTGCTTCAAGGCACCACGGGGGCCTTCTACATGGACGCCTCCTCCCTGGAGTCCGTGCGGGAGGTGGCGGGCGTCGAGGTTGCCGCGCCCCAGACCTTCCTGGCGTCCCTCAAGGCCGATTGCTGCGCCGTCAAGGTGCAGGTGATCGGCATGGACCCGGCCACCGACTTCGTGGTGCAGCCCTGGATCGCCCAGAGCTATGGCCGCCAGCTTACCTACATGGACGTGGCCGTGGGCTGCAAGGTGGAGGCGGACGTGGGGGAAACCCTGCGCATCTATGACGAAAACTGCCATGTGGTGGCCCGGCTGGCCCCCACGGGCACGGGCCTTGACACGGCGGTCTATTGCAGCATGGACACCATGAACCATCTGCTGGCCGCGGCGGAAGCAAAGGGCGTCAGCCACAAGATCACCACCGATTCCGAGGACACCATTTCCGCCATCTATGTGAAGGTGAAGGACGGCTATGACATCGACCAGGTGAACAGCAGGCTCAACGGCCACGTGCGCAAGGCCACCGCCGTGCGCACCCGCAGCATGCTGACCCAGGTGTCCGACAGCCTGGCCGGGGTGAGCCGCACGGTGTCGCTGCTCATCGCGGCGGTGTGGGTGCTGTCGCTGATCATACTGCTGATCGCCTTTGCCATGATGGCGGCGGAGCGGCGGCGGGAATTTGCCGTGCTGCGGCTCATTGGCACCTCCCGGCGGGGACTGTGCCGCCTGATCCTGACGGAAAGCGGCCTGTGCAGCCTGGCGGGCGGCCTGATCGGCATCGGCGCGGCCGCCGCGGTGGTGTTTCCCTTCACCACCCTGATCGAAACCCAGCTGGGATTGCCCTATCTGACCCCGGACGCGAAAACCATGGCGCTGCTGGCCGCGGCCACCCTGGTGCTGACAGTGGGGATCGGCGCGCTGGCCAGCGGCTGGTCGGCGCTGCGGCTGAGCCGCGTGGACCCCGGCGCCACCTTGCGGGAAGGAGCATAAAGATGACCATCCGAGCCGAAAACATCAGCAAGCGCTATTTCCGCAAGACTGGCCAGGCCAACTATTTCGAGGCCGTCAAGCCTCTTTCCCTGACGCTGGAGGAGGGCGCGGTGACCGTGCTCATGGGCCGCAGCGGCGGCGGAAAAACCACGCTTTTGCACATGCTCTCCGGCCTGCTGACGCCTACGGGCGGCAAGGTGTGGCTGGGGGATACGGACCTTTACGCCCTGCCGGACGCGCGGCTTTCCCGCCTGCGGGGGGAGAAGATCGGCGTGGTGCCCCAGGGGCGCAGCGCCATCGACACCCTGACGGTGCTGGAAAACGTGCTGCTGCCAGGTCGGCTGTGCGGCCAGCCAAAGAGCCGGGAAACCGCCCTGCAATGGCTGGATACGCTGGAGATCGGCCATCTGGCCGAGGCCCGTCCTGCCGCCCTGTCCGGCGGCGAGCTGCGGCGCATGGCCATTGCCCGGGCGTTGATTCAGGAGCCACAGATCCTGCTGGCGGACGAACCCACCGGCGATCTGGACGACGCCAGTACCCATCTGGCCCTGTCTCTATTGCAAAAGGCGGCCCACGAAGGGGGAAAAACCGTCTTTTTGGTGACCCATGAAAACGACGCCCGGGACTATGCGGATCGGCTCTATCGGATGGACGATGGGGCCTTGCGCTGATCTGTGCGCACAAACCCATGGAAAAACAGAAATTTGACGGGGAGAACGATGGGGCTTTGCCCCATACCCCACCGGGGTGCAAGTTGCACCCCGGACCCCGCCAATGGCGGATGTTGCACAACTTCGACAACAGGCAGTTTCCCGCAGCTACTTGGGTATCGCAATCCATCGCTTCCGGGCAGGCCAGCGAAGCTGGCCATTCTGTGCGCATAGCGCACAGCGAAAACCGGCGTCAGGCCGAGAAAAATGAGTAAACTCATTTTTTCGGACTGCCGCCGGTTTTCTTATGCCCGGAAGCTCTCGTTGCGACGCTCAAGTTTCAGGCGCAAATTGTTTGTTATGGCATTTAAGTCGGTTCGCCGGGATGGGTCCAGGGCCCAAGCGGGCCCTGGCGCGGGTTTTAGGGCCGCGGAGGCCCTAACGTTCTCCTCTGCCAATTTCTGTTTGCTGCTCGAAACCGAATAAAGAAAACAGTATCGACGCATAAATACATATTGCTGTAACAATTGTCATTCGGGAGAAAATGTTCGAAGGGCTTTTTATTTGGGAAAAGACTCAAATAGCGGGCATCCGCAAGGAATAGATATTCAAAATTTGCTTTATTGCATAAATATTGAGGAAATGGATAGCAAAAAAATCCAATATGCAATAAAGCTGCAACAATCTATTTACTTTTTGTCACAATATGATATAATGTTGAAGCGAAGCTGTGACTTTTTGCGGAAAGGGAGGGGAGGCCATGCGGCGTTTTCTGTGTATTTTGCTGGCGGCGTTGATGTGCCTGCCCGTTTCCGCGCTGGCGGATGAAGATATTATCATCATGGAGTGGCTGGAGGAGCCGGAGCTTGAGGTGATCGAGCTTGTGCCCGAAGAGCCCGCGATCACGGTGGAGCTTGAAGCCGAGGAAACCGTGCATGAAATCACCCTGGAGGCCGAGCCCATCCAGGAGGTTGCTCAGCAGGCAGAGCTGGAGGTCCGGGAGCAGAGAGAGGAAGCGCCTGTCCTGTACAGCGATCTGACGCTGGGCACGGCCTATGCCATGGCGGATCAGCGGGCCATCACCTGGCAGGTGGAGGCATGGAACGGCAAAGCGCCCTTTTCCATCAGCACCTGGGTCACCCTGGACGGCGCGGTGGTCTATTCCGCCGTGGAGGGACTGGACGCGGACGGCGCGGTGTCCTTTAGCTTTCTGCCGGAGCGCTTCGGCGTGCACACCGTGCATGCCGTCATCCAGGACGAGGCGGGCAATGCGCAGACCCATGAAGCGTCCCTGCCCGTGTCGGTGGACGAATATGAGACCGAGCTGACCTGGGAAAAGAGCGTGCGGGACGTGGCGCTCACCGGCGATTGGGCCCGAGATCTGGTGGCCATCGCCCGCAGCCAGCTGGGCTACATGGAGAGCGAGCGCAATTTCGTCATTGATAAAAACGGCTTCGTCCACGGGTTCACCCGCTACGGGGCCTGGTACGGCGCGGCCTATGCCAACTGGTGCGCCATGTTCGTGTCCTTCTGCATGTATTACGCGGGCATTCCCAGCGACCAGGTGCCCTATGAGGCCGGCTGCGAGGCCTGGATCAAAAAGTTCAGCAGCCTGGATGTCTATCATACCAAGCAATATCAGCCCCGGCCCGGCGACATTGTGTTTTTGACCTTTGAGGAAAACAGCCACGTGGGCATCGTGGCCACGGTGGACGGCGACGCCTTTTCCACCATCGAGGGCAACGTGGGCAAGTCCGTGGTGCGCCACGACTACCATCTATCCGATGCCGAGGTGGAGGGCTTTGCCGATCTGCACGCGCTGATGGCACGGGCTGGCTTAACGGAGGTCGATTCCGTGGTGGAGGTGGCCATGGTCACCGAGCCGGAGCAAACGGAAGCGCCGCGGCTGATCGTCTATCAGCCCGAGAGCCGCGAGGTGGCCGTGCTGGGGGACGAGGTGGTCTTCTCCGCGCTGGTGGCGGAGGGCGTGCGGTGCCGCTGGCAGATCAGCGACGGCGGCGAATGGCGGGACCTGACCGACAGCAACACCCTGTCCGGCGCGGAGAGCGACACCCTGCGCCTCCTCTCCAGCGAGACCCGGGCGGGCCGTGCCTATCGGCTGGCAGCCGAAAACGGCCAGTATGCCGAGATTTCCGACACTGTGACCTTCCGGGTGCGGGAGAAGGTGATCGCCCAGGAGGTGGCCTTCGACCGTCAGCCCCATGACGCCGTGATCGCGGCCCTGGGAGACGAGGTGGTCTTCACCGCCCGAGCGGCGGGCGCTTCCTACCAGTGGCAGTACAACAACGGCAGCGGCTGGAAAAACCTGACCGAAAGCGCCACCTGGCACGGCGTGGACACCGACACCCTGCGCTTCATCTCCAGCGCCCTGCGCCTGGACTGCCAGTATCGCGTGGTGGCCACCGGCGAAGCCGGAGTGCGCGTTTCCAACCGGGTGACCTTCAGCCTGGCGGGGAAGGAACAATAAAGCGTATTTGATGGCAACTCCCGCGGAGCGTATCCGCGGGTTTTTTTGTCGGCAGGAAAGCACAACATGGAAATTGACAAGGGGGTTTCGTTGGGCCGCGGAGGCCCAACGGAAATCCTCCCCGTTAAATTCCCGTTTTTTCCCCTTGCCCTCTTTCTATTTTTGTCGGTTTCTGCTATAATAATGAGCAGAGCGTACAAATAACAAAACATGGAGGCAACGCATGATAGCTTTTGGCACGGGCGGATGGCGGGCGGTGATCGGAGACGGGTTCACCAAGGACAACATTCGGCGGGTGGCTGCGGCGCTGGCCCGGCGGATGCAGCGGGAGGGCTGCGCCGAAAAGGGCATCGTGGTGGGCTATGACCGGCGGTTCTTGAGCCGGGAGGCCTGCATCTGGTTTTCGGAGGTGCTGGCGGGCGAGGGCGTGAAGGTGTATTTTGTGAACCTCAGCTGCCCCACGCCCCAGATCATGTTTACGGTCAAGCATTTGCGCCTGCAATACGGGGCCATGGTGACGGCCAGCCATAACCCGGCCATTTACAACGGCATCAAGCTGTTCACCTACGGCGGGCGGGACGCCACCGAGGCGGTCACCGCGCCCATTCAGGAGGAGGCCAACGCCATCGATCCCGACGCCCTGCGCGTCGCGCCCTTTGAGGAGGCCAAGCGGGAAGGCGGCATCGAGTTCATCGATCCCCGGGACGACTATCTGGATTCCATCCTGGGCCAGGTGGACACCGACGCCATTCGCCGCCGCCGGCTGCGGGTGGTGCTGGATCCCATGTTCGGCGTCAGCCTCACGGGCCTGATGACCATCCTGTACACCGCCCGCTGCGACGTGGACGTGATCAACGACCGGCACGACGCCTTCTTTGGCCGCCATTTGCCCGCGCCCACCCCGGAAACCCTGGTGGATCTGCAGCAGGCCGTGCGGGAGCACAACGCCGCCGTGGGCATCGCCACCGACGGCGACGCCGACCGCCTGGGGATCATCGACGAAAAGGGCGACTATGTTTCCGCCAACGAGATCCTGGTGCTGCTGTATTACTATCTGCTGCAATACAAAGGCTGGCGCGGGGCGGCGGTGCGCAACATCGCCACCACCCACCTGCTGGACCGGGTGGCGGCGGCCTACGGCCAGGAATGTGTGGAGGTGCCCGTGGGCTTCAAGCACATCTCCTCGGGCATGGAGGCCCATGACGCCCTGATCGGCGGCGAATCCAGCGGCGGCCTCACCGTGCGCGGCCACATCAGCGGCAAGGACGGCCTGTATGCCGCAAGCCTGCTGGTGGAGATGCTGTCCGTCACCGGTAAGCCCCTGAGCCGTCTGGTGCAGGATCTCTATGACCGGTTTGGGGAATTGCACTCCGCGGAGTTCGACTGGGCGCTGACGGCGGAGAGCAAGGCCCGCATCCAGCGGCTGATCATGGAGGAAAAGCAGCTGCCGGAATTCAAAAAGCCCATCCAGCGGGTCAGCTATCGGGACGGCTGCAAGGTGTATTTTGACGGCGCGTGGGTCATCGTGCGCTTTTCTGGCACCGAGCCCCGGGTGCGCATCTTTGCCGAGGACGACACCATTCACCACGCCAAGACCCTGGTGGGCACCATGGCCCGGTTTGTGGGCCTGCCCTTTGACGCATAATCAATATTTATAAAGGAGCGTGCTTGTTATGAAGATCCGCATCTACGACAACGCCGACCAGGCGGGCAGCGCCGCCGCGCTGGTCATCGCCGCCCAGCTGATCAAAAAACCCGACAGCGTGCTGGGCCTGGCCACGGGCTCCTCGCCCATTCCGGTGTACAAGCAGCTGATCGCCCTGTATCGGGCGGGGGCGGTGAGCTTTGCCAAGGCGCTGTCCTACAACCTGGACGAATATGTGGGCCTGGCCCCCGACCACAAGTGCAGCTACCGGCGGTTCATGCAGGAGGAACTGTTCGATCACGTGGACATGCGCCCCGAGGCCACCCATGTGCCCGACGGCCTGGCCGCCGATCCCAACGCCTTCGCGGCGGACTACGACGCGGCCATTCGCGCCGCCGGCGGTATCGACTTGCAGCTGCTGGGCATCGGCCGCAACGGCCATATCGGCTTCAACGAGCCCAACGATCATTTTGTGGGCGGCTGCCATGTGGTGGATCTGACGGAGAGCACCATCGACGCCAACAAGCGCTTTTTCAGCAGCGCCGACGAGGTGCCGCGCCAGGCCCTGAGCTTGGGCATCTCCGCCATTCTGGAAGCCAAAACCGTGGTGCTCATCGCCACCGGCGCCGAAAAAGCCCAGGCCGTGCGCGACGCCATCCGCGGCGACATCACGCCCCGGGTGCAGGCCTCCATTCTGCAGACCCACCGGGATGTGTACTGGATGCTGGACAAGGCGGCGGCCAGCCTGCTGTGATGGGATGCTGAGGGAGCCTTCGGGCTCCCTTTTCCTGCCGTTGCTTGACAGAGAAGTCCTTTATACATACAATTGGAAGAAAAATGGAAAGAGGCATCGCCCTGATGATCACCATTGATACGCTGAACGCCTTTGGAGCGGATACCAAGTCGGGCCTTTCCCGCTGCATGAACAGCGAGGCCTTTTATTTGCGCCTGGTCCATATGGAGCTGGGCGACAAAAACTTTGAAAAGCTGGCCGACGCCATGGCCGCCGGAGACGCCGCCGGCGCTTTTGAGGCCGCCCACGCCATCAAGGGCGCGGCGGGCAACCTGTCCCTGACGCCCATCTTCGCCCCCGTGTCGGAGCTGACGGAGCGGCTGCGCGGGGCCGCGTCCATGCCGGAAACGGGCGATCTGGCCCAGCGGGTGCTTGGCGCCTTTGGGGAACTGAAAAAGCTGGCGGAATAAGCCGCCTGGAGGAATGAAAAATGGCGCGGGAGATCTTTATACGGCTGCTGGGCGGGTTTTCCATCACGGTGGACGGCGCGGTGCACGACAATCTGCCCGCCAAAAGCCGCAGGGGAGTCAGCCTGATGACCTACCTGATTTTGCAGCGCGGCAAAGCGGTGGCCATGCAGCGGCTGGCCCGGGAGCTGTGGGGCTCCCGGCGCAGCGAAAACCCGGAGAACGCGCTCAAAACCCTGGTCAGCCGCATGCGCTCCCTGCTGAACGGCGTGGCCGACGGCCTGGGCGGGGCCATCCGATCCGAGCAGGGCGCCTATCGCTGGGGAAGCCTGCCCGGCGTGTCGGTGGACGTGCTGGAGTTCATCGAGCTGGCGGAGGAGCTGCGGCATTCCGTGCCCGAGACCCAGCGCTGGGAAAAAACCCGCCGGGTGCTGGCGCTGTATCAGGGCGAGCTTTTCCAGAGCGGGGACATGGTGAACGGCGCCATGCAGTCCAGCTGGCTCCACAAATCCTACCTGGAGACGGTGTACGCCTATGTGGAGATGCTCAAGGAGCGGGACGAATACAACGAGATCGCCCGGACCTGCGAGATCGCCCTGCGCTATGACGACCTGGACGAGTTTTTGCACATCGAGCGCATGCGGGCCCTGGTGGGCCTGAACCGCGCCGACGAGGCCCGGCAGGAATACCGGCTGGTGTCCCACCGCAGCCGGGAGGTGCTGGACGCCGAGCCCAGCGACGCCCTGCGCGAGAGCTACGAGCGGCTGGCGGACGCCAGCGCCGAATTGCAATTCAACCTGGACGCCATCAGCAACGAGCTGGCCGAGCGGGACAGCCAGCGGACCGGCCCGTTTTACTGCGATTATTCGGCGTTCCGGGAGATCTACAACATTCAGTACCGCAACCTGGAGCGCCTGGGCTCCACCATGTTCCTGGGGGTCATATCGGTGACGGGCCAGGGAAAGCAGCTCAGCGACATCGCCCGGGAGAGCGCCATGGCGGGCCTGCAGGAGATATTGCGCGATAACCTGCGCAAGGGGGATATTGTCACCCGGTTCTCCCCGGCCATCTTTGCCATGCTGCTGCCCACGGTGGATTACGGCACCGGCGGCATGGTCATGGAGCGCATCGAGCATCTGTTCTATCAGGAGTATCCCGGCGGCTCGGTGACCATCCAGCATCGCATATGTCCCCTGGGCGGACGCCCGGCGGGCAATTTCAAGCAGATTTCATAAGGTGAAGGCAGGTTCGTCATGCGCGGAAAATTATGCATGCTGTTTCTTCTGGCGCTGATCCTGACGGGGCTTTTGCCCTGGGGAGCCGGCGCGGATCCGCTTTGGCCAGCCGCGGGCGGAATCGAGCAGCGCAGCGGAAAAATGAAGCTGGACGTGAGCTTCGTGTCCGAGGGCTATTTTCTGGCCGCTGTGCAGAAGCCCGGCACCCACCGGCTCAAGCTGCGCGTGCCCAAGGACGGCGAAACGCTGACCTACGATCTGAACAACCAGGGGGAATACGAGGTGTTTCCGCTGCAGCTGGGCAACGGAAGCTACGAGGTGAGCCTGTACGAAAACGTAACGGGCAAAAAGTATTCCCAGGAGGGCAGGATCAGCCTGGACGTGCGCATGCGCCTGTCGGGGGTGTGCTTCCTCTATCCCAATCAATACGTCAATTACACCGCGGCCTCCGAGGCCGTGGCCAAGGCGGGGGAGCTCTGCGCGGGCAAAAACCCCAAGGAAGCCTATGACGCCGTGTGCCAATTCGTGCGGGACACCTTCCTGTACGATTACATCAAGGCGGTGACGGTGCAGGCGGGCCAGCTGCCCGAGATCGACAAGACCTACGCCACCCGCATGGGCGTGTGCCAGGATCTCTCCGCCGTTACGGTGTGCATGCTGCGCACCCAGGGCATCCCGTCCCGGCTGATCATCGGCTACGCGGACAACCAGTACCACGCCTGGACCCTGACCAGGATGGGCGGCACGGACGAGCTTTTTGATCCCACGGCGGCGCTGAACGCCATCACGCCCGTGCGCAATTATTCCATAGAACGCTACTATTGATGGAGGCACCCGCATGAGAAAACAAGCAATGAAAGCCCTTTCCGCGGCGGAGCTAAGCACCTTTTGCGGCCAGGTGGCGCTGATCCTGGAGGCGGGACTGCCCCTCTATGATGGCATGGAAACCCTGGCGGGCGCGGAGCAGGACGGTCCCTTGGGGGAGATATATGCCGCCGCCAGCCGGGGCGTCACGGAGACGGGCTCCCTTTATGAAGCCCTGAAAACGGACGGCCACTGGCCGGAGTACCTGGTGGAGATGGTGCAGATCGGCGAGCGCAGCGGCCAATTGGAAAGCGTGATGCGCGGGCTGGAGGAATACTATGCCCGGGAGGACCGCATGCGCTCCGCCGTGGTCAGCGCGGTCACCTATCCGCTGGCCCTGGGCGGCATGCTGGCGGTCATCGTGCTGATCCTTTTGTGGCGGGTGCTGCCCGTGTTTCGGCGGGTGCTGAGCTCCATGGGCGGCGGCCTCAGCGACAGCGGCGCGGCCATGATGCGCGTGGGCGCGGCGGTGGGCTGGATCGTGCTGGCCTTGGTGGCGCTGGTGGTCATCGCCGTGCTGGCAGGCTTGGTGCTGCTGCGCACCAGGCACCGCGACCGGGTGATCGACCTAGTGCAAAGGCTCTTTAAGCCGCTGCGGAGCCTCAGCCAGAAGCTGTCCGCCGCCCGGGTGGCCAGCGTGCTGTCCATGATGCTGCGCAGCGGCTTCCCCATGGACGAAGCGCTGGAGATGACCTCCCGGGTGCTGACGGACAAGAACGCCGCCGCCAAGGTGGAGGCGGTCCGTCAGGGTCTGGAGGCGGGCCAGGGCTTTGCCGAGTCCATCGGCCTGGCCCATATATTCAGCGAATTGCATGAGCGCATGATCAAAATGGGCGCGGCCACAGGCCGGGAGGATCAGGTGCTGGCCAAGCTTTCCACCCTCTACGAGGAGCGGGTGGAGGAGGACATCACCCGCCTCGTGTCCATCATCGAACCCACGCTGGTGGCGCTTTTGTCCATCGTCATCGGCGCGGTGCTGCTCAGCGTGATGCTGCCCATGGCGGGCATCCTTTCCAGCCTGTAAGGGGGAAATGCCATGAACAAGCGGGACATTGCCAAGCTGGCCGCCATCGCCGGGGTGCTGGTGCTCTGCGTGCTGCTGCTGGGCCGCATCGAGAGAGCCAACGGCCGGGCGGAAACGGAAACGGTGCGGGAGGCGGTGAAGAACGCCGCCCTGACCTGCTATGCCGTGGAGGGCGCCTATCCGGACAGCCTGGAGTACCTCAAGGAGAACTACCATCTTTCCTACAACGAAGACCGCTATTTCATCACCTATGACGCCTTTGCGTCCAATCGCATTCCCGATATTAATGTGACCGAGAGGGGGCAGAAGGAACGGTGAAAAGGATGTCGCCTGCTTCCCATACCATCTCGGGCGTGTTCGTGTTTTTGCTGCTGGGCATTTTTGCGGTGTTTTCCACGGTGATGGTGCTTTTGTCCGCCCGCGCCTACAAGGGCGCGGTGGATCGGCTGGCGGAACACAGCGCGGCGCGCATCGCCCCGGCCTATCTGCGCAGCATGGTGCGCGCGGATGACGAATTGGACGTGATCTCCGTGGAGGACGCGGCGGGGGTCGCCGCGTTGACCCTGCGCAACGTATATGACGGCGAGGCTTATGTGACCCGCATCTACTGCTGGGACGGCATGCTGTGCGAATGGTTCAGCGCGGAGGGCCGGGAGTTCATCCCCGCAGAGGGGGAGGGCGTATGCGCCTGCGAGACCATGGAGGCCCAGGTGCAGCCGGGGCTTTTGTCGGTGCGGCTGAAGCAGAAGGATCAGTGGACGCAGGTGCATATCGCCCTGCGGGCGGGGAGGTGAGCCCATGAGAAAACGCAGCCAGGGCAACGCCCTGCTGATGGAATTGCTTATCGTGGTGCTCTTTTTCATGCTGGCCGCCACGGTGCTTTTGCGGGTGTTTGCCGCCGCCCACGAGCAGGGCGCGCTGGCCCAGCAATACGGCGACGCCCTGACCGCCGCCCAGAACGCCGCGGACCGCCTCTATGCCGCCGACGATCCGGAGGCCGTCCTGGGGGAGATGGGCTTCGTGAAGGAAGACGGAATCTGGAAACTGACGCAGGAGACATATACCCTGGAGGCGTCCCTGGCCCGGGAAACCACGTCGGCGGGCACGCTGCGCCGCCAGGAGGTGCGGGCTGTGGCGGGAGAGGAAGCCTTGGTCACCCTGCCCTGCTCCCGGTATGAGGAGGGCCTGCAATGAACAAGAAAAGCAATATTCACTTTGGTCCCGGCGCGCCGTCGCTGATATTGATCTTTGTGGTGCTCAGCATGAGCATTTTGGGCATGCTGGCGCTGATCAACGGCCGCAGCGACGCCCAGCTCAGCCGCCGCAGCGCCCAGGTGATCGAGGCGGTGTACCGGCTGAGCGAACAGGCCGAGCTGCGCCGGGCAGAGCTGGACGCGCTGGTGAAGGAGCACGCGGATTACGCGGCGCTGCTGCCCGCGGGGGTCAGCTTGCAGGACGGCGCGCTGTGCTGGACGGAGGAGGACGGCCTGCGCACGTTGGACTGCGCCTTGTCCGTCTTGCCCGGCCCGCGCACGGCCTGGCTGCGGCATGATATGACGGCGGAAACGGAGGATGACTGGTGATATGATCGATATGCTCAAAAACGCGGTGGCCCTGGGAGGCTCGGACGTGTTCATCATCCCCGGCTCGCCGGCCATGGTGAAGGTGCACGACAAATTTGAAAAGCTGGGCGAGGAGCGCCTGATGCCCGACGATACCGAGCGCCTGGCCCGGGAGATGTACGGCCTGGCCCATCGGGATTTCAGCCTGCTGGACGCGCAGGGGGACGACGATTTTTCCTTCGCCATCCTCAATGTCAGCCGCTTCCGCTGCAATGTGTACCGCCAGCGCGGCACCGTGGCGGCCATCTGCCGCATCGTCAATTTTGAATTGCCCGATCCCGGGAAAATGCACATCCCGCAATTGGTCATGGATCTGGCCCGGCAGCGCAGCGGCATGATCCTGGTCACCGGTCCGGCCGGCAGCGGCAAGAGCACCACCCTGGCCTGCCTGGTGGATCGCATCAACGAGACCCGCAGCGCCCATATCGTCACCATCGAGGACCCCATCGAATACCTGCACCGGCACAAGAAATCCCTGGTGAGCCAGCGCGAGGTGCCGGGGGACGCCGCCACCTTCTCCCGCGCCCTGCGCGCGGCCCTGCGGCAGGCGCCGGACGTGGTGCTGCTGGGCGAAATGCGCGATCTGGACACCATCCGCACGGCCATCACCGCGGCGGAGACGGGCCATCTGCTCCTGTCCACCCTGCATACCATCGGCGCGGCCAAGACGGTGGACCGCATCATCGACACCTTTCCGGCGGAGCAGCAGGCGCAGATCCGCGTGCAGCTCTCCATGGTGCTCAAGGCCGTGGTGTCCCAGCGCCTGGTGCCCACGACGGATGGCGGGCGCGCGCCCGTGTTTGAGGTGATGACGGTGAACGCCGCCATTCAGAACATGATCCGCGACGGCCGCACCCATCAGATCGACAACGTGATCTTCGGCGGCACGGACCGCACCATGCTGTCCATGGACGCCGAGCTCCAGCGCCTGGTGCGGGAAGGACGCATCGCCCGGGACGTGGCGCTGCTGCACGCGGCCAACCCGGATACGCTGGCAAAGCGGATATAAACCCCCTTTCATTTGAAAAAAATTTACAAATGCGACACAGCCTGGACAGAACCGCCCAGACTGTGTTTTTTGGAGCCGCGATATGGAGAAAACGGATCTGTCATCCCGCCAAAATAACGAATGTTTTTGTAACCATAAAGGGGATTGTTTGTGTTTATATTTGCGTAAAACTGACGAAAATAAAATAATACGAAAAAATTTCAAATCATTAAGAAAATGTTTCAAAAATAGGCTTAAAAGCGGCAGAAATATCCTGAAAAAACATTGACAAACGGGCGAAAAATCTATATAATAGCAAAGAATAGGACTGAGGGTCTATCCAGACATATGTGTGTCATAGCCGAGAGAGGCGATTTGAAAAACAGAAAATTTTTTTCCTGAAACCTGCCATGTAACTGATGATGTAACCAGCATTTGCTAAAATGAGGTCGTAAAGCAAAGCTCATGTGTGATTTGGAGGCTTCGACAGATGATAATGAATCTGATGGGAAGGATGAAGAAAGCGCTTTCGCTGGCGCTGGTGCTGCTGATGGTTTTCGGCTGCGTCGGCGCGACGGCGGAAGAGCTGGAGCTCGTCGTCCTGGAAGCCGTTGAAGATTACGAGGAGGAGGTCGTCCAGCTGTTCGCGGTGGAGGAGTCCGAACCCGAACCTGCGCAGGAGCCGGAGGAGGCGCCCTTGGTGGCGCTGGAGCCGGAGACGGTGCAGGAGGCGGCCCAGGAGCCCGAGCAGCAGCCCGAAGAGATCAGCCTGCTGGAGGTCCAGGAGCTCCAGGCCGAGCCCGAAGCGCCCCAGACCTCCGACGAACCCGCAGACCTGCAGCCTGAGGTGGAACCTCAGCCCGAACAGCCGGTCAGCTACACCGTATATCACCTGCTGCTGGGCACCGGCGCTCAGGTTGCCGCGGCCCAGACCGGCGAGGCCATGCCGGGCACGGTGATCTCTGCCGAGGATTTCCGGCTGAACGAAGCGCATCTGGCTGCCGCGGGCGGCGAGGACGCTCTCCTGACAAACGACGGTTCCAACGACGTTTACTTGTATTACACCCTGCCGCTCACCCTGACGGTGGCGGACAGGACGGTGACGGCCAACGGCGAAGCCCAGCAGGGCGAAAGCCAGGTCAGCATTGCCGGCGCTCTGCCGGATGACGCCATTGCCTGGCAGTATCAGCCCGCCGAGGGCACGGAGCCGGGCGCCTACCAGGGCGTGTTCACCGCCATCGACGCTCCGGCCTACTACGCGCCGGTCACCGCCCAGGCGGGCACGCTGATCATCGAACAGGCCGATCCCATCCAGCTGGCCGTGGAAGCCACCAGCCGCTACGGCGTGGCGGGCCAGACCCCCATCACCCTGCAGGTGATGCTGGCGGGCGGCGCGGAGCCCGTGGTGCTCACGGCTTCCGTTTCCCTGGACGGACAGGTGGTGAGCGAGGAGCAGATCGCCTCCGGCGAATACAGCTACCTCCCCGTGCGCGGCGGCCAGTACACCGTGACGGTCACCGCCCAGGACGCGGCCAATGCCAGCGCTTCCGCGCAGGCCAGCGTGCCGGTCTCCGCGGGCGATGTGGAGCCCGACGCCTATTGGACCTGGCAGCGCATGATCCCGCAGCTCTATGCGGATCAGACCTTTGCCGAAAAGCTGCTGGCGGTTGCCGCCTCGCAGCTCGGCTACACCGAAAGCGGCGATTACTTCATTATTGACAGCGAAGGCGTCCGCCATGGCTACACCGTGTACGGCGATTGGTACGGCAGGCCCTACGCTGAATGGGACGCCATCTTCATCAGCTTCTGCTTGGAGAATGCGGGCATCCCGCAGGAGGCGGTGCCTCAGGCGGCCGGCAGCGCTCAGTGGGTCGATAAGCTGGGCAGCCGCTTCGTCCGCCGCGGCAGCTACAAGCCGCAGCCTGGCGATCTGGTGTTCTTCACCGATGCGGCCAATGGCGAGCCCGTGCATGTGGGTATCGTCAGCAAGCTGACCGATGGCGGCTTCACCACCATCGAGGGCAACCGCGACAAGCGGGTGGCCACCGCGGAATACAGCCTGGGCGATCCTTCCATCGTCGGTTATATGAATATGGAAGCGGTGATGGAGCGCTACGACGCTCAGTATGCCACGCCCACGCCGGAACCCACCGCAACGCCGGAACCCACCGCGACCCCGACGCCTGAACCTACCGCAACGCCGGAGCCCACCGCGACCCCGACAGATGAACCCACTGCAACGCCGGAGCCCACCGCAACCCCGACGCCTGAACCTACCGCAACGCCCGAACCTACCGCAACGCCTGAACCTACGGCCACGCCGGAGCCCAGTGTGGAACCGATACTGACACTGATCGAGGAGCCTGTAGAGGAACCCGCTGAGGAACCCACCGAAGAACCTACGGAAGAACCCACCGAGAATCCCGACGAGGAAAATCCGCTGGCCGAGCTGCTGGCCGTGGAGGAGAAGGCGCCGGTGACCACCGTGATGGAGACCGACACCGTCGGTCAGGAGCCGGACGCCGCCGACGCGACGGAGCAAGCGATCCTGATCGGCCTGGAGGAAGTCCCGACGGAGGAGAAGGATGTCTCCGAGCCCGGGGAACAGCTGCTGACGCCCCAAGAGGTTGAGGAGCAGCCCGCAGGTCCCGTGGTGCTGCAGGCCAACCTGGATAACAGCGACTACAAGGTGGTGGTTCGCTTCGACGCCGACAGCGGCATCCCGCTGGATGCGGAGCTCACCGTCCGCCAGATCCTGGATCAGGAACGCTATGACCGCTACCTGGAGAGCGCCCAGAACATGCTGGCCGACGAGGAGCGGGAGGACCTGGAGGAGTTCTACCTCCTGTCCATCTCCCTGATCTCCGACGGCGTGGATTACGCCAACCAAGGCGGCTACGAGGTGGAGATCGTGCTGAACGACGCCATCGAGGCCGAGGGAATGCAGGCCATGGCCTTCACGGACGACCAGGCCACCCGCCTGCAGACCAACACCGTGGTCAACGAGGATGAAACCATTGACCGCATCAGCTTCAATACCCACTAACGTGCGATCCGCATTCTTATCTAATTAAGAAGCGATCACAATATATGTTACCATAAAGGGGAGATCAACATGGCACTGCAAGATAAAACGGCGCGGGCAGGCCCGTAGCCACGTCACTCACTGCACCCCTGAGAGAGACGCCCCCAATACGGGCCGAACAAAACCTGCACGATTAAATAGGAGGAAACAAGAATGAAAAAATTGACTGCCCTGCTGCTGGCCCTGGTCATGGTGCTGGCGATTGGCTCCACTGCGATGGCTTCTGGCATTCCCGAAAATGGTGTGCAAGATAATTCTTCTTCTGCGTCTGCTACAAAAATTACATTTAACATCTACAAGGAAATCAAGTTCTACAATGCTGAGACCAGTAGCGTTTATGAGCCTGCTGTCACTTACACTTATCAGTTAGCACCCGCCACAGAGACTGTTATCAACAATGCCCAGATTAAGGATAAAGACGGTGTTGTTGCAGGTGTTAAACCCGGCGTGGCTGATGGCGCAAAATTGAACACTGCTTCTGTGGCGTTTGCTGCTGATGTGATGGTTGAGAGCGTTACCAGTGAAGGCAAGAGCGTGAAGAAGCCCATCGAAATTGAAGTTGATCCTTCTAAGTTCTCTCAGCCTGGCGTTTATCGCTATGTGATTGAAGAGACCGATCCTATTGATTTAGATGCGAAGGGTGTTGTGACCGCTACTGATACAAATGCAAATATCCGCTATTTGGATGTGTATATCCAGCGTAATAATACCACTAATGCAATGGAAGTTTACGGTTATGTGCTGTTCAAGAGCACTGTGGATAAGACTCTGGACGCAAGCGATAAAAATCCTGCTACTGCTGATCTGGATGAAAAAACAGATGGTTTTACCGATGACGATGACACCAAGGATGATGCAAACGTCGATACCTATACCACTTATAACTTGGAAGTGAAGAAGACCATTACTGGCGCGATGGGTGATACTTCTCATGAGTTCCCCTTCACTATTAACCTGACTGGTTCTGTGGAGGGTGCTAAGTTTACGGTTGATGAAATCCCGACTACTGTTGGTAATGGCGGTGCAATCGAGGTTACTAAGGGTCTTGCCAATAATGATACTGTGAAGATCGTTGGTGTGCCGCAGTCTGTTGGCGCCACGCTGGCTGGTACTGTTAAGGAAGAAAATGATACTCAAGACGTATATACTCCCAGCATTGTTACTGCCGACACGAAAGGTTTCTACAACCAAGCTCTTAGCCTTACTGGCAGTGCAGAGAAGTTCGAGAATGGCGTGACAGAGACTGTGAGTTTCAACCTGAACAATGCCAAGAGTGATGCTGAAACTGAACTCTCTCACATTACTATCAATAACGACCTGCCTGCAATCTCTCCCACTGGCGTGGTGCTGCGTGTTGCTCCTTATGCCATCATGCTGGGCGCTGGCGTTGCGCTGTTCATCGTCTTGAAGCTGCGCAAGAACAAGGCTGCGGAAGCCTGATTCCTACGGCAAAGTGAAAACAATTAATTAATCTCCCCTGGAGACCGGCCCTATCAGCCGGTCTCCTTTTTTGTGGAGGAAAGGGGAAAGAAAAACAGAAAGTTGTGAATTATACTGATACCCGATTAAAAGGATATACAAAAACAGAAATTGGCAAAGAGAGAACGAGATCCTTCGACTACGCTGCGCTTCGCTCAGGATGACATCGGTAGGTAAGTTTTCTCTTGCTTATTGGCGGATTTTGCTGCATTATCAGTCAATAAATAAAGATAAAAACTCCTTACATTGTCATCCTGAGCGAAGCGCAGCGTAGTCGAAGGATCTCGTGTTAACTAGAGTATGTTCACACTAACGCGTCAACAATCATGGCAAACAGAATGAACCCGGCAAAGACGATATCGAGCTTATCGTAGCGAGTGAAAACTCTCCGGAAACGTTTGATTCTTCGGAAGAAACGTTCAACCTCATTTCGCCGTTTGTAGAGTTTCTTGTCATATTCCCATGGATCAATGCGGTTTTTCTTTGGCGGAACGACAGGATTGTAACCAAGCTCTTTCGCCGTGGCTCGCATATGATCACCCTCGTATGCACGATCCATAAGGAGTGATTGCGCACAATCGCAGGCAGGGGTAAAGAACAACAACTTCATTCCTTCCGGCGAATCGTGTTTTGCCCCGCTGGAGAGGGAAAAGCTGACAGCCGATCGGTCAGATGCGGTAACCATATGAATCTTCGTGGTGAGTCCGCCTCGGGATCTCCCAATCGCTTGCTTTCCTCTTTTTTTAGCGCACCGGTTCCATCGGGATGAACCTTGACCGTTGTGCTGTCAAGGCATACAACTTCTACGTTGATTTGGATGATTCCTTCTGTCTGCAAGGCGGCAAATACCCTGCTGAGAACCCCGTTTTTGCTCCACCTGTTCATGCGAACATAGATTGTATGCCAATTCCCATAGGTTGCCGGCAATGCCCTCCACTTGCAGCCGTTTTCCGTGACATACAGGATCGCATTGATCAACTGGAGATTCGTCATGCTGACGTTGCCTCGTTGAGTTGGAAGATACTTCGCTATCTTCTCATACTGCTCTTGTGTGATCTGCATGACTCTATTATACAGTGTTTTCTGATATTGTCAATAGTGTGAACAGGCTATA
>CACWUV010000013.1 GCA_902764185.1 uncultured Eubacteriales bacterium
TGGCCGTTTCATTGCCCCATTGCAGGTTTTCCCGGATGGTGCCCATAAAGAGCACGGCCTTCTGGGGCACCACGCCGATGCGTCGGCGCAGGGCGGCGGGGTCCAGGGAGCGCACGTCCCGGCCGTCCACCAGCACCTGGCCCTCCGTGGCGTCGTAGAACCGGGGAATCAGATTGACCAGCGTGCTTTTGCCGCTGCCGGTGCCGCCGATGACGCCCACCACCTGGCCGGGACGCACCGCCAAATCGACGCCGGTGAGGCTTTCCTCGCCGCCGCCCGCATAGCGGATGCCGGCATGGCGCATCTGCACCCGGTACTGGGGATCGCCGGCGGGCAGCTCCGCCGCCACGGCTTCGCCCGCGGGCATATCGATGACGACCTGGATGCGCTTAAGGCTGGCCAGGGATTTAGTGATGGTGATGATCAGGTTGGCCAATTTGATCAGCTCCACCAGGATCTGGGACATATAGTTATACAGCGCCACCACCGCGCCCTGGGTGATGATGCCCGCCTCCACCCGCAGCGCGCCGGTATGGATAAGGCACAGGATAGCCACGTTGATGATCACATAGGTGACGGGGTTCATGAGAGCGGAGATGCGGCCCACGTGCTTCTGCATGGCGGTAAGGGTCTGGTTTTTCTGCTCAAAGGAGGTGATTTCGCTCTCCTCCTTGCCAAAGGCCCGCAGCACGCGCACGCCGGTGAGGTTTTCGCGGGTGGCGCCCAGCACCCTGTCCAGCAGGCCCTGCACCTTTTTATACAGGGGCATGGTGACGAGCATGATGCCAAACACCACCAGGGACAGGGCGGGAATGGCCGCAGCAAACCACAGCGCCGCCCGGCTGTCGATGGTGAAGGCCATGATCATGGCCCCGAACACCACAAAGGGCGAGCGCAGCAGCAGGCGCAGCGCCAGGTTGAGCCCGGTCTGCACCTGGTTCATATCGGAGGTCATGCGGGTGATGAGGGTGGAGATGCCCACCTGATCCAGCGTTTGATAGGAGAAACCCTGCAAATGCTGATACAGCGCGTGGCGCAGGCGGGTGACGAAGCCCACCGAGGCTTTGGCGGCGAAATACTGGGCGGTGACGGAGCAGAGCAGGCCCACCAACCCCAGCGCCACCAGCACCAGGCACATGCGCAGGATATATCCCTTGTCCCCCGAGCCGATGCCCCGATCAATGATGGCGGCCACCACCAGCGGCACGATGAGCTCAAAGGTGGCCTCCAGCAGCTTGAACAGCGGCCCCAGTACGCTTTCCTTGCGGTAATCCCTCAGGTAAACGAACAGTTTTTTCATCCCGTTCCTCCATGGTTTCTTGACAAAATTCCCTATAAAGCATATCATAAAAAAGAAAAGCTGTAAATTGAGGAGGTTTATTTTTATGATGATGAAAAGCGCGAAAAAGCACACGGTGCATTGGCTGATTTTGGCGGCGCTGGGCATTTTTCTGATCATCGGCCACAACCTGGCCCTGAACATCGTCACCAAGATCATCGCCATCGCCCTGATCCTCACCGCCGCGGGCGGCGTGATCGGCTGGTGGAAAACCAAGTCCCGCAAGATGGAGGACATCGCCAGCCTGATCGGCAGCGCCGTGTTCTGCCTGATCGGCATCTGGATTTTGCTGAACACAAACGCCTTTATCACCCTGATCAACGTGGTGCTGGGCCTGCTGATCGCCATTTCCAGCGGTTTGGGCCTCTACCGCGCCTGGAAAAACGGCTTGAAGCTCTCCATGATCCTCTCCGCCGTGGGCGTGGTGCTGGGCCTGATCATCGCCTGCAACAACGCCGCCACCACCTGGATGACCGTGGCCGAAGGCATCGGTTTGCTGTACGCGGGCGTGACGGGGTTCCTGGCGGAACGGAATTAGAGTCTGTTTCTAAAATGAGGAATGTGCAGTTTCAAGCATATCAGCTTGCAATTCAAGGCGCTTTGACGATGGTTTACTGGCGGTAAATCGAGGAAAAGCAACGCGGAAGTGCAGGCTGATATGCCGAAAATGCATCTTTAGAAACAGGCTCTAAACTTTGGATCAAAAGATCCTTCGACTTCGCTGCGCTTCGCTCAGGATGACATCGTTTTCTCTTGTTGGTTGACTGTTTTGATGCAATTTCAGCCAATAAACAAGGAAACAATCTCCTTCCAATGCCATCCTGAGCGAAGCGTAAGCGAAGTCGAAGGATCTCTTTTTATGTCCAATACGGTCCCTTCAGTCCAGCATCACCGGGCTGTTGCGCAGAGCGCTGTCCCGGATGTGCTCGCCGATGTCGTAGGCGTAGGGCTCCAGATAATCCCCCTGACGGGCGGACAGGCCCTGGGCGCGCAGAGCCTCGGCGATTTGGGCCGCGACGCCTTCGATCAGCGGCAGGCTTTGCCCTTCCTCCACCGGCGCCTGCAGCAAGGCCCCAAGATCAGCGGACAGATTGCCCAGCAGCGGCAGCCCTGCCATGCCCCGGAACAGCCACTTATAATAGGGCGCGTAGGCACGGTTCAGCAGATAGACCGCTTGGGCGGCGTATTTGCAAAAGTCCGCCCGGGCCACCGCCGCGGCGGCGATTTCCCCATGCCGCAGGCAGCGGGCGAAATTGTACTGGCCCAGCTGGGCCATGTGAAAGACGCAGGAGCCCAGCCTTTTGAGCCGCACGTCCTCCGGGCGATCCAGCAGCGCCTGCCGGATGCGGGTGAACTCTCCCAAGGGATCGGCGAACACCTGGCCGTTGGTGGCCTCCGCCAGATAAAGATCGGGAATGGCCAGCCATTCCTCGTTGGTTTCGGGCACATGATCGCCGATATAGAAGCCGTAAAACTGCCCGATGGTGTGCACGCCCTTGAAATCCGAGCCGAAAAGGCTCTTGTTTTCCATACGCACGCCGTCAAATTCCCGGGGCAATTTGCTGTACGCCCGGAAGAGGCGGAAGCCGAAGGCCCGTTCATCCGCCTCCGTCAGCCACAGGCAAAAGCCGGGCTCAAAATCGTGATCCCGGGAAACGGCGTCGTCAAAGCCGAAGCACTCCGACCCGTGGCCGCACAGCCCCACGGCGATGCGGTCCCGCACGTCGGCAAAGTCCCTGTTCAGCATGGGCTTTCCATAGGCTTCATAGTAGGCCCGGGCCAATTCAAGTCCCTTCATAGATCTCCTTTGCCACCTCCCGCAGCGCCTGGGCGGCCTCGGGACGCTGAAAGTATTCAAAGGACGGCGCGCACTTGCGCAGGATATAGGCATAGTTGCCGTCCCGGGGCTGGCGGGGAGAATTGATGTACTCCCAGGCCTCGTCCAGCAGCCTTTCCACCTGATCGGTGGCGGTCTCGTCCCGGTCGTAGGTCAAATGGGCCAGCATCACCAGAGAAATGGCGATTTCGCCATCATGATGTCCTTCCTTTTGCAGGATCTCCACCGCCTGCCGCCAATGGGTCTCGGCCTCGTCATAGCGCTTTAAGGCGCTCAGCGCCGCAGCCTTATTGTTGAGCAGCGCGGCGTATTCATAGGTGCCCGTGCCGCCGCTGCGCTCATAGCAGCGGGCGGCCTTTTCATAGAGGGTCAGGCTTTTTTCCTCCTGGCCGAAAAAGTTCAGCGTGGTGGCGGCGTTGATATACACCGTGGCCCCGGACAGCTGATCCTGCAGACCCAATTTTTCCACCAGGTCCAGGCACTCCCGCATGGCGGCCAGCGCCTTGCCCTTCTTCTGGGTGCGGCGGTAAAAGCCCACGGCCTCGTTGAGCACGCTGAGCAGGCCCCGGTTGTCACCCAGGGCGCGGGCTTCCTGCTCCCAGGCGGCGATGGTCTCCCGGGCGGCGCGCAGGTCGTTATGGTCAAAACAGGCGTCCAGCCTGGCGATAAAGCGGGATACTTGGATGGAATCACTCATGTTTGCATGCCTCCGGCATCCAGTATAGCAAAAGGCGGCGGAATTGACAACAAAAAAACGCCAGCCGGAAAAACGGTCGGCGCAGATGATCGACAAACCTATTGTTGAAAATCTGGGATGCATGAAGGGGCCGCAGCCCCTTCATTTTTATCCGCAGGCGGCGGCGTGCACGTCGCCGAGGAGAAAATTCCCGAAGGCCCGCTTGCCCGGCCGAGAGGGAATTTTCATTCCGCTCAAATTTTCTGTCCGTGCGCTTTTAAGCGCACAAGAAAATTTGCAATCCGAAGAAAATGATCCTTCATTTTCTTCGGGGCATCGACTTTGTCGATGGCCAGCGCCGGCCGGAAAACCGGCCGGCGCTGGCGCATGCCGTTACAGCAGATGCGCGCAGGAGGCTTCGAAGGAGATATAGGCGCTGTCGCCCACGCTGTAGATCTTCTTGTTGACGGGGCAGTTGTCGGTGATCTTGACCAGGGTGTCCCCCACGCGGACGTGGTAGTTCTGGTAGGAGCCCATGAAGCAGCTCAGTTCCACTTTGCAGGGCAGCTGGCCCTGATCGGCGATGACGATGGCTGCGGGGCGTACCACGATCTCGGCGTCGTCGCCGGGCGGGGTGGCCTTGTCGGTGGTGACGCCCACCTTGCCGGCGGGCAGATCAATGGTGGTGACATTGCCGTCCCGGCCGCCGATCTTGCCCTTTAAGAAGTTGCACTCGCCGATGAAGTCGGCCACGAACTCGCTGTTGGGATGATAGTAGATCTCCATGGGGGTGCCCATCTGGGCGATGACGCCGCCCTTCATCAGGATGATCTGGTCGGAGATGGACATGGCCTCGCTCTGGTCATGGGTGACATAGATGGCGGTGATGCCCAGCTTCTGCTGGATGCGGCGGATCTCGGTGCGCATCTGCACGCGCAGCTTGGCGTCCAGGTTGGAAAGGGGCTCGTCAAAGAGCAGCACGCCGGGCTCCACCACCAGGGCGCGGGCCAGCGCCACGCGCTGCTGCTGGCCGCCGGAGAGCTGGTTGGTCATGCGGGATTCCATGCCGCTGAGCTCCACCAGCGCCAGGATGTCGGTGACCCGGCGCTTGATTTCGTCCTTGGGCACCTTGCGCAGGCGCAGGCCGTAGGCCACGTTGTCAAACACGTTGTAGTGCGGGAACAGCGCGTAGCTCTGGAACACCATGGCCGTATCGCGCTTGTTGGGGGTCAGGGCGTTGATGGGCTCGCCGCCCAGATAGATTTCACCCTCGTCGGGGCTTTCAAAGCCCGCGATCATGCGCAGGGTGGTGGTTTTGCCGCAGCCGGAGGGGCCCAGCAGGGTGACGAAGGAGCCGGGCTTCATCTCCAGCGCCACGTCGTGCACGGCATAGAACTCCTTGCTGGTCTTGGGATCCTGATATATTTTGGAAATATGATCCAGTTTGACGCCCTTGGGCTCTTTTACTCGCTTGTCTGCCATGGTCATTCGACCTCCTTCTGCTTTCTACTGGTGCCAAAGAATTTGATGAACAGGTTCATCAGCAGCACAGCGCCATAGGTGATGATGATCAGGATGGTGGCGAAGGCGCAGGCGATGCTGAAGGCGCCTTTTTCCGCGAATTCGTTGATCTGCACGGTGATGAGCAGGTAGCTGGGCGTCACCAGCAGGATGATGGCGGAAATGGCGGTGATGGAGCGCACGAAGGCGGTGACCAGACCGGAGAGGAAGGAATCCTTGATCAGAGGCAGGGTGACGGAGGTAAAGACCTTGAGGCTGTCCGCGCCCATATCGTAGGCGCTCTCCTCGATGGATTTATCGATCTGCCGCAGCGCGGAGATGCCCGAGCGCGTGCCCGTGGGCAGCGAGCGCACCACGAACACGATGATCAGGATGAGGCCGGTGCCATAGAGGGAGCTGAGAATGCCGGTGTGGAAAATACCGTTGGCGAAGCCGCGGATATAGCCCACGCCCAGCACCGTGCCGGGCACGGCCATGGCCAGGATGGAGACGGCCTCGATGAAGCCCTTGGCCTTGAACTTGCGCTTGACCACCAGATAGGAGATGATCATGGACAAGAGCGCTGTGATGGGCGAGGCGATGAGGGACAGCACGAAGGAATCCCGGAAGGCCTGCAGACCGCGATAGCGGGTGAATACCTGGCTGAACCATTTGAAGGTGAGCGGCGTAAAGCGATAGCCCCAGGTGGGGAACAAGGCGCCGATGGGCACGCAGATATACATCATGATGACGAAGATGGCGCCCAGGGAGCACAGGATGGTGAGCGGGACGGTGACCGATTTATCCTCGATCAGCATGCGCCCGCGGCTGGCCTTGCCCGTCAGGGTGGCGGCCGTCTTGCGCTCCAAATAATACTTCTGCACGGCGAACATGGCCAGGGTGATGCACAGCAGCACCACGGCCATGGCGGCGGCGCCTTCCTTATCCATGGCGCCGGTGATCTGCAGATAGATGGTGGTGGCCAGGGTGTCGTAGCTGCCGCCGATGATCATGGGGTTGGCGAAGTCGGCGATGGACTCGATGAAGGTGACCAGGAAGGCGTTGCCCAGGCCCGGCAGCAGCAGCGGAAAGGTGACGGTGGTGAACACCTTCCAGCGGGAAGCGCCCATATCCCGGGCGGCCTCCTCCATGGAGGGATCGATATTCTTGAGCAGACCCTTGAGCATCATGTAGCACACGGGGAAGAAGGTCAGCGTCTGCACGATGACGATGCCCCAGTAGCCATAGATGTCGTTGTCATAGATGCCCAGGAGGAACCGGGTGATGAGACCCGAGCGGCCAAAGAGCATGATCATGGACAGGGAGAGCACGAAGGGCGGGGACACCACAGGCAGCATGGAGACCACCTTGAACAGCCCGCCTACGACCTTGCGCATGCGCACATAGACCTCCACATAGGCAAACAGCAGGCCGATAAGCGTGGACAGGATACCCACCACGAAGCCCACCTTGAGGGTATTGCCGATGGCCCGGCGGAAGGTCCACATGCCGAAGATGCGCTTGAAGGTATCAATGGAGAAGCCGTTGGAGCCGTAGAGGCTGTCCACCAGCAGGATGGCCAGCGGATAAAGGATGAACAGCGTCAGGAAGGCGATGAGGACCACGATGGTGGTCATCATAATGGGATCGGCCATCAGTTTTTTGCGATCCAGCGCCGCGCCTTGACCTTTTGCCATCAGTCACCTCTCCTTTCTTTTCTAACATATTTTAGAAAAAATTCCCCGCCCCGGGCGGGGCGGGGAAAATATGGCTGTGTTTTCCCGTTTGAGACGATTACTCGGTCTTGAAGCGGCCGTCGGTGGCGGCGTCGCCCAGGGCGTTGATCACGTCTTCCACGTTCTTGGTGGTATCTTCCACGGCCTTGGCGAAGTCATAGCCGTCCCACACAGCGTCCAGGCTCAGGCCGAACTGGGCGGCAGCCTCGGGCTGCTGGGCGTTGTCGATGACCAGGAACTGATAGGAACCGGTGTCGTCAGCCAGCTCCACGCAGTCGGGAGACAGCGCGAATTCCACGAACAGGCGGGCGGCGTTCAGGTGCTTGGCGCCCTTGAAGATGGCCACGGGACCGATTTCGCAGGCAGTGCCGTCGGCGGGAACCACCAGGCCCACGTTGTCATAGCCGTTGTCCAGGATCTGGGTGATGCCATCATGCAGGAAGCCGATGCCGATGACGCACTGGCCGGTGCCCACGTTCTTGGAGGGGCCGGAGCCAGACTTGGTGTACTGCTGGACGTTCTTGTCCAATTCCACCAGATACTTGATGCCCTCGTCATGGCCCTTCATCTGGAGCATGAGGTTGGCGGCCAGCTTGGGGGTGCCGGCGGTGTTGTAGTTGGAGAACCAGATCAGGCCCTTGTATTCGGGCTTGAGCAGATCATCCCAGGTCTGGGGCGCTTCCAGGCCCAGACGGGTGAGCTCGTCGGTGTTGACCATGAAGCCCAGAATGCCGGTGTAGATGCCATACCAGTAGCCGTTGGGATCTTTGTACAGATCGCTCAGCAGGTGGGAGGCGTTGGCGGGCACGTAGCTGTTGTCCAGGAAGCCCTTGGCAGCCAGCGCGTCATAGGGGTTGTTGGTACCGCCAAACCACACGTCGGCAGAGGGATTGCCGTTTTCTTCTTCGATCTTGGTGGGCACCTCGCCGGTGCTCAGGCGCTGGAACTGGGTCTTGATGCCGTACAGCTTTTCAAACTGCTGGCAGGCGGCGGCCAGATAGGGCTCCTCGCAGGAACCGTAGACCACCAGCTCGCCCTCAGCCTTGGCGGCGGCGACCAGGTCGGCGTCGGGTTCGGCGAAGGCAACGCTTGCGCAGCTCATGACCAGGATGGCGGCAAGCACGAGAGAAAGGAACTTCTTCATGAAATATGCCTCCTTATAGATTTTCGGTGCCTTTCAGCTAATGTGTATTATAATCATTTTGTTCCCAAACGTCAACCATTATTTTTCTGATTTGTCAAAATTGATACCAGATCACATATTATAATGTCTTTTTCATGATCAAAACTGACAGGCATGGGCTGTGAAAGGCGCAAAGTGTTTTCAAATTATTAACTTTCTAAAAATCCTGTTACATTATAGCTTTTGGTGTCTTTTTTTTGTATAATAAAAGCAGTCCAATATTGACAAGCCAAGCCGGAAGGATGTGGATGCGTGATCTATGATTTGCAGAAAGCGAGCATGTGGAAACGCATCTCAGCCTTTCTTTTTGATTTGATCCTGCTGAGCATTGTCAGCGTGCTGTTCGCCTGGGCGCTGTCGAAGGCGCTGGGCTATGATCGATACCAGACGGCGCTTCAGGATCGCCGGACGTACTTTGGTCAGGAATACGGCGTGAATCTGGAAATGCCCCTGAGCGAATACGACCAGCTGACGGAAGAAGAAAACAAGCTGCTGGAAACGGCCTATGACGCCCTGTCCGCCGATCCCGCCGCGGTGAAGGCCTACGGCATGATCGTGCAGCTGACCATCCTGATCACCAGCTTTTCCCTGCTGCTGGGCTATCTGGTGATGGAATTTTTCATTCCCATGCGCCAAGGCAACGGCATGACCCTGGGCAAGCGCATCTTCGGCCTGGGGGTCATGCAGACGGACGGCGTCAAGATCACAAACGTGCTCTTGTTCGTCCGCGCCATCCTGGGCAAATACGCCATTGAGACCATGATCCCGGCCTTCATCGTGATGATGCTCTTCTGGGGCAGCATCGGCATCGTGGGGCTGATCGTACTGGGGCTGATCCTGATTGTGGAGGCCGCCGTGATGATCTCGACGCCCACCAATTCCCTGATCCACGACCTGCTGGCCAACACCGTGGTGGTGGACTACGCCAGCCAGATGATTTTCGAAACCCGTGAGGATATGATCCATTATAAAGAAAAGATACACGCCGAAATGGCAGCCAAACAGGAATATTGATTGGTAGAAAGGGGTTCCACATGAAAATCGTTCTGCAAAACCTGACCAAGGCCTTTCCCAGCCGCAACAAGAAATCCAGCGAAGAGGTCATCGCCGTCAACAATTTCAATTTTGAAATTCCCGACGGCAAGCTGATCGGCCTGCTGGGTCCCAGCGGCTGCGGCAAGAGCACCACGCTGTATATGATCAGCGGCCTGCAGAAGCCCACCAGCGGACGGATCTTCTTTGGCGACGACGACGTGACGGAGTTGTCCACGGAGAACAGGGGCATCGGCCTGGTGTTCCAGAACTACGCCCTGTATCCCCACATGACCGTCAAGCAGAACATTCTGTTTCCCCTGCAAAACCTGAAGGGCGAGGACAAGCTGACCAAGGAGCAGATGCTGGAGCGGGCCTATCAGGCGGCCAAGCTGGTGCAGATCGACCAGCTGCTTGACCGCAAGCCCAGCGAGCTTTCCGGCGGCCAGCAGCAGCGCGTGGCCATCGCCCGCGCCCTGGTCAAGATGCCCAGGGTTTTGCTGCTGGACGAGCCCCTCAGCAACCTGGACGCCCGCTTGCGGCTGCAAACTCGCGAGGAAATCCGCCGCATCCAGCAGGAGACCAAGATCACCACGGTGTTCGTGACCCACGACCAGGAGGAGGCCATGAGCATCAGCGACATGATCGTGGTGATGAAGACCGGCATCGTGCAGCAGATCGGCAAGCCCCAGGACGTGTATGACGATCCCGCCAACCTGTTTGTGGCCAAATTTCTGGGCACCCCGCCCATCAACGTGTTCGAGGGCCAGGTGAAGGGCGGCAAGCTGTACATCGGCTCCGACGCCGTGCTGGAGCTCACCAACGTGGCGGATCAGCCCGTCACCGTGGGCATCCGTCCCGAGGGCTTCCTGCTGGACGATAACGGTCCCCTCAAGTGCAAGCCCGTCAACGTGGAGGTCATGGGCCGCGACGTCAGCGTGGTGTCCACCCACGAGGCGTCCAGCAATCCCTTCGTGCGCTCCATCATCAACGCGGACAACAAGATCGACATCGGTCAGGAATTCGTCCGCTACGCCATCAAGCCCCACAAGATTTTCATCTTCAACAAGGAAACCGAAGAACGGATCTATTTTGAGGTGAAGTAATTATGGTTGAAAGCAAACAACAGTGGAAAGCCTGGATCTACCTGGCGCCGGCGATCGTGCTGCTGCTGGTTTTCACCGTGTGGCCCATCGTCAACACCGTGCGCATGGCCTTCCTGGAGGATTACAGCATTGCCATGGCCTCCGGCGGTGAAGCGTCCTTCCGCCTGGGCGTGGGCAACTTTGTTAAGGTGGCCCAGTATCAGGACTTCCTGGTGTGTCTCAAAAACACCGTGCTTCTGTGCGTGATCACCGTGCCCATCTCCACCCTGCTGGCCCTGCTGGTGGCGGTGGCGCTCAACTCCATCAAGCCCCTGCGGAAAACATTGCAGACCATTTTCTTCCTGCCCTATGTGACCAACAGCATCGCCATCGGCATGGTGTTCGCGGCCATGTTCAACATCGTGGGCAGCCTGGGCACCCGCCGTCCCCTGATTCAGACCGTGGGCATCGTGAACAACGTCATCGAGTTCTTCGGCGGAAGCTACGTCAACTGGATCAACAACGGCTCCAGCTACTGGGCCAACATGTTCGTGCTGATCGTCTACATCGTGTGGAACGCCCTGCCCTTCAAGATCCTGATCCTGCTGGGCGGATTGCAGAGCGTGAACAAGCAGTACTACGAGGCCGCCAAGGTGGACTCCACGCCCCGCTGGCGCGTGCTGTGGCGCATCACCGTGCCCCTGCTCTCCCCCATGATCGCCTATGTGGTCATCACCGGCTTCATCGGCGGCTTCAAGGAATACACCAGCATCGTGGGTATCTTTGGCGAATCCCTGGGCCCGGCCCACGCGCCCGGACGGCTGAACACCATGGTGGGCTTCATCTATGATGCCCTGGCCCAGCACCATCAGGGACGCGCCAGCGCCGCCGCCCTGATCCTCTTTGGCATCATCCTCATCGTGACGCTGATCAACCTGCAGGTCAGCAAGAAGCGCGTGCATTATTAAGGAGGGCCTGCTATGTCTGAAAATTCCATTCGCGTCATGCAGAACAGGGATATGGGCAAGGTGACCTCCAAGCAGCGCTTCGCCAAGGTCTTCGCCCTGGGGGGCACCTATCTGTTCCTGTGCGTCATGGCCCTGATCGTGCTCTTCCCCTTTTACTGGATGCTGATCTCCTCCGTCAAGAGCCTGGCGGAATACCGTCTCAGCAAGCCCACCTTTTGGCCCCAGGTGCTGCTGTTCTCCAACTATGCCGACGCCTTCAGCACCGCCAATCTGGGCCGCCTGTTCCTGAACACCGCCTACGTGGGCATCGTGTCCACCATCCTGAGCCTGTTTATCACCATCATCACGGCCTTCGCCTTTGCCCGGCTTGAGTTCAAGGGCAAGGAGCTGCTGTTTGCTGGCCTGCTGGCCACCATGATGATCCCGGGCGAGCTGTTTACCATCACCAACTACATCACCGTCAGCTCCCTGGGCTGGACCAACACCTTTACGGCCCTGATCGTGCCTTTCCTGGTGAGCGTGTTCTACATCTATCTGCTGCGGCAGAATTTCCTGCAGATCCCCAATGAATTGTACCTGGCCGCCAAGGTGGACGGCACCAGCGACTGGAAGTACCTGTGGAAGGTCATGGTGCCCCTGGCCTTGCCCACGCTGATTTCCATCACCATCCTCAAGATGATGGGCGCCTGGAACAGCTACATTTGGCCCCGCCTGGTGTCCAACGACGAGGCCCACCGCCTGGTGACCAACGGCCTGCGCAACGCCTTCAAGGATACCTCGGGCGAGGTCAACTACCCCGTGCAGATGGCCGCCGTGGCCCTGGTGTCCGCCCCGCTGTTCCTGGTGTTCATCTTCCTGCGCAAGTACATCATGGCCGGCGTGAGCCGCAGCGGTATCAAGGGTTAACCGACTGGCAACAGTCCTTAACATAAAAATGGAAGGAAGGAAAACACATCATGAAGAAGCTCGTATCCATTCTCCTGTTCCTTGCGATGATGCTCTCCATCGTTCCCGGTCTGGCGGAAGCGCCTGCCTACGACGGAAGCGAAGTGGCCATCACTTTCTACAACACCATGGGTTCCAACCTGACCCCCGTGCTGGAAGCCTACATCGCCGAGTTTGAAGCCATGTATCCCAACATCCACGTGGAATATACCAGCGTGGGCAGCTATGACGACGTGCGCGATCAGATCTCCACCGAGATCACCGTGGGCGGCCAGCCCAACATCGCCTACTGCTATCCCGACCATGTGGCCCTGTACAACCTGGCTAAGGCCGTGCGGCCCCTGGACGCCTTCATCGAAAGCGACGCCGAGATCACCCGTGCGGACGGCAGCACCGAGATCATGGGCCTGACCGCCGAGCAGAAGGCCGACTTCATCGAAGGCTACTACAACGAAGGCCTGCAGTTTGGCGACGGCAAGATGTACACCATGCCCTTCTCCAAGTCCACCGAGGTGCTCTACTACAACAAGACCTTCTTTGAAGAGAACGGCCTGGCCGTGCCCACCACCTGGGACGAGATGGAAGAGCTGTGCGCTAAGATCGTGGAGATCGACCCCAACTCCATCCCCCTGGGCTATGACAGCGAGGGCAACTGGTTCATCACCATGACCGAGCAGATGGGCACCCCCTACACCAGCGCCACCGAGCCCCACTTCCTGTTCAACACCCCTGAAAACCGCGAATTCGTGAAGCGCTTCCGCGAGTGGTTCCAGGAAGGCTATGTGACCACGCAGAAGCTGTACGGCGCCTACACCAGCGGCCTGTTCACCAGCAAGGAGCAGACCAAGAGCTACATGAGCATCGGCTCCTCCGCCGGCGCCACCTATCAGCGTCCCGCCAAGGGCGAGGATGGCAATTATCCCTTTGAAGTGGGCATCGCCACCATCCCCCAGGCCAATCCTGACAACCGCAAGGTCATCAGCCAGGGTCCCAGCGTGTGCATCTTCAAGAAGGCCAACGTGCAGGAAGAATATGCTTCCTGGCTGTTTGTCAAGTATCTGACCACCGACGTCAACTTCCAGGCCGAGTTCTCCATGGCCTCCGGCTATGTGCCCGTCATTAAGAGCGTGACCAACAACGAAGTGTATGCCGACTTCATCGCCAAGGCTGACGGCGGCGACTATGTGTCCGCCCTGAGCGCCAAGGTCTGCCTGGAGCAGGAAGACGCCTACTACACCAGCCCCGCCTTCAATGGCAGCTCCACTGCCCGTGACGAGGTGGGCGGCCTGATGCCCAAGTGCTTCAACATCCCCGATGGCTCCGATGTGGATGCCGAAATCGAAAAGGCCTTCGAGGACGCCATCAAGAATTGCGAATACAGCCTGTAATCAGCTGAAATAAAAAGCCATGCGTTCAATTGTAAGATCCGCGGCCGCGTATGCCCTGATATGCGCGCTGCTGCTGGCCGCGATGCCGGTTTTCTCCCGGGCAGAGATGCCGGAGTCAGTGGACTATGCCGCAAGCATCCCGCTTGACCTGTCCTCTGACACCGTTAAGGCAGAAGTCACCGTGAAAACCTTCATCGACGGCGATACCACCCATTTTTTCCTATCTTCTCCCTCCACCCTGGATACGGGTGTGGTGAGCGCCAGATATTTGGCCGTCAACACACCCGAATCCACGGGAAAGATTGAGGAATACGGAAAGGCGGCCGCCGCCTTCACCAAGGCCCGGCTTGAAAGCGCCGAAGCCATCCTGATCGAATCGGATGACAGCCAGTGGAACCGCGATTCCAACGGCACTCGGTATCTGGTGTGGGTGTGGTACAAGCCCCAGGGCGCGGCGGATTACCGCAATCTGAACATCGAACTGCTGCAAAGCGGCATGGCCAAGGCCAACAGCTCCGGCCAGAACCGCTACGGCGACACCTGTATGGCCGCCATCGCCCAGGCAAAAGCCATGAAGCTGGGCATCTACTCCGGAGAGAAGGACCCCGATTTCTTCTATGGCGCGGCCATCGAAGTGACGATGCGGGAGCTTCGCCTGCACCCGGAGGAATATGACGGCAAAAAGGTGGCCTGCACGGGCGTCATTACCCTGAACAGCAACAACAGCGTGTACATGGAGGCCTATGACCCGGAAACGGGGCTGTACTTTGGCCTGCCGGTTTACTACGGCTACAACCTCAGCGGTGGCGGCATGGAAGTGCTGCACGTGGACAATGAAGCCCGCATCGTGGGCACCCTGCAATACTATGAGGCCGGCGGCGAATACCAGATCTCCGGCATCACCTACCGCATGATGAAGCCCGACGATCCCGGCAACATCCGCAAGCTCAGCGAAGGCCACGCGCCCGCCTGCCTTGCCACCGATTTGCAAGCGCTGCTGCATGGCGAAGTAGTGTTAAGTACGGACGAGGGAACCGCGGCCTATGACCGCAGCGCCCTGGCCCTGGCCACCTCCGTAACCCTGAGCGGACTGACCGTGGAAACTGTGGACGCCGGTGAGAGCGCCACCATCCTGCATTGCACGCAGGGCGAGGAAGCCGTCACCGTGCGCGTTGCCGCCATCCTGGATGCCGATTCTCTGACGGGCAAAACTGTGGACGTGCGCGGCGTGGTTGCCGCCTATGAGGGTCAGCTCCTCATCAAAGCATTTGCACAGGATGGCATCACCATCCTGCCTTAAGACAGAAAAAAGGAGTAATACCATGAAGAAATTGATCGTTGCTCTGGCGCTGCTGCTGACGCTGTGCCTGGCGCTGGGCATTGCCTGTGCCGACGGCCTGGACGACGCCGCCAGCTATGTGAAATCCATCTACAAGAACCGCCCTGCCTCCACCCCCAAGGACTATCAGCTCATCGGCTCCGTGCCCGGTGAAGGCGACGAGGTCTTTGAAGTGGAATGGACCGCCGACAGTGACACCATCGCCTTCACCCGCGATGAAAACGGCATGGTGAACGTGAACGTGGACGAGGACAACAACAAGGAAGTGGCCTATGTGCTGACCGCCACCGTGAAGGACGCCGCTGGCAACGAAAAGAGCGTGTCCTTTGACCGCGTGGTGCCCGCCTCCATCAAGCTGGACATTCTGAGCGAAGAAGAGATCGTGGAGATCGCCTACACCCTGGAAGACGGCGACAAGCTGCCCGCTCCCACCGCCCTGACCGGCAAGGTCACCTCCATCCCCACCGCCTGGAGCGATCAGTATCAGAACATCACCGTCAACCTGGATGTGGCTGGCAAGACCATCCAGTGCTATCGCCTGAAGGGCGAGGGCGCCGACAAGCTGGCTGAGGGCGACGTGATCACCGTTACCGGCACCATCAAGAACTACAAGGGCACCATCGAATTTGACGCTGGCTGCACCTTCACCAAGTAAGCAAAACACAAAGAAAAGGGCTGTGCCGTATGGCATGGCCCTTTCTTTATGTAAAAAGGTCATGCACACTATCTAATGCTGCCCTTTACTCGGTGACAGGCCAGCAGAAATTGGCAAGGGGAAAACGTTAGGGCCTCCGCGTCCGGGGCCTTCCGGCCCGCTCTCGCTGAAAATGATCCACAGGATCATTTTCCGGGCGCTGCGAGCCCCTAAAACCTGCGCCAGGGCCCGCTTGGGCCCTGGACCCATTCTGGCGAACAAGGTTAAAAGCACTATCAAGCAGTTTCCGCCAGTTTAGCTTATGGAGGGCTGCAAGATATCGTCCGGGGCCATGAAAAATCCAAGTACCGTCAGATCGGAGCAAGCTCTATCTGCCGTCCCCTGGCTTTTTCGGGATTGCTTCGCAATCCTCGGCCTGCTGCGCATGCCGACCACAGACTTGCGTACGTTGTAAGCCAAACTCGGAGAAACCCAACCGCTCCAGAAATGATGGCTCTAGCCGTCAATAACGCGCAGCGTTATAGCCGCATAAGCAATAGTCCCAGCTTGAGCTTGCTCAAAGCTGGGATCTTTTGTGTTGCGGCGTGTTTCTGGAGCGTTTGACAAGTCAAGCCTATTCAATCAACTGGCGGAAGGTGCTTGAACGTGTAACTAAGCCGGTTCGCCCGAATGGAGTCCAAAGGCCCAAGCGGGCCTTTGGCGCAGAGGCTTGGAGGCCGCGGAGGCCTCCAACGTCTCCTCTTGCCAATTTCTGTTTGTCTATAAGATGACCAAAGAGGCCCCATGTGCTCCCCAGTTCGCTTGTCCCATGGCCCTTTTTATGGTATAATGAACGCATTCATTTGACAGGAGGAAGCGCGCATGAACAAGCGGCGTTTGGGAAAGACCAACCTGATGGTCAGCGAGATCGGCTTTGGCGGAGAATGGCTGGAGCGGCACCCGGAGGAAGAGAGCATAGCGCTGATTCGCTACGCGGAGAGCCTGGGGATCAACATCATCGACTGCTGGATGCCCGATCCCAAATCCCGGGACATCATCGGCAAGGCCATCCGGGACAGCCGGGACAAATGGTATGTGCAGGGTCACATCGGCTCCACCTGGCAAAACGGCCAATATGTGCGCAGCCGGGACATGCAATATGTCAAGCCCGCCTTTGAGGATCTGCTGGACCGCATCGGCGGCGGCTATATCGACCTGGGCATGATCCACTATATCGACTCCATGGAGGACTGGAACGCCAGCTTTCACACGGAATATATCGACTATGTGCATGAACTGCATGAAAAGGGGATCATTCGGCATATTGGCCTGAGCACCCACAACCCGCGCATCGCCAAAATGGCGGCGGAGACGGGCTTTATCGAAATGATCCTGTTCAGCATCAACCCGGCCTTTGACATGCATCCCGCCACGGAAAACCTGGACGACATGTTCGGCAGCTATGATCAGGGGCTCAGCGGCATCGATCCGGAGCGGGCCGCCCTGTATCAGCTGTGTGAGGAAAAGGACGTGGGCCTGACGGTGATGAAGGGCTTCTTTGGCGGGCGGCTGTTCAACGCGGCGTCCTCCCCCTTCGGCGTGGCCTTCACCCCCAACCAGCTGATCCATTACAGCCTGACCCGGCCTGCGGTGGCCTCCATCCTCTGCGGCTACGACACCAAGGAGCAGGTGGACGCGGCGGTGGCCTACGAAACCGCCACGGCGGACCAGCGGGATTACGCCTCCGTTCTTGCCTCCGCGCCCCTGCACGCCTACATGGGCCAGTGCACCTACTGCGGCCACTGTAAGCCCTGCCCCATGGACATCGACATCGCCATGGTGAATAAATTCTACGATCTGGCCACCCAGCAGCCCAAGGTGCCCGAGAGCGTGCGGCAGCACTACGAATCCCTGAAGGTCACCGCCTCCCAGTGCATCGGCTGCCAGAGCTGCGAAAGCCGCTGCCCCTTCGGGGTGCCCATCGCCCAGCGCATGGAGCAGGCCGCGGCGCTGTTCGGATGCTGAAAAAACAGCAAAAGCACAGCGTATTGCTTGTATCTAAACCCAAAGGCATGTATAATAACACTTGTTCGGTATTTTGCCGCAAGATGTTATTTTAGGAGGTAAGAAATCATGAAAAAGGTTTTTGCCCTGCTGATGGCTGCCTGCATGCTGCTTTCCGGCGTTTCTGCCCTGGCGGATGAAGCGGTCACCCTGAAAATTGCCCATATCGGCCCCACCACCGGCGCGGCGGCCCTGTACGGCCTGGCCACCCTGCACGGCGCGGAGATCGCCGCCCAGGAAATCAACGAGGCCAACGGCGCTTTTAAGATTGAGCTGATCAACGAGGACGACGAGCACAACGTGGAAAAGGTCATCAACGCCTACAACGCCGCTTTGGACGCGGGCGCGCAGATGATCCTGGGCACCACCACCTCCAAGCCCTGCGAGGCCGCCGGCGCTCAGGGCTATACGGACCGCGTGTTCTTCCTGACCCCCTCCGCCTCCTCCACCGCCGTCATTGAGGACAAGGACAATGTGTTCCAGATCTGCTTCACCGACCCCAACCAGGGCTCCGCTTCCGCCCAGTACATCGCCGAGCACGGCCTGGGCACCAAGATCGCCGTGATCTACAACAACGCCGACGTGTACTCCACCGGCATCCGCGACACCTTTGTGGCTGAAGCGGCTGAAAAGGGTCTGGAGATCGTGAGCGAGACCACCTTCACCGACGAGACCACCGATTTCAGCGTGCAGGTGGCCGACGCCCAGAACAACGGCGCGGAGATCGTGTTCCTGCCCATGTATTACACCCCCGCTTCCCTGATCCTGAAGGTGGCCGCCGACAAGGACTTCCACCCCATCTTCTTCGGCGTGGACGGCATGGACGGCATCCTGGGCGTGGAGGGCTTTGACACCAGCCTGGCCGAAGGCGTCATGCTGCTGACCCCCTTCGTGGCCACCGCCACCGATGAAAAGACCGTGAACTTCGTGACCAAGTATCAAAAAGCCTATGGCGAGATCCCCATCCAGTTCGCCGCCGACGCCTATGACGGCATCTACATCCTGGTGGCCGCCGCTGAAAAGGCCGGCATCACCAGCGGCATGGAGCCCGAGGAAGTGTGCGACCTGATGATCGCCGCCATGCAGGAGATCAGCGTGGACGGCCTCACCGGCAGCATGACCTGGGATGAGAGCGGCGCGGTCACCAAGACCCCCATGGCCGCCACCATCGTGAACGGCGAATACGTTTTTGAATAAGCTGCGCACGCAAAAACGCGGGCTGGCCCTCCTTTTGGGTCAGTCCCGCCTTTTCGTTTATTAAAGCACAGGAGAGAGCGACATGATTTTTCTCGATAACCTGATCAACGGGCTGAGCCTGGGCAGCATATACGCCATCATTGCCCTGGGCTACACCATGGTGTACGGCATTGCCAAGATGCTGAACTTTGCCCATGGCGACGTGATCATGATCGGCGCGTACATCGCCTTCTGCGGGCTGCAATACTGGGGCCTGCCGCCGGTGATCGCCATCTTGGCAGCCATGGCGGTGTGCACGCTGCTGGGCGTCACCATTGAAGGGCTGGCCTACCGTCCATTGCGCCAGGCCACCAGCCTGGCCGTGCTGATCACCGCCATTGGCATGAGCTACCTGCTGCAGAACATCGCGCTGATGATCTGGGGCGCCAACCCCAAGTCCTTCCCCCGCACCTTCATCAACGGCGCGTCCATCCGCATCGGGCAGCTGAGCATCTCCTCCGCCACCATCTGGACCATCCTGGCCAACATCGTCATCATGGTGGCGCTGACGCTGTTCACCGCCAAGACCAAGATGGGCAAGGCCATGCGCTGCGTCAGCGAGGATCGCGGCGCGGCGGAGCTGATGGGTATCAACGTGAACCGCACCATCTCCATGACCTTCGCCATCGGCTCGGCGCTGGCGGCCATCGCGGGCGTGCTGCTGTGCTCCTCCTATCCCATTTTGCAGCCCACCACCGGCTCCATGCCGGGCATCAAAGCCTTTACCGCGGCGGTGTTCGGCGGCATCGGGTCCATTCCCGGAGCCATGATCGGCGGCGTGCTGCTGGGGGTTATCGAGATTTTCGGCAAGGCCTATATCAGCACCGAGCTGGGCGACGCCATCGTGTTTGCCGTGCTGATCGTGGTGCTGCTGGTGAAGCCCACGGGCCTCTTGGGCAAGCCCGTGCGGGAGAAAGTGTGAGGTGACGGGCATGACAAAAGCAAAGCGCAACCGCCTGATCTACAATATCGTCACCTTCGCCCTGGTCATCGGGGCCTTCCTTCTGCTGCAATCCATGATCGCCAACAAGTCCATCACCCGGTCGCTCAAGGGGCAATTGGTGCCCATCTGCTGCTGGGTGGTGATGGCCGTATCCCTGAACCTGGTCATTGGCATCAGCGGCGAACTGAGCCTGGGCCACGCGGGCTTCATGAGCGTGGGCGCATATACCGGCGCTGTGATCAGCGGCTGGCTGCTGAACGCCCATGGGGTTGATAATACCACCCTGCGCCTGGTGCTGGCCATCGTGGCCGGCGGCATGGCAGCGGGCGTCATGGGCGCGCTGATCGGCATTCCCGTGCTGCGGCTGCGGGGCGACTACCTGGCCATCGTGACGCTGGCCTTTGGCGAGATCATCCGCAACCTGGTGAATGTGCTCTATGTGGGCGTGGCCGACGGCAGGCTGACCTTTTCTTTTCTGAACAAAAGCATGCCCGAAGGCGTCACCATGCTGGTGGACGGCGCCAAGGGCGCGGTGAAGATCAAGCCCATTTCCACCTTTACGGCGGGCTTCGTGCTGATATTGATCACGCTGATCGTGGTGCTGAACCTGGTGAACAGCCGGGCGGGCCGGGCCATCAAGGCCACCCGGGACAACCGCATCGCCGCCGAATCCATGGGCGTGCCCGTGACCAAATACAAGATGATGGCCTTCGTCACCGCCGCGGCGCTGGCCGGCATGGCGGGCGCGCTGTACGGCCTGAACAGCAGCACCGTGGTGCCCACCCAGTTCACCTTCAACCAGTCCATCAACGTGCTGGTATTCGTGGTGCTGGGCGGATTGGGCAACGTGCTGGGCTCGGTGATCAGCGCAACGCTGCTCACCGTGCTGCCCGAAATGCTGCGCGCTTTCAGCGATTACCGCATGCTGGTGTACGCGGTGGTGCTGATTCTGGTGATGATCTTTACCAACAATCCGCTGATCCGCTCGGTGCTCAGCAGCGCCGTCGCGCCCATCAAGCGCGCGCTGCGCGGAAAGAAACAGGGAGGTGAAACCGCATGAGCCAGGTGAAACGCCGCGCCAACGTGAAAATGGTGCCCCTGCAATCCGACGCCATCGTGCCCGAGCGCGATATCGACAAGGCTCCGGTGCTGGAAGCCCGGCATCTGGGCATTGAGTTTGGCGGCCTCAAGGCCGTGGACGACTTTAACCTGACCATCGGCCGCACCGAGATCGCCGGGCTTATCGGTCCCAACGGCGCGGGCAAGACCACGGTGTTCAACCTGATCACCAAGGTGTACGAACCCACCATGGGCGCGGTGCTGATCAACGGCCACGACACCAAGGGGCTGAGCATCGTGCAGGCTTCAAAGCTCGGCATCGCCCGCACCTTCCAGAACATCCGCCTGTTCGACCAGATGACGGTGGAGGAAAACGTGCGCATCGGGCTGCACAACCAGATCAAATACGATATGGCGACCGGCATCCTGCGCCTGCCCCGCTACTGGAAGCAGGAAAAGCGCCAGCACGAAAAGGCGCTGGAGCTGCTGCACATCTTCGATATGGAAAAGCTGGCGGACGAGACCGCCGGCTCCCTGCCCTACGGCGTGCAGCGGCGGCTGGAGATCGTGCGCGCGCTGGCCACCAACCCCAGCCTTTTGCTGCTGGACGAGCCTGCGGCGGGCATGAACCCCCACGAGACCGAGGAATTGATGGAGAACATCGCCAAGATCCGCGACCAGTTCCAGATCGCCATCCTGCTGATCGAGCACGATATGAGCCTGGTCATGGGCGTGTGCGAGGGTATCTGCGTGCTGAACTTCGGCAAGGTCATCGCCAAGGGCACGGCGGACGAGATCCAGGCCAACCCCGTGGTCATCGAAGCCTATCTGGGCAAAAAGAAGGAGGCGCAGGCGTGATGGAAAAGCAAAAGAAAGCCCTCCCTTTGCTCAAGGTGCATGACCTGCACGTGTATTACGGGGCGATCCACGCCATCAAGGGCATCACCCTGGAGGTGCATGAAAACGAGATCGTCACGCTGATCGGCGCCAACGGCGCGGGCAAGAGCACCACGCTGAACACCATCGCCGGGCTCCTCAAGCCCCGGCAAGGCACTGTGGCGCTGAACGGCGAGATCATCAGCGGCCTGGGCGCGTCCAAGATCGTGCCCAAGGGGCTGAGCCTGTGTCCCGAAGGCCGCCGCATCTTTCAGCAGATGACCGTGCGGGAAAACCTGGAAATGGGCAGCTACACCCGTCCGCTGGCCGAGATCGCCGGGTCCCTGGAGGACGTCTTCCAGCGCTTTCCCCGCCTGAAGGAGCGCGAAAAGCAGATCGCGGGCACCCTGAGCGGCGGCGAGCAGCAAATGCTGGCCATGGCCCGCGCCCTGATGAGCAAGCCCAAGCTGATGATGCTGGACGAGCCCAGCATGGGCCTGGCCCCCATCCTGGTGGAGCAGATCTTTGGCATCATCAAGGAGCTGCACCAGGCGGGCACCACCATCCTGCTGGTGGAGCAGAACGCTCAGATGGCCCTGCAGGTGGCGGACCGCGCCTACGTGATGGAGACCGGCAACATTATGCTGCAAGGCCCGGCGGAAGAGCTGCTGCATAACGAGGACGTGCAAAAGGCGTATCTGGGATCGTAAAAAGTTTGAAAATAAAAGATCCTTCGGCTTCGCTTACGCTCCGCTCAGGATGACAGTGATGGGTTGTTCTTCCTCGTATTATAGTGTCGTAGTTTATAGCTCCTCACCAAGAGCTGTGCTACACTGCTGGGGATGCTGTGGATTG
>CACWUV010000014.1 GCA_902764185.1 uncultured Eubacteriales bacterium
TGTAGAACAGCACGGCCAGTCCGGCCACGACCGATACTGCCAGCCAAAGCCAGAATCTTTTCTTGATCTGTCTCCAGATTTTAGCAAACGTAACCGGTGTTTTCATAGGTGTTTCCTTTCTCCATTCATTTTCTGCGCTTCATAATACGCAAACAAGGCATCCGGCCGTTCCTCATCGCCATGAAGCGTACACGGTTTTTCCGGTGCCTGTGGAATGCCATTCCGGGGCCATGCCTATCCGAGCCAATTGCGACCGCACGGCTTTACTCATAGCCTGACGATGCCCGCACAGCTCAATCATGCTCCTCCACCTTTCAGGTATGCCCATGAAGGGTAATTGTGCCGCCGCGAGCCCTAAATCCGCGGCATATACACGAAATTATTATACATGAATCCATTCTTTTCGTCAACCTGTACGCGCAGGTTCTTCATTTCAAATTGAATACAAAAAAACCCTTGATCACTCAAGGGTTTCATTGGTGGCTCCGATGTGATTCGAACACATGACACTCCGGGTATGAACCGAATGCTCTAGCCAACTGAGCTACGGAGCCAAAGTGGTTGCGGGGGAGGGACTTGAACCCTCGACCTCCGGGTTATGAGCCCGACGAGCTACCGAACTGCTCTACCCCGCGACATTGCGTTTTTCAAGCGCGAGTAATATATTATCCTATCTTGCCGTTTTTGTCAACCCCATTTTTAAAATTTTTATAAAATAAGAGAAAAAGCCAATATTTGCATGACAAGCGCGCCGTTTTGTAGTATAATATTTTCTGTTCGCGATCAAAGCATTATTAATGGAGGTTTTGAGATATGAAAACAACCCTGGTTATCATGGCCGCCGGTCTGGGCAGCCGGTATGGCGGCAACAAGCAGACCGAAGGCATCGGCCCCAACCATGAAATGCTGATGGAATACTCCATCTTTGACGCTGTGCGTGCAGGCTTTTCCAAATTCGTATTCGTCATCAAGCCCGACATGAAGCCCCTGATCGAAGCCCTGTGCGGCGATCTGGTGGCCTCCTGCCGCGATCAGGAAGGCAAGCCCGTGGAGGTCTGCTACGCCATGCAGGACTTCAGCTCCGTGCCTTCCTTCTATCAGATCCCCAGCGAGCGCACCAAGCCCTTTGGCACTGTGCACGCCGTGCTGTGCGCGGAAAAGTATATCAACGAGCCCTTCGCCGTGGTGAACGCCGACGATTATTACGGTGTGGACGGCTTTGCCTCCATGAACCAGTGCCTGCAGGGGCTCAAGGACGGCGAGGCCTGCATGGTGGGCTACTACCTCAAAAACACCGTCAGCGAAAACGGCACCGTGACCCGCGGCGTATGCAGCCAGGAAAACGGCATGCTGACCAAGGTGACCGAGACCTTCAAGATCCAGCCCTTCGCCGACGGCACCATCCGCGATACCGCCACCAGCGAGGAAGGCGTGATCCTGGACCCCAACGCTCTGGTATCCATGAACTTCTGGGGCTTCGTGCCCAGCGTATTCCAGCAGATGGAGGCCTATTTCGACGCCTTCCTCCGCAATCTGACCCCCGCCGACATCAAGGCCGAATGCCTGCTGCCCATCATGGTGGACGATCTGATGCGCAAAAAGGAAATGGTGGTCCATGTGCTGTCCACCAATGCCACCTGGTTTGGCATCACCTATCCCCAGGACAAGCCCTATGTGCAGCAGGAGCTCAAAAAGCTGCATGATCAGGGCGTGTATCCCCCGTCTCTGCATTGACCGCCATGCGGATATGCGGCATCATCGCTGAATATGATCCGCTGCACTGCGGGCATGCCTGGCACCTGAGCGAGGCCCGCCGCCGGACGGGCGCAGACTATGTGGTCTGCGTCATGAGCGGCAGCTTCACCCAGCGCGGCATGCCCGCGCTTTTATCTCCCCATACCCGGGCGGAAATGGCGCTGCGGGCCGGTGCGGACCTGGTTTTGCAGCTGCCAGTGTCCTTTTCCCTGTGCGATGCGGAGCGCTTCGCCCTGGGCGGCGTCGAAATATTGCGCCAATTGGGCGCGGAAGCCCTGTGCTTCGGCGCGGAGATGGAGGGCATCCCCGTGATGGAGGCTGCGGCGGCGCTGCTGGAAAGCCCGGATGCGGCGTATCAAGGCCGCCTGCATGCGCTGCTGGACGCCGGTATGGCTTTCCCCGCCGCCCAGGGACTGGCGCTGGCCGAAAGTCTGCACATCGATCCGTCCATCCTGGCCCAGCCCAACACAGCTCTGGGTATCTGCTATTTGCGGGCCATCCGGCGGCTGAGCGCGCCGATGACGCCCTTCGCGGTGCCGCGGTCGGGCAGCTACCACGCCGAAACCCTCGTCACCGATACGCTGCCTTCCGCCACCGCTGTGCGCTGCGCCTGCCTGCGGCAGGAATGGGACAAGGTGCGCGCGTCCATGCCCGAGGCGGCTTTCAGGCTGCTGGACGCTGATTTCAAGGCTGGAAAGGTTCACGCGCCGGAAGCCTTGACGCAGCTGCTGCGCTGGAAGCTGCGGCAGACGGCCGATTATTCCCGCCTGCCCGGATTATCCGAGGGTATTGAAAACCGGCTGCCGCTGGCCGCGGATGCCCTGACCCGGGAGGATATGGTGCTCGCCGTCAAGAGCAAGCGGTATTCCTACGCCCGCGTCAACCGGCTGCTGGCCCACGTTCTGCTGGATACCGACGCCGGGCGGCTGGAGCCATTGCCCCGGCACGCGCGGGTTTTTGGCTTCAAAAAGGGGGCGTCCGGCCTGCTCAAGCGCTGCGGCGACGATTTTTCCTTCATATCCCAGATGCCCGCCCACCCCTCCATTTATGAAATGGCCCTGGATGCCCGGGCGGACGATCTGTGGAACCTGGGCGCAAACCAGCCCTTTGGCGCGATCTATCGGCAAAAACCGGTGATCCTGTAAAGATCTGTCGCACGTTCGGCCCGCCGATGGGCTGTACTTTTTGCACGCTTTATGATAAAATAACTCCAATCTGTTTGGGAGGAACTGTACGCATGCTGAAACGACTGGCAGGGTGCTTGATGGCCGTAATACTCTTTGCGGCCTGCTTTGCCATGCCCGCCCAGGCCACCAGCAGCAACTACGACCCCAAGCATCCCGAAAACCTGAACGACATCGACATCGACGCCACGGCGGCCATCCTGATCGAGGCCAACACCGGCATGGTGGTCTATGAAAAGAACGCCGACGCCCGCCTGTACCCCGCCTCCACCACCAAGATATTGACCACCTATCTGGGCATATTGCTGGGCGATCTGGACGAGACGGTGGTCACCTCCGAACGGGCCATGCAGGTGGAGGAGGGCTCCTCCATGATCCCGCTGGCCGCGGGCGAGGAAATCAACTTTAAAGACCTGCTCTACGCCACCATGATCCGCTCGGGCAACGAAGGCGCCAACGTGATCGCCGAAGCCGTGGGCGGCAGCATTGAAGGCTTTGTGGAGCTGATGAACCAGTATGTCAGCTCCCTGGGCCTGGTGAACACTCACTTTGCCAACCCCAACGGCCTGCACGACAACAACCATTACACCTCCGCCCGGGATATGGCCACCATCGCCCGGGAAGCCATGCAGGACGAAACCTTCCGGGACATCGTGGCCCACAGCTCCTATGTACTGCCCAAGGACAACATATACCGCTCCCGCAACCTCACCGGCAGGCTGAAGGAATTCATGACGGACAAGGAAAGCAGCTACTACTATCCTTACGCCATCGGCATCAAAACCGGCAATACCTCCGCCGCCGGACACTGCTTTGTGGGCGCGGCGGAAAAGGACGGGGTCACCTTCATCTCCGTGGTGCTGCACTGCAGCGGCACCAACACCTACCGCTACTGCTGGCAGGACACCCGACGGCTGATGGAATATGGCTTTTCCCAGTATGTCAGCGTGTCGGTGGCCGACCTGTACGCCATGCGGCCCAAGGTGCTGGAGATCTCCAAATACGATCTGTCCGATCCCGGGCTGGGGCAATTGGAGCTGTCTCTCAACAAGCTGGACAACAATAACAATGACGTGATCGTTACCCTGCGCAGCCGGCTGGACTACCTGGTATCCAACTTCAACGATCTGGTGTCCATCGAATATGTGCACGATCCCGTGGCCCCCATCACCGTGGGCGAGCAGATGGCCACCCTGACCTATTATCCCGAGGTGGGCGAGCCCATCGAATACGAGCTGGTGGCCAGCCGCAGCATTGACAAGCGCATGCTGGACGTGCCCGAACTGGACGACATCATATGGGAAACGGAAAACGACCGCAATCCTTTTCCCCGTTTCACGGTGGAGATCCTGTTTTTCTTCCTGGGGATGGTCGCCGTGATCTGGTTGTTCGTCCGCGGCGTCAAGCGCCTGCTGGGTTTCCGGTCCAAAAAACCGCGGCATAAGCCCATCAAGCCCATTTCCCGCTATTACAGATAACAAAAAAGGACGCCGGTCAAAGGGCGTCCTTTTTGATTACTCGTGGTTTCTTTCGTAAATCAGCCGCAAGCCTTTCAGCGTCAGCAGGCCGTCGATATGATCGATGCACTGGGTCTGCTCGGCGATCATGCGGGACATGCCGCCGGTGGCGATCACCGCGGCGTCCTCCCGGCCCAGCTCCTGGCGCATGCGGCGGACCAGGTATTCCACCTGACCCACAAAGCCATAGAGCATGCCGGACTGCAAATTGCTGATGGTGTTGCGGCCGATGACGGATTCCGGCCAGACCAGCTCGAAATTGGGCAGCTTCGACGTGCCGTGCACCAGCGCTTCGCTGGCGATCTTGATGCCCGGACAGATGCAGCCGCCCACGAAAGCGCCCTTTTCATTGACCACGCCGAAGGTGGTGGCGGTGCCGAAATCAATGTAGATGCAGGGCGCGCCATAGCAGGCATGGGCGGCCACGGCGTTGCAGATGCGGTCGCTGCCCAAGGCTTGCGGGTTGTCGTACTGGATGTTGAGCCCGGTCTTGATCCCCGGCATGACGAACATGGGCGTGATGCCGAAATAATCGTTGCACATGTGCTCGATGGTGAAATTGACCGTGGGCACCACGCTGGAGATCATGATGCCGTTCACCTGGTTGCGGCTCAGGCCGTCCGTGTGGAAGAGGCTGGTGACCAGGATACCGTATTCGTCGCTGGTGCTGGTGCGGTTGGTGGACAAACGCCAGTATTTGATCAGCTCTTTTCCGTTGAAAAGGCCCATTTTGATATTGGTGTTGCCCACGTCCATGGTAAAGATCATGCGGTTTCTCCTTATTAAATCAGCCGTGCTTTTTTAAGGGCCACGCCCACCGCGCCGGTAACAACGGCGGCCACGATCATCTCCACCACGGCATTGATGCCCACAGAGGCGATGATGAAAGTCAGCACGCCGCGCCCGGCCATCAGATTTTGCATATACTCGGTATGGCCAAAGAGCAATACCAGCAGCAGCATAAAGAACAAGGTGTTAAAAAACGCCGCGCAGAAGCCCGTCACCATGCAGCTGAACTGCGTTTTAACGTTCCTTTTGTTCAGGAAGCGATAAACCAGCGCCGCCAATACGCCCACCAGCACGCGGGAACAGAAGCGCTGGATGAACATCAGCACCGGACTGACCCCCACCAGGGCCGCGCCCATGGCGCTGAAGCCCAGGATGCCGAAGCACTGCAAAAAGCTGATGAGCCCGAAGGCGCCGCCGATGATAGCGCCGCCGGGCAGGCCCATGGCGATGGCCGCGATGGCCACCGGGATCATGTTGAAGGTGATCGAAAGTCCTGCGGGCTGTGGAATATTGACCAGGCTCAGCACCACCAGGATGGCGGTCAGCAGAGCAAGCAAAGTGAGCTGGATGATCTTCCTGTTGCGATTGTTAGTTTTCATTTTTTCTCCTCCGTTCAGGCTCCCGCGGGATGCCTGACAAATATAGAATAGGCTGCTGTGTTCGATCCGTTTCCGGTATCGACAAGGGCATTATAGCATCATTGTCCCCAGATGTCAAAAAGGAGGATCACTCCTCCTCAAACAGCTTTTTGAGCCGCAGAGACGCGGCGTAAACCGCGTTTTTCTTGTTGCCGGCTTCGATCAGGGCTTTGGAGGCATCCCGCAGGGAGCAATCCCCCGTCACCATGGCCTCCACCAGCTGAGCCTCCAGGCTGATGTCCGCCTGGACGGCTTCTTCCCTTTTGGGCACCCTGCGCAGATCAAAGACGATACAGTATTCGCCTTTTTCGGTCTTTTCGTTCCTCTCCATCTGCGCAAGCACCTCCGCGACGTTGCCCCGCAGGGTCAGTTCGTGGAGCTTGGTCAGATCGCAGCTGACGCTGACCGCCGCTTCCGGCAGGGTTTCCGCCGCCACGCGCATGAGGTCCAGCACGCGGTAGGGGGACTCATGGACGATGATGGCCTGGGTGCGCCGGGCCGCGTCCAGCAGCTTTTCCCTGAGATCCTTCTTTTCCCGGGGCAGGAAGCCCAGGAAGGTGAATTCCTCCACGTCCATGCCGGACACCGACATGGCGGAGGCCATGGCTGTGGGACCGGGCACCGCCACCACGGGGATGCCCGCCTCCGCCGTCAGACGCACCAGATGGGTGCCGGGATCGGAGATGGCGGGGGTGCCGGCGTCGGTGACCAGCGCCACGTCGATATTCTCCTCCTGCATGCGGCGCACGATCTGCTCGGCTTTGCCGAATTCATTGTGCCGGTGGCAGCTGGTCAGGGGCGTTTCGATGTGGAAATGCTGGGTTAGCTTCATGGTCATGCGGGTGTCCTCGGCGGCGATCAGCGCCACCCTTTGCAGGGTTTCGACGGCCCGCGGGCTCATATCCCCCAAATTGCCGATGGGTGTGGCGACGACGTACAGCATGGAGCCTCCTTACAGCTTCTGGGCCACCCGCAGCGTGGCGCTGTGGGCGCGGGGATTAAACGCCAGTTCTTCTTTGGTGGGCCGGATGGCGCCGCCGCCCATGACCTTCGCCACGGGCTTTTTGCCGCAGGTGCAGATGGGCGCCTGGGGCGGGCAGGTGCAGGGATTCTGCATGCGCCGGAAGGCGTGCTTGACGATGCGGTCCTCGATGGAATGGAAGGTGATGACGCACAGGCGGCCGCCGGGCCGGATATGCCCCATCCAGTCGTCCAGCGCCTTTTCCAATGGAGCGATCTCGTCGTTGACGGCGATGCGCACGGCCTGGAAGGTGCGGCGGGCGGGATGACCGTCATCCTTGCGGCGCACGGCCTTGGGAATGGCGGCGTCCACGCAGGCCACCAGGTCGCCGGTGGTGGACAGCGGACGGCGCTCCACGATCATTTTGGCGATGCGGGCCGCCCATTTTTCGTCGCCGTAATCATAGAGAACGGCGGTGATCTCCTTTTCGCTGACGGTATTCAGCCATTCCGCCGCCGTCATGCCGGAGGATCGATCCATGCGCATGTCCAGGGGCGCGTCCTCATGATAGCTGAAGCCGCGCTCCGGGGTATCCAGCTGATAGGAGGAAACCCCCAGATCCAGCAGTCCCCCGTCCAGTATTACGTCCGAAGGCAGCAGCCGGTCAATATCGTGAAAATTGCCATGGAGGGCGTGGAACCCCGGAAAGCCCTGCAGGCGCGCGGTGGCAGCCTGCAAGGCGTCCTGGTCCCGGTCGATGCCGTAGAGCGCGCCGGTATCGCCAATGCGCTCCAATATGCGCTGGCTGTGGCCGCCGCCGCCCAATGTGCCGTCGGCGAAGATCCCGCCGGGAGCGGGATCCAGCCATTCCAGCACTTCCTGTAAAAGGACGGGTTCGTGTTTGAATTCCATTATTGTTTCAAGTCCTCAATGCGGGCTTCCAGGGAAGAGAGCATCTTGCGGTTGGCCTCCAGCTTTTCGCGTTCCTGCTGTACCAGAGCGGCGGGGGCTTTGCTGACGAAGCCGGGATTGTTCAGCTTGCCTTCGGCCCGGGCGATCTCCTTGCCCAGGTTGTCCTTTTCTTTGGTCAGGCGGGCGATCTCCTTTTCGAAATCCACCAGGTCGCCCAGGGGGATCAGGATTTCGCCTGCGGCGGTCACCGCGCCCACGGTCTTTTCGGATACGGTCTCGTCCTTCGCCAGCAGTTCCAGCTCGGAGGCGTTGGCCATGCGGCGGAAGAACACCTCGGCGCCCCGGATGGCGTCGGCCCAGCCGTTTTCGGGCCGCACCATCAGGCGGGCCTTGTGGCCGGCCTGGACATTCATTTCGGCGCGCAGGTTGCGCACGGCGCGGATGATGTCCATGATGCCGTTCATCCGGGCTTCCTCCGCCGGGAACATGGGGATCTCCTCGGCCTTGGGCCAATCGGACAGCATGCAGCTGGCCTCCTCGCAGCCGGGCAGGAATTTATACACCGTCTCGGTGAGGAAGGGCATGAAGGGATGCAGCAGGCGGAGCAGGCCGCTGAGCACCTCGGTGAGCACGGCGCGGACGGTGGCCTTTCGCTGGGCATCCTCGCCCAGCAGGCCGCCCTTGGCCAGCTCGATATACCAGTCGCAGAATTCGCTCCAGGCAAAATCATAGATCTTCTGGGCCGCCATGCCGAATTCGCATTCGTCAAAGTGGCGGGTCACATCCTGGGCGCACTCATGGTAGCGGCTCAGAATCCACTGATCGGCCAGCTCCAGCTTTTTACCCTCCAGGCTTTCCTTTCCCTCCAGGTTCATGAGCACGAAGCGGCTGGCGTTCCACACCTTGTTGGCGAAGTTGCGGGCGGATTCCAGCTTGCCGGTGGAATAGCGGGTGTCATTGCCCGGGCTGATGCCCATGCACAGGGAGAAGCGCAGGGCGTCCGCGCCGTACTGGTCGATGACCTCCAGGGGGTCGATGCCGTTGCCCAGGGATTTGCTCATCTTGCGGCCCTGCTCGTCCCGCACCAGGCCGTGGATCAGCACGGTGTCAAAGGGGGCTTTGCCCATCTGCTCGATGCCGCTGAAGATCATGCGGGCCACCCAGAAGAAGATGATGTCGTAGCCCGTCACCAGGGTGCTGGTGGGATAGAAGTATTTGAGGTCCTCAGTCTGCTCGGGCCAGCCCAGGGTGGAGAAGGGCCACAGCGCGGAGGAGAACCAGGTGTCCAGCACGTCCTCATCCTGCTCCAGGTGCTTGCAGCCGCACTTGGGACACACGGTGGGGTCCTCCCGGCTCACGATGGTTTCGCCGCAGTCCTGGCAATACCAGGCGGGGATGCGATGGCCCCACCACAGATGGCGGCTGATGCACCAATCGCGGATGTTTTCCATCCAATTGTAATAGATCTTGCTGAAGCGTTCGGGAATGAACTTGGTTTCGCCGCTGCGCACAGCCTCGATGGCGGGCTTGGCCAGAGGCTCCATTTTGACGAACCACTGCTTGCTGAGCATGGGCTCCACCACGGTATGGCAGCGATAGCAGGTGCCCACCTCATGCTTGAGGGGCTCAATGGACTTGAGCAAGCCCAGGGCGGTGAGATCCTCCACGATGGCCTTGCGGGCCTCCAGGGTGGTCATGCCGGCGTACTTGCCGCAATCCAGCACATTGCTCTCTTCCTCGGCTTCCTTTTTGCCGGTCATATGGCCGTCAAAGGTGAACACCCGCACCTGGGGCAGATTGTGGCGCTGGCCCACCTCAAAGTCGTTGGGGTCGTGGGCGGGGGTGATTTTCACCACGCCGGTGCCCTTCTCCATATCGGCATGCTCGTCGCACACGATGGGAATCTCCTTGTTGATCAGAGGCAGGATCACATGGCAGCCGTGCAGATGGGCATAGCGGGGATCGGCGGCGTTGATGGCCACGGCGGTATCGCCCAGCATGGTTTCGGGGCGGGTGGTGGCCAATTCCAGCATCTCCCCCGTTTCCTTCACGGGATAGAGCAGATGCCAGAAGTTGCCTTCCTTCTCCTCATATTCCACCTCGGCGTCCGAAATGGAGGTATTGCAGCAGGGACACCAGTTGACCAGGCGATAGCCGCGGTAGATGATATTCTTTTCGTACAGGCGCACGAAGACTTCGCGCACGGCCTTGGAGCAGCCCTCGTCCATGGTGAAGCGCTCGCGGCTCCAATCGCAGCTGGAGCCCATGCGGCGCAGCTGGCGGCTGATGCGTCCGCCGTACTCGGCCTTCCAGGCCCAGGCGTGCTTGAGGAATTCCTCGCGGCCGATATCCGTCTTTTTAATCCCTTCCTTGGCCAGCTTTTCCACCACCTTGACCTCGGTGGCAATGGAGGCGTGGTCGGTGCCGGGCAGCCACAGGGTGGGATCGCCCTTCATGCGGTGGTAGCGGGTCAGGGCGTCCTGCAGGGTGCAGTCCATGGCGTGGCCCATATGCAATTGTCCCGTGATATTGGGCGGCGGCATAACGATGGTGAAGGGCTTTTTGCCCTCCACGCGATGGGCGGTGAAAGCGCCGCTTTCCTCCCAATGCTGGTAGGTGGAATTTTCGATGGTCTGGGGATTATACTGTTTTTCCATCGTAAACTGTTCGCTCATCGTTTTTCTCCTTTAATAAAGTGAAAGGCCGCCCTGTCCACATGCATGGACGGGGCGACCCGTGGTACCACCTTGCTTCGCGGCAATAATGCCGCCTCACGGCGCCATAACGCGCGCCACACGGACGGGCTACGCCTCTTCACCCGTCTCCCTCCAAAGCGACCTTCACCCGGCGTGCTCCCAGCGGTCTTTCAGCCCATGGACCGCACTCTCTGATGGATGAACCGGGGTACTCCTCTTTTTCTCAGGGAAAAGCTTTTTTATAAAGAAAGCTTACTTTTCTTCGTCGTGAGCGATGACCTGAACGCCGTTATAATAACCGCAGTTCTTGCACACGCGATGGGCCAGCATCTTCTTCTTGCACTGAGGGCAAGTGACGATGGCGGGCAGAGAGAGCTTCCAATTGGCGCGGCGGCTGTGTTTACGAGCTTTGGAAATTTTTCCTTTGGGAAGAGCCATGTTTATACCTCCTGATCATCCTGATCATTTTTTAGCTGAAGATTTTGCAGCACAGAAAAGGGATTGCTTTTCTGCGGCTTGGTGTACTGGGGCGCCATCTGCCGGTAGCCCTCGCAATCGGGCTTGCACAGGATGCGGATGGGCAGCTCAAGCACAGCCAATGTGAGCGCCAGATGATGAAGCTCCGCCTTGGAGCCCAGGAACACCCAGCGGTCGGGATCATTCTCGACATCCTCCTGGGGACGATCCAGCCGGGTGAAAACCTCGTGGAAGGGAACTTTGATGTCCACCTGCGCGGGGCCCAGACAATTGCAGCAGCGGGAGTGGGCCGTGGCTGTCAACGTGCCGTCCAGAGTCAGATCGTTGCCGGACATGGTGCAGTGGCCTTCCAGCACCACAGGGTCGTCGAAGGTCACCGTCTCGCCGCTGATCTCCTGCGGCGGGATCTGCTCGTGATGGGTAAAGGGAATGGCCTCGCCCGGATTGCGCAGCGCGCGCGATACATCCAGCAGCATCCTCACCCCTCCTTTCGCGAACATGCATTATTATATTGAAAGCCTCCTCTTTTGTCAACACCTTTCAAACGTTATTTTTCACTTTTTTGAAATTTTCTGAAAAAAAGTGTTGACATTGCGCGGTTTTCAGTGTACTATTGCATTAGTGCACTAAAACATTAAGGAGTGATGGCGCATGCAGTTCAACCCTTCCCTTCCCATCTGGACGCAGGTGTTGGAAGCCCTGGAAATCGACATTGTTACCGGCAAACGGCAGCCGGGCGAAAAGCTGCCGGGCGGACGGGAGCTGGCGCTGCAATTCTCCATCAACCCCAACACCGCCGCCCGCGTGTATCAGGAGCTGGAAAAGAAGGGGCTGTGCTCCACCCGCCGCGGCATGGGCACCTATGTCACCGAGGATACCGCCCGCATCTTCGCGCTGCGGGAGGAAATCGCCGGGCAGGCCGTCTGCCAGTTTCTGGATACCATGGAGCTGTTGGGGATCTCCCGTCACGAGGCCGCCCAATGGCTGCTGAAAAAGGAGGATTAAATGATGCTTGAAAGCAAAGAAATAACCAAAGCCTTTGGATCAAAGACCGCCGTGGATCACATCAGCCTGTCGCTGGAAAAAGGCCACGTGTACGCCATGCTGGGTCCCAACGGCAGCGGCAAAACCACCTGGATGAAAATGGCGGCGGGCCTCATCAAGCCCACCTCGGGCCAAATGCTCTTTGAGGGGCAGCCCGTGAACATTGACAGCCGCCGGAAGATCGCCTACATGTCCACCGAGCCCTTCTTCTATGCCTGGATGACGGTCAAGGACGTGGGCGCCTATTACGCGGATTTCTTCGATGATTTTTCCTGGGACGGCTACCATGCCATGCTGCGGCAGATGGAATTGGAGGAAAGCATGAAAACGAAGACCCTTTCCTCCGGTATGATGGCCAAGCTGAAAATCGCCGTCACCATGGCCCGGGACGCCAAGATTTACATGCTGGACGAACCCTTCAACGGCATTGACCTGCTGGCCCGGGACAACATCCGCCGCTGCATTCTGGAGCATGCCGACGAAAACAAGGTGCTGCTGCTGTCCAGCCATCTGGTGGAGGAAATGGAGGCCATCGCCGACAAGGCCGTCTTTATCCATCAGGGCAAGCTGATGGAGGTGGACGATCTGGAGGAGATGCGCGTGGAGCGCGGCGCCTCCATGGCGGATCGCTACCGCGAAATCTATGGACATACGGAGGAATGAGCCATGCTGAAACTGATGAAATATGAATTTCGCAAAACCTGGTTCACCAAGCTGATTTTGCTGGGCATCACCGCCGTAGCGGAAATCGCCTTTTTGATCGGCCTGTATCTGGAAAAGGAAACGACCCTGGGGCTTTCAGTCCTGCTGCTGGTGTTTCTGGCCCTGGGCGGCGTGCTGGTGATCGGTTTGGAAAGCGTTGTCACACTGCATCGGGATTTGAACACCAAACAGGGCTACATGCTTTTCATGACGCCCAACACCAGTTATTCCGTTTTAGGCGCAAAGGTGCTGGAATGCAGCCTGTCCATCCTGATCGGCGGCGCTTTCTACTTCGCTCTGGGCTCGCTGGATCTTACCCTGCTCTTTGCCAAGAGCGGCGAACTGAACCGGCTGTGGGAAATAATTCAGGATTTTCTGAGCCGCATGACCTTTGCCAATCGTGCGCTGATAATCGACATGGAAGGCATGGCTTCCTTTGTATTCTGCCTGCTGGCGGGCTGGATCCTCACCGTTATCACGGCGTATTTTGCCGTTGTCATCAGCGCCGCCCTGCTCAACGGCAAGCGATTCAACGGTCTGCTTTCCTTCGTGCTGTTTCTGGCGCTTTCCTGGTTCATCGGATGGGTCGCCCGGATCGCCACCGCCTCCATTCCCAGCATCAACGTGCTGCTGTTGGTGGACGGAGCCATTTCCCTGGCCTTCACCGCTGTGATGTATGTGATCACGGCCATCATCATGGAGCGCAAACTGAGCGTATAAGGTTCACTCACACAAAAAGGGAGCGGCGCTGCCGTTCCCTTTTTCATTTAATATGGCAGGATCCCGCCCTTTTGCAGCCAGTATTTGACCCAGGCCAGGGCTTCCCGGAAATGGTTCTTGGGCCAATAATACCATTTGATGGGGCTGCCCGCGCCGGCAGGCTCAAAGCCCGTATCCGCCGCCAGTGTCATGGCCCGGGGCAGATGATAGTTGCTGGTGACGATCAGCACCTTTTTGACGCCCTCGCCCAGCAGCCGCTGGGCGTTTTTGAGGTTCTGCCGGGTGTTGAAGGACTGATCCTCCAGCAGGATATCCGCCTCTGGCACATCGTTTTGCAAGAGGTAGTCCCGCATGGCGCTGGCCTCCGTGACGGGCTCGTTGGTTCCCTGGGCGCCGCAGACCACGATGGGCTGAGGATGGGCCCGGTAGACCTCCAGCGCCTTGTCCAGCCGCCATTGCAATTGCACGCTGAGGCTGCCGTCCGCTTTCACCTGAGCGCCCAGCACGATGATGGCCTGGGTGTCCTGGGGACGGGAGGCCGGAACCGTCTTTTCCTTGATGGTGACGAAGGCCACCAGGCCCACCCAGATCAAGAGTCCCAGGGCGGCGCACCCGATCAGCAGCCGGATCATAAGAGGTAATCCCCGCCGGTTTCTTCGCATTGTCTGCATTCTCCCTTTTTGGTCGTTCCATTGTGATAGATTTCATCCCGCACGGCGGGCAGCACCTGCTCAAAATGCTGGGCCGCCTCAGTGACCGCGCCGGTTTCCGCCCCCAGCAGCCCACCCCGGCGGAAACTGAAGGTTTCCGTGGGCGCGACGATGATATGGTCGTAAAGCTTGATCCCCACCCCGTCCAGCAGCGCGGCGATGCGGTTGGTCAAGGCCACGTCCTCCTGGGAGGGCCGGGCGATGCCGCTGGGGTGATTGTGGGCGATCACCGCGCCCAGGGCGTTGCACTGGGTCAAGGCGCTGAGCACATGACGGCCGTAGACCCGCACCTCGGTGACGTCGCCGGTGGAGATGAGGGCGGTGTTAAGCCGCTTCATACCGTTGCCCAGGCAGACGACGTAGAACTTTTCATACCGCTCGCCCTCAAAGAGCGCTTCGCAGTAGCGCACGGTCTGGAAGTAATTCTTGATCACGTCCGTTCCCTCTTCCAGGCTGCGGCGATAGGCCCGGAAAAGCGGCGTCATCATGGCGATGAGCACCGCGGCGCTCTCCCCCACGCCCTCCACCTGCATGAGCTCCTCCGCCGAGGCCTGCAGCACCGCGTGCAGGGAGCCAAAGCGCTCCAGCAGCGCATAGGCGATGGGCTTGGTATCCCGTCGGGGAATGGCGTAGGTCAAAAGCAGCTCCAACGCCTCGTGGGGCGCGAAAGCCTCCAGACCCGAGCGCCGGAAGCGCTGCCGCAGCCGTTCCCGATGTCCCTGATGATCCATTGCTTTCCTCGCCCTTCCGTCATTTTTGCGTATTATATCATATCCTATACATATTTGTCATAAAAACTTTAGAATCTTTTTTTCGTAACAATCGTTTTATCTACTTAACAAAAGGGTAAAAACTTGTTATAATAGATTGTACGCCATGAAAGCGAAGGTGATGCGGCTTTGACAGTTTTCCTCGACCAGATGAAGATGTTTTTCTGGAATATCATCCATCGTCCGCAGTTGAACGATATTTTTGATATATTGATCGTCGCCGTGTTGCTGTATCAGCTGATCATGCTGACCCGCGAGACCCGGGCCAGCGACGTGATGAAGGGCTTCGTCATGCTGATACTGGCCTGTTTACTTTCCGGCCTGCTGGGCCTCACCGCCCTGACCTGGGTGCTGAACCTGATCCTGCGAAACGGCGTGATCGTGCTGGTGATCCTCTTTCAGCCGGAGCTGCGCCGCATCCTGGAGCAATTGGGCCGGGGCGCCAAGCGGGAGCGCACGCTGCAGACCGCCGATGAGGACAACGGCCGCATCGTCAGCGAGATCACCCAATGCCTGCTCAACCTGTCCCGCCGCCGTGTGGGCGCGCTGATCGTGTTTGAACAGCGGACGGGCCTGAAGGACGTCATTGAGACCGGCACCCAGCTGAACAGCGAAATTTCCGCTCCGCTGCTGGAAAACATCTTTGAACCCAATACGCCCCTGCACGACGGCGCGGTGATCATCCGCGGCAATCGCATCATGAGCGCCTCCTGCATGCTGTCCACCCTGAGCGAATCCAGCGCCATCACCCGCGACCTGGGCACCCGCCACCGGGCGGCCATCGGCATCAGCGAGACCACGGACGCCATCGTGCTCATCGTCAGCGAGGAGACGGGCGTCATCAGCATGGCCCGGGACGGCAAGCTGATCCGCCATCTGGACGCCGCTGCCATCACGGATATTCTATCCTCTATGTATCATCAGCCGCAGGCCTCCCTGTTCGTCCGCCTGCGCGATTGGCTGAAAGGAGCGCTGAGCAATGAAAAAGATTGATTACAAGCTCCTGTTCAGCAAGTTCATTTCCCTTTTTACCAACAATTGGCCTTTGAAGCTTTTGTCCCTGGTGCTGGCCATCTGCCTGTGGAGTGGCCTGATCACCCAGGACGACACCCTGTCCCGCGAAAAGGTGTTCAGCGACGTGCCCATCAGCGTGGTGAACGCCGACACCCTGCGCAGAAACGGCTTCATCATCGTCAGCGGTCTGGACGATCTGCCCACCGCCCGCCTGTATGTGGACGTGCCCCAGAAAAACTACAACACCGTGACGGCCAGCAACTATAATCTGCGCGTGGATCTGTCCCGCATCCGGGAGCCGGGCGAGCAGACCCTGCAGGTGCTCTCCAGCAGCTCCAGCACCTATGGCACCGTGACCGAGATCAGCGTGGAGAGCATCACCGTACAGGTGGAAGAGTATGTGAGCCGCAGCCGCATCCCGGTGCGCCTGAGCACCACGGGCGACGCCCCCGCGGGTTTCTATGCCGGTGACGCCCAGGTGGACCCCTCCTTTGTGGTGGTTTCCGGCCCCCAGTCTCTGGTGGACAAGGTGGTGCGCTGCATCGCCGACTATGACCTGTCCTCCCTTACCCCCCAGGCGGGCCAGGAGCGCACGGCCGTTCCATTCCGTCTGGTGGACGCCAGCGGCGACACCATCGACTCCAGCCTCATCGACGTGACCAGCCAGGCCGTATCCCTGGACAGCATCACCGTGTCCCAGACGCTCTACACCGCCAAATCCCTGGTGGTGAACACGGCGGATCTGGTGACCGGCGTGCCCCAGGCCGGCTATTCCATCAAGCGCGTGTCCGCCGAACCGGCCACGGTGACCGTGGCGGGCAAGCAGGCCTACATTGGCGCTCTCACCGAGCTGCATCTGGCGGAATACGTGGATCAGCAGATCGACGTAAGCAGCCTCTCCACCCCCATCACCCGTAACGTGGCGCTGAACAAGCCCGCGGACGTGGTGTACCTGAGCAACGACACGGTGATGATCACCATCGAGATCGCTCCCAAATAAGCCATGAACAACCTTTCCAATTCACTGCTGCATGCCCTGCTGGGATGGATGCGCTCGCTGTTCAGCGGCGTGCTGTCCCTGTTACAGGGTGATAAGGCAGGCGTGTTGCCTTGGCTGAGCCGCCACTGGCTCGCCCTGACCGTCATACTGCTGCTTGCCGGTCTTACTTTGGATGCGGTGATCTACATCCTGCGCTGGCGGCCGCAATACGTGTGGCGCACGCGGCTGCGGCGGCTGATGAACCGGGAGAGCGAGACGGAGGAGGATATCCAGTTCAGCCAAGGGTTTGACACGGCATTGCCGAACTTCAACTTTGCCGATACCCCCATTCCCGATCTGACCACCAGCGAAACCATATCGGAAGAAACCCTGGAAACCTATCTGGCGGAGCCCGCGCCCGCCCAGGAGGAATTTGACTATTCCCAGCTGCCGGGCGCAGAGCAGGTGGCGGAGGAAAGGCGTCGGCGCAGCGACCGGCACAGCCGTCGTTTCCGCACGAACCGTCTGCGCCTGCCGGAGCGCCATGCCGTCGAGGTCATCGACGCCCGGGATGCCTTCCACGAGGCCGTATATCCCGCTTCCGAACCGCAGAATACCGAGCAGGAGGAGGAACCCTTCCCCCATGTGTGAATTGCCCCTTCCCGCCGCCTTTATGGAGGAGATGCGTTCTCTTTTGCAAGGGGACGCAGATGCTTTTTTTGCGTCCTATGAAGCGCCGTCCCTGCGGGGCATCCGCTTTCGGGACGGCCGCCATCCGCTGCCGGAGGAGCAATTGACGGGCAGGATTCCCTATGCCCGCAGCGGCTTTTATCTGGATGCTTTCTCCGACGCGGGCAGCCTGCCCCTGCATGAAGCGGGGGCCTATTACATTCAGGAGCCTTCCGCCATGGCTGCGGCGGCGGTATTGCAGCCGCGGGACGGAGACAGGGTGCTGGATCTGTGCGCCGCGCCCGGCGGCAAAAGCACCCAATTGGCCATGTCTGCCGATCTGAAAATGCTGGTATCCAACGAGCCCATTCCTTCCCGGGCGCAGATTCTATCCCGGAACATCGAGCGCATGGGCATCGGCAACGCCATAGTCACCTGCGCCTATCCCGACAGGCTGGCGGCGGCCTGGCCCGGATATTTTGACAAGATCCTGGTGGACGCGCCTTGCTCCGGCGAAGGCATGTTCCGCCGCCATCCCGAGACCCGGGCGGAATGGGACGCGGACGCGCCGCAGAGATGCCATGAACGGCAGATGGAGATCCTGCGCTCCGCCGCCAAGATGCTGCGTCCCGGCGGACAAATGGTATTCAGCACCTGCACCTTCAACAGCATTGAAAACGAAGGGACGATTCAAGCCTTTTTAACGGAGCATCCAGATTTTCATTTGCTGCCCATCCAGATTGACGGCCTGCCCGAAGCACCCGACGGCATGCTGCGTCTGTGGCCCCACCGCTTTCCGGGAGAAGGGCATTTTGTGGCGCTGCTAGAAAAGGCGGAGGGCGAAAGCGCTTCTATCCCGTCGGCTTCCCTGACCGCGCCGCAAAAGAACGCCCTGGCTGCTTACCGGGATTTCGCAAAGCAGGTGTGCTGTGGCATTCTGCCCAATGTGCAGCAGGGAGACCGGCTCTATCATGTGCCCGACGGCCTGCCGCCGCTGAATGGGATCAAGGTATTGCGGATGGGCCTGCACCTGGGTGAAATGCGGGGCAGGGTGTTTCTGCCTGACCACGCCCTGGCGCTGGCCTGTGACGGCATGCGCGGCTTTGCGGTGGAGGAACGGCAGGCCGTGGCCTACCAGCACGGAGACACGCTGGACTGCGATGAAAAACTGTCCGGTTTTTATGCCATCACCTATCAGGGATATACCCTGGGTTTTGGCAAAGCCAGCAACGGACAGATGAAGAACCATTACCCCAAAGGGCTGAGAAAATAAGCAAAACCCGACGGTCAGACCGCCGGGTTTTATCATGGAAAAAAATGATTATTACTTGATACAGCTCACCGGGCACAGCACGGAGCAGGTGCGGGCGGGCAGATACAGCCGCAGGTTATTGCCCTCCATGCCGGGCGTATAGGCGCTGATGGGCTCGCGGTTCACGCGGCCATAACCGTCATAGGTGTAATCGTCCGAGGAGAACAGCACCCGGTAATCCTCGCCGTGGCTGACGGGAATGACGTAATCGGTATAGCTGTGATCGGGAGAGAAATTGAACACGAACAGCAGATCGCCCCGCTCGAAGGCGATGACGTGATCGTCCTGATGAATCCAGCGCAGGTGCGGCCAGCCCTCGTCAAAGATATGATAGGCCTTGGCGGTGCGGATCATATCCCGGTCAAAGTCGTTGAGCGCGCCGTATTTGAGATCGGGATTGTTCATCAGGCTCCACTGGCGGCGGCAGTACTGGAAGCTGTTGCCGTTGCCGGGCCGCGGGAAGTCGATCCACTCGGGATGACCGAACTCGTTGCCCATGAAGGTCAGATAGCCGTTGCCGCCGGCGGCCATGGTGATCAGGCGGATCATCTTGTGCAGGGCCATGGCGCGGTCGATGACGCCGCTGTGACATTCCTTGCTCATCTGGTTGTACATGGCGGCGTCGGCGAAACGGAACATCATGGTCTTGTCCCCCACCAACGCCTGATCGTGGCTTTCCACATAGGCCACGGTGCCGGCGTTGCGGAAGGTCAATTCCTTCCACAGCAGATCCAGATCCCAGTCCTCGTCCCGGCGCTCCTTGGCATACTTGATCCACAGATCCGGAATGCCCATGGCCAGGCGGAAATCAAAGCCGATGCCGCCGTCCGCCACCGGCTCGCACATGCCGGGCATGCCGCTCATATCCTCGGCCACGGTCATGGCGTGGGGATTGACCTGGCGGATGAGCACGTTGGCCAATTGCAGATAGGTGATGGCCTCCACATCGGTATTCATGGTGAAATACATGGGCAGGCCGTTGAAATTGGTGCCCAGAGCGTGATCGTGATACAGCATAGAGGTGACGCCGTCAAAGCGAAAGCCGTCGAAGTGATACTCCTCCATCCAGAATTTGAGGTTGCTCAGCAGGAAGTGCAGCACCTCGGGCTTATCGTAATTGAAGCACTTGGTGCCCCAGGCGGGATGGTCGCCCTTGGCCCCGTCATGGAAAAACTGATAGGAGGTGCCGTCAAAGAGGTTGATCCCCTCCAGCGTGTTGCCCACGGCGTGGGAATGCACCACGTCCAGCAGCACCCGGATGCCCATCTCATGGGCTTTATTGACAAGATATTTGAGATCCTCCGGATAGCCGAAGCGGCTGGAGGCGGCATAGAAACTGCTGACCTGATAGCCGAAGGAGCCATAGAAGGGATGCTCCATGATGGCCATGAGCTGGATGGTGTTGTAGCCCAGATCCTGCACGTGGGGCAGCACGTTGTCGGCAAACTCCCGATAGGTGGCGATGCGGTGATCCTCGCTGGCCATGCCGATATGGGCCTCATAGATCAGCGGCGGCTCTTCGCTGCAAAAATCCCCGTCCGTCCAGGGATAAGGTTCCAGATCGTCCCACACCTCGCAGCACCAGCTTTGATGCACCCAGTCCTGGGTGACGCGGCGGGCATAGAGCGGGATATGCTGGGTGAGGCGGTCGCCGTTGCGCACGATGGTGATCACCCGGCTTCCTTGCCGCAGGGTGTCGCCGGGCAGGAACAGCTCCCAATTGCCGTTATCGGCACGGTGCATGGGGGTGTCCGTCCAGTGCCAGCTGTTGAAATCGCCGGTGAGGAACACCTCGTCCGCACCGGGCGCCCACTCCCGGTACACCCAGCCGTCCGGCTGATGATGAAAGCCGTAATACTGATGGGCGTTGGCGAAGTCCTTCAAGCTGCCATCTCCCGCCAGCTGGCGCAGCTTGTCGTGATACCGGTCCATGCGGAGATTGAAATCGCTTTCATAGGGCTGCAAATCCGGGAATTTTTCCAGGATATGATACATGGCTCTCGCTCCTTTGTTTCTTTATCGTTGCATTCAGTATAACACAATCGGCGCTTTTTTCCAAGGGATTTATACAGGATTTGCATGGAAACCCCTATCGGGGGCCTCCCCTTGTTTTTTGGTTGTATCTGCCGCGTCTTCCCTTGACAAAGCCGCTTCACCATGCTAAAGTATCTATACATTGCGGCGACGAAGCTACGTTCCCTTTTCACCGTCCCCAGAGAGCCGGCGGATGCTGCGAGCCGGCGGCAGGCAAAGGAAACGGTCTCCCTTCCGAGCAGGATTTCTGAAAACCCAGTAGGAAATCCCGGCACGCTCCGTTATCAGGGCGAAGGATCTAATGGGGTCCTGCGAGAGACTGCGCCTTCGCGCAGTAATCAGGGTGGTACCGCGGTCATTCCGTCCCTGGAGCTTTTGCTCCGGGGCTTTTTATTTTTTGAAAGGAATGGAACGATGAAAAAAATCAGCATCACCGACATCACGCTTCGAAGGGCGGCGGAAAGCGGCCAATTGGGCTTCAAGGAAAAGCTGGAGGTGGCCAAGGCGCTGGACAAGATCAACGTCAGCGCCATCGAGCTGCCGCCCCTGACCGACAGCAAAGCCGACAGCGTATTTGTCAAAACCCTGGCTTCCCTGATCCACAACACGGCCTTGGCCCAGCCCGTGGGCCTGACGGCGGACAGCGCCCGCCGGGCCTGGGAGGCGGTGTGCAAGGCGGACCGTCCCCGGCTCGTCGTGGACGCGCCCGTCTCCAGCGTGCAGATGGAATACATCGCCCGCAAAAAGCCCGAAGCCATGCTGGAGACCATCCGCGACCAGGTGACCCTGTGCGTGTCCCTGTGCCCGGACGTGGAATTCTGCGCTACCGACGCCAGCCGAGCGGAGCGGGACTACCTGTGCCAGGCCATCCGCGAGGCCATTGCGGCGGGCGCGGGCAGCGTGAGCCTGTGCGATACCGCGGGCATCCTGCTGCCGGAGGAATTCGGCGCGTTTTTGCGGGATCTCTATGGAAAAGTGCCCGAGCTCAAGGATGTTTTTGTCAAGGTGATCTGCGACGACGCCCTGGAGCTGGCGGGCGCCAGCGCGGTACAGGCCCTGAACGCCGGCGCCAGCGGGGTCAAAACCTGCCTGCTGGGCACGGGCGCGCCCAAGCTGCGCACCCTATGCGGCATCGTGCAGCATCGGGGCGAATCCCTGGGACTGTACACCGCCGTCAAAATCACGGAGCTGGACCGCACCCTGCGGCGGCTGAACCGCTATATGGGCGTGGAGATCAAGGAAGCCG
>CACWUV010000015.1 GCA_902764185.1 uncultured Eubacteriales bacterium
CTTCGACTTCGCTTACGCTCCGCTCAGGATGACAACGATGGGTTGTTTTTTTCTTGGTTGTTGGCTTTTTTGCAGCAAATTAAGCTACTAAACAAGAAGCAATCCACCTTTCAATGTCATCCTGAGCGGAGCGCAAGCGGAGTCGAAGGATCTAAGCGCAACACTATCAAATTTCTATTTGTGTATGTTTTTAATCGGGATTCAGTATAATAATGAATCATTAACAATGAATAATTTTAGAATGTTTGATAAAAGCTGCCCGTCAAGAGGATAAGTTCCCTTTTGCCGGCCAGCTTTTTCACTATATTTATTAATGATTCGGTGTTCGTTCGCTGATAAAGTTCCGTTTTCCCGCGCCATCTTTCAAACAAGGCCCATTCCCTGCCGCGCACGCCGCTTTCCATCCGCCTGTTTTTTTTCATCGTTATCAATTTCTTCATTTATATATTGTCCAGTCTTCATTCTGCCTCGCTTTCCCGTTCCATCCTGAGCCTCCCCGGTGCGTCCCGCGAAAAACCCTATATATGACACGCCGAGCGCCGTGGACACGGAATCGGTTTTCGGGGTGCGAAAACCATAGGTTTTTCAAGGGCTTTGAAAAAATTTCTTCAAAAAAATCTCGAAAAAATTCCGATTTGCTATTGCGTTTTTGGAAAAAGTCCTTTATAATAGGTGCGTTGTCTGTTTATGGGATGAAACTGCAAGTTGCCGCCCGGCCTTGGCGGGTAATTGCAGCGGACCAGCCCGGCCAGACCGGGCGACGGACTCACACTTCCCACCGCCGACCATGCGGTTCGGGGAAGAATGTCGAAGGGATTCTGTGAAAGAAATGTGCGAATCCCGACTGCGCGGAAGACGCACGGAAGCAGAATGCTCCCCCCTTTGACCGCGAGTACGAACATCTGATTAGGAGGAAAAAAGATGGCCAACCAGAAAATCCGCATCAAGCTCAAGGCGTATGAGCACAACCTGATTGATCGCAGCGCCGAGCGCATTGTGGAAACCGCCAAGCGCACCGGCGCCCAGGTTGCCGGCCCCATCCCGCTGCCCACCGAGAAGGAGATCGTCACCATCCTGCGTTCTCCCCACAAGGACAAGGACAGCCGTGAACAATTTGAACGCCGCACGCACAAGCGCCTGATCGACATCCACAACCCCACTCAGCGCACTGTGGACGCCATGATGAAGCTCGATCTTCCCGCCGGCGTCGAGATCGAAATCAAGCTGTGAGGCAGGAGGAGAACATCATGAAGAAAGCGATTCTGGGCAAAAAGCTGGGCATGACCCAGATTTTCATGCCTGATGGCAGCCTGGTGCCCGTCACCGTGATCCAGGCCGGCCCCTGCACCGTGGTGCAGAAGAAGACCGTCGAGAACGACGGCTACGAGGCCGTTCAGTTCGGCTTCGACACCTATCCCGAAAAGCGCGCCGAAAAGCTGGTCAACAAGCCCGAGATGGGCCACTTCAAGAAGGCCGGCGTGGCCGCCACCCGTTACCTCAAGGAATTCCGCCTGGAAGACTCCGCTTCCTACGAAGTGGGCCAGGTGGTGAAGGTCGATGTGTTCGCCGAGGGCGACAAGATCGACGTGACCGGCACCAGCAAGGGCCACGGCTACACCGGCGCCATCTACCGCTGGAACCAGCACACCGGCCCCATGGCCCACGGTTCCAAGTATCATCGCGGCGTCGGCTCCCTGAGCGCCAACTCTGACCCCAGCCGCGTGTTCAAGAACAAGCACATGTCCGGTCACTACGGCGTGGAGCGCACCACCATCCAGAACCTGACCGTGGTCAAGGTGGATGCGGAGCGCGACCTGCTGCTGGTCCGCGGCGCTGTGCCCGGCCCCAATGGCGGTTTGCTGCTCGTGCGCAACACCGTGAAATGATAAGGAGGAACAACGATTATGCCCAGTATTAAAGTGCTGAACATGCAGGGCGCAAGCGTTGGCGAAATGCAGCTCAAGGACGAGATCTTCGCCGTTGAGCCCAACGTCGCGGCCATGCATCTGGTCGTCCGCTCCATCCTTGCCAACAAGCGTCAGGGCACCCAGAGCGCGCTGACTCGCGGCATGGTGCGCGGCGGCGGCCGTAAGATCTATCGCCAGAAGGGCACCGGCAACGCGCGCCATCATGGCAACCGCGCTCCCCAGTTCGCCCACGGCGGCGTGGTCTTCGCGCCCCAGCCCCGCGACTATGTGGTGAACGTGCCCAAGAAGGTTCGCCGCCTGGCCATGAAGAGCGCCCTGACCGAAAAATTCAACGATGGCGATATCATCGTGGTGGACCAGATCAAGTTTGAGGAAGTCAAGACCAAGTACGCCGCCAAGATGCTGGACGCGCTGAAAGTCGAAAAGCGCAGCCTGCTGGTGCTGGAAGGCCGCGATGAGAGCATCATCCGCGCCACCAAGAACCTGCCCATCCTGGACGACAGCTACGTCAACACCCTCAACGTGTACGATATCCTGCGCGCCAACAAGCTGATTGTCACCCGCGCGGCGATGGAGAACATTCAGGAGGTGTACGCCTAATGAAGAACGCTCATGACATCATCCTGCGCCCCGTGCTGACCGAGAAGGGCTACGAGGGCATCGAGGAAAAGCGCTACGTCTTCGAGGTGGCCATCTCCGCCAACAAGACCGAAATCAAGCAGGCGCTGGAATCCGTTTTTGAAGGCATCAAGGTGGAGAAGGTCAACACCGTGCGCACCATCGGCAAGATGAAGCGCCAGGGTATCCACCAGGGCCGCACCGCCGAGGTCAAGAAAGCTTACGTCAAGCTGACCGAAGACTCCAAGCCCATCGCGTTCTTCGAAGGCATGGCTTAAGGCAAGGGAGGAGAAGCAAAATGGCAATTCGAGTTTATAAGCCCACTTCGGCCGCCCGCCGTTTCATGTCCGTTCTGACCTATGAGGAAATCACCAAGAAGACCCCCGAAAAGGGCCTGACCGAGTACCTCAAGAAGAACGCGGGCCGCAACAACCAGGGCAAGATCACCGTCCGTCATCAGGGCGGCGGCAACAAGATCAAGTACCGCATCATCGATTTCAAGCGCGAAAAGCGCGACATCCCCGCCAAGGTGGCGGCCATCGAGTACGACCCCAACCGCACCGCCTTCATCGCCCTGCTGAACTACGCGGACGGCGAGAAGCGCTACATCCTGGCTCCTCTGGGCCTGAACGTGGGCGACACCGTGGTGGCTGGCGAGCAGGCTGACATCAAGCCCGGCAACGCCCTGCCCATCGGCTCCATCCCCGTGGGTACCCTGATCCACAATGTGGAAGTGAAGCCCGGCCGCGGCGGCCAGCTGGTCCGCTCCGCTGGCGCTTACGCCCAGCTGATGGCCAAAGAAGGCGAATACGCCCAGGTGCGTATGCCCTCCGGCGAAGTCCGCAAGGTGCCCATGAACGCTTATGCCACCATCGGCACCGTGGGCAACATCGATCACGCCAACGTGCGCATCGGCAAGGCCGGCCGCACCCGTCACATGGGCATCCGTCCCACCGTCCGCGGCGTGGTCATGAACCCCTGCGACCATCCCCATGGCGGCGGCGAGGGCAAGAGCCCCGTTGGTATGCCTGCTCCCGTGACCCCGTGGGGCAAGCCCGCTCTGGGCCTCAAGACCCGCAAGCACAAGAAGTATTCCAACCGCCTGATCGTCAAGCGCGCGGGCAAGAAGTAAGAGCGAAGGAGGCAATCTGAAATATGAGCCGTTCCGTCAAGAAAGGCCCCTATATCCAGGAAGCGCTGCTGAAGCGCGTTCAGGAAATGAACCAGACGGGCAAGAAGGCCGTTCTGAAGACCTGGTCCCGTTCTTCCACTATTTTCCCCGACTTCGTCGGCCACACCATCGCTGTGCACGACGGCCGCAAGCATGTGCCGGTCTATGTGACCGAGGACATGGTTGGCCACAAGCTGGGTGAGTTCGCCCCCACGCGCACATTCCGCGGTCACGCCGGCGAAAAGACCAGCAAGTAACGGAAGGAGAGAGTGAACAATGGCTACGAATACCCGCAATAAGGGCCAGAAGCGCGCAGAAACGCGCGACAAGCGCCCGCAGGCTCACATCAAGCATGTGCGCATCTCTCCCCGCAAGGTCAAGATCGTCATCGACCTGATCCGCGGCAAGAACGTGGATGAGGCCCTGGCCATCCTGCAATATACCCCCAAGGCTGCCTCTCCCGTGGTTTATAAGCTGCTGGCCAGCGCTGTGGCCAACGCCGTGAACAACCAGGATATGGACCGCAGCACCCTCTACGTCGCTGAGGTGTACGCCAATCCCGGCCCCACCCTGAAGCGCTATGTAGCCCGCAGCCGCGGCTCCGCCAGCCCCATGCTGCGCCGCACCAGCCACATCAGCGTGATTCTGGACGAAAAGAAGTAAGGGAGGTTACCAAATGGGTCAGAAAGTTAATCCGCATGGCGCGCGCGTTGGCGTGATCTTTGATTGGAGCACCCGTTGGTTCGCCGAAAAGAAAGATTTTGCGAATCACCTCGTCGAGGATCACAAGCTGCGCGAAATGCTGAAAGAAAAGTATTACGCCACCGGCATCAGCCGCATCGACATCGAGCGCTCTGACGACGCCCGCATGACCGTGAACATCTTCACCGGCAAGCCCGGCATGATCATCGGCCGCGGCGGCAAGGGCATCGAGGATCTCAAGGCTGAGGTCGAAAAGTTCCTGGGCCATGCCTGCAACATCAACGTCATGGAGATCAAATCTCCTGACACCGATGCGCAGCTGGTGGCCGAGAACATTGCCCAGCAGCTGGAAAAGCGCATCGCTTTCCGCCGCGCGATGAAGCAGAGCATTCAGCGCGCCATGCGCCCCATGAAGGGCGGCGAGGCTGCCAAGGGTATCAAGGTCAGCGTGTCCGGCCGTCTGAACGGCGCCGACATCGCCCGTACCGAGCAGTATCACGAAGGTTCCATTCCCCTGCAGACGCTGCGCGCCAACATTGACTATGGCTTCGCTGAGGCCAAGACGACGTATGGCCGCCTGGGCGTGAAGGTTTGGATCTATAAGGGCCAGATCCTGCCCCAGGCCAAAAAGCCTGCCGTGCGCACCGAAGGAGGCAAATAATCATGTTGATGCCTAAAAGAGTGAAACGCCGCCGCGTTTTCCGCGGCCGCATGAAGGGCGCTGCCCATCGCGGCAATTTCATCGCCTATGGCGAGTTCGGCCTGGTGGCGCAGGAGCCCTGCTGGGTGACCTCCCAGCAGATCGAGGCCGCCCGTATCGCCCTGACCCGCTACACCAAGCGTGGCGGCCAGGTGTGGATCAAGATTTTCCCCGACAAGCCCGTTACCGCGAAGCCTGCCGAGACCCGCATGGGTTCCGGTAAAGGTTCTCCCGAGTACTGGGTGGCGGTCGTCAAGCCCGGCCGCGTGCTGTTTGAGGTTGCGGGCGTGCCCGAAGCCGACGCGCGCGAAGCCCTGCGCCTGGCCAGCCACAAGCTGCCCCTGCGCTGCAAGATTCTGACCGCTGAAAACTATGGCAGGAAGGATGGTGAGTAAGCAATGAAGGCAAGTGAATTCAAGGCCATGTCCGTCGAAGAACTGACCAAAAAGATCGCTGAGCTCAAAGAAGAGCTGTTCAACCTTCGTTTCCGTCTCGCCACCGGCCAGCTGGATAACGTGATGCAGATCACCTCCGTCAAGCGGGACATCGCCCGCGCCATGACCGAGCTGACTGCGAAGACCAAGGCCTAAGCCGAGAAAGGAGGCAATCTCATGTCCGAAGAAAGAGGCATCCGCAAGACCCGCATTGGTGTGGTCGTCAGCGATAAAATGGATAAGACCGTCGTGGTCACCATCAAGGACCGCGTCCGTCATCCCCTCTATGGCAAAATCATGAACAAGACCGTGAAGCTGAAGGCTCATGACGAACAGAATGCCTGCGGTATCGGCGATACCGTGCGTCTGATGGAAACCCGTCCGCTCAGCCGCGAAAAGCGCTGGCGCGTGGTGGAGATCGTCGAGAAGGCCAAGTAAGCGTTTGCGCCTGTTTAGCGCCTACAACCGCCCGTGGAGCAAGGACTCGCACGGAGCGGAAACTATAAAGGAGGATACCCCGTATGATTCAGCCGCAAACGCGACTTAAGGTAGCCGACAACTCCGGCGCCAAAGAGATCATGTGCATCCGCGTGCTGGGCGGTTCTTTCCGCCGCGACGGGTCCGTGGGCGACGTCATCGTCGCCAGCGTGAAGACCGCCACCCCTGGCGGCACCGTCAAAAAGGGCGACGTGGTCAAGGCCGTGATCGTGCGTCAGCACAAGCCCATCCGCCGTGTGGATGGCAGCTACATCGTCTTTGACGATAACGCCGCCGTGATCATCAACGATCAGAAACTGCCCCGCGGCACCCGTATCTTTGGACCAGTGGCTCGCGAACTGCGTGAAGACAAAGACTTCATGAAGATCGTGTCCCTGGCGCCCGAGGTTCTGTAAGAGGAGGATGACAAGATTATGAAGCTGCATGTGAAAGCAAAGGATCAGGTCATCGTCATCGCCGGCAAGGACAAGGGCAAGAAGGGCGCTGTCGTGACCGCTTTCCCCAAGACCGGTAAGGTCATCGTCGAAGGCGTCAACCTGGTGACCAAGCACCAGAAACCCCGTGGACAGGGGATGCCTGGCGGCATCATCCACAAGGAAGCCGCCATCGACGCCAGCAACGTGATGCTGGTGTGCAAGAAGTGCGGCAAGCCCGCCCGCTTTGGCTACAAGGTCAACGCCGACGGCAGCAAGACCCGCATCTGCAAGAAGTGCCACGAACAGATTGACTGATAGGAGGAAACGGTAATGGCTACCCGCATTAAGGAAAAATACCTGACCGAAGCCGTTCCTGCCCTGCAGCAGAAGTTCGGCTACAAGAACGTGATGCAGATCCCTCGCCTTGAGAAGATCGTCATCAACATGGGTCTGGGCGATTGCAAGGACAACGCCAAGGCCCTGGAAAACGCTGTTTCTGAACTGACCCAGATCGCCGGCCAGAAGCCCCAGGTCACCCAGGCCAAGAAGTCCATCGCCAACTTCAAGGTTCGCGAAGGCATGAACGTGGGCGCCAAGGTCACCCTGCGCGGCGAGCGCATGGAGCAGTTCATGGATAAGCTGGTCAACATCGCCCTGCCCCGCGTCCGCGACTTCCGCGGCGTGAGCACCAAGGCCTTCGACGGCCGCGGCAACTATGCCCTGGGCATCCGTGAGCAGCTGCTCTTCCCTGAAATCGAGTACGACAAGGTGGAGAAGATCCGCGGTATGGAAATGATCTTCGTCACCACTGCCCAGACTGACGAGGAAGCTCAGGAGCTGCTTCGCCTGCTCGGCATGCCCTTTGAACATTAAGCGAGGAGGAGACAAAAATGGCAAAACTCAGCATGAAACTCAAGCAGCAGCGTGAGCCGAAGTTCTCCACCCGCGCTTACACCCGCTGCCGTCTGTGCGGCCGTCCGCACAGCGTACTGCGCCGGTATGGCATCTGCCGTATCTGCTTCCGCGAGCTGGCTTACAAGGGCCAGATTCCCGGTGTGCGCAAGGCGAGCTGGTAAGAAGGAGGTACAACAGTATGATCATGAACGATCCTATTGCCGATATGCTTACCCGTATCCGCAATGCGCAAGTCGCCCGTCATGACAGCGTGACGATGCCCGCTTCCAACACCAAGAAGTCCATTGCCAAGATCCTGCTGGAAGAAGGCTACATCAAGGCTTATGACGTGATCGACGACGGTCTGCAGGGCCAGATCAAAGTGACCCTGAAGTACGTCAACGGCAAGTCCACTCCCGTCATCGCCGGCCTCAAGCGCATTTCCAAGCCCGGCCTGCGCGTGTACGCGCGCTGCGAAGAGCTGCCCAAGGTTCTGGGCGGCCTGGGCGTGGCTATCATCAGCACCTCCAAGGGCCTGATGACCGACCGCGCTGCCCGCAAGGAAAACCTTGGCGGCGAAGTTCTCTGCTACATCTGGTAATCCATCACGCTTAGGAGGTAAAGAAAATGTCTCGAATCGGTAAACTTCCGATTACGGTGCCCGCTGGCGTGACGGTTACGGTGGACGAAAACAACTTCGTCACCGTCAAGGGCCCCAAGGGCACCTTGACCCAGCAGGTGAACCCCATCATCAAGCTCAATCAGGAAGGCAATGTGCTGACCCTGACCCGTCCCTCTGACGCCAAGCCCCACAAGGCCATGCACGGCCTGTATCGCGCCCTGGTGGCCAACATGGTCCACGGCGTGACCGAGGGCTTCTCCAAGACCCTGGAGATGGTCGGTACCGGCTATCGCGCCCAGGTGGACAACAACGTGCTGACCATCAACATCGGCTTCTCTCACCCCGTGGTCCTCAACGCCCCCGAAGGCATCACCTTCGAGTGCCCCGTGCAGACCAAGATCGTGGTGAAGGGCGCCAACAAGCAGGTGGTCGGCAACCTTGCCGCGGACATCCGTGCCATCCGTCCTCCCGAGCCTTATCTGGGCAAGGGCATCAAGTACGAGAACGAGCACATCCGCCGCAAGGAAGGCAAGAGCGGCAAGTAAGGAAAGGAGTGACTGCAAATGTTCAAAAAGCGTGACCGTAACGAAGTGCGCGTCATCCGCCACGCCCGCGTCCGCAAGAAGATCAGCGGCACCCCTGATATGCCGCGTCTGTGCGTGTATCGCAGCAATAAATATATCTACGCTCAGGTCATTGACGACACCAAGGGCATCACCCTGGTGCAGGCTTCCTCTCTGGATCCGGCCCTGAAGGGTCAGCTGGAAGAGGTTGACAAGTCCGGCGAGGCCAAGCTGGTTGGCAAGCTCATCGGCGAGCGCGCCAAGAACGCTGGCATCAGCACGGTGGTCTTCGACCGCGGCGGCTACGTTTACACTGGTCGCGTGGCGGCTCTGGCTGCCGGCGCCCGTGAAGCGGGCCTTGAATTCTAAGAAGGAGGCAGCACGCAAATGCAACGCAGAGAACGTGAACGCCGCGAAGAGCCCCAGAGCGAATTTAAGGAAAGACTGGTTGCTGTCAACCGCGTTTCCAAGACCGTCAAGGGCGGCCGCAACATGCGCTTTGTGGCGCTGGTGGTGGTCGGCGACGAAAAGGGCCGCGTGGGCGTCGGCATGGGCAAGGCCAAGGAAGTGCCCGAAGCCATCCGCAAGGCCAATGAAGACGGCAAGAAGCATCTGGTGAACGTGCCCATCGCGGGTACCACCATTCCCCATCCCATCGAGGGCTACTACGGCACGGCCAAGGTCGTGCTCCTTCCCGCCGAGGAAGGCGCTGGCGTCATCGCCGGCGGCGCCGCCCGTCCCGTGCTGGAGCTGGCCGGTATCAAGGATATCCGCACCAAGAGCTTTGGCACCAACAACAAGATCAACACCGTGAAAGCCACCATCGAGGGCCTCAAGCTCCTCCGCAGCGCCGAGCAGGTTGCTGCCATGCGCGGCAAGACGGTGGAAGAGATTCTGGGCTAAGGAGGAGACGCACAATGAAACTCAAGGTTACTTTGGTCAAGTCTCCCATTGCCAGCCTGCAGAAGCACATCGACACCGTTAAGGCTCTGGGCCTGCACAAGATCGGCCAGACCGTGATCAAGGAAGACAATCCCTGCATCCGCGGCCAGATCTTTGCTGTCAAGCACATGGTCAAGGTGGAAGAAATCAACGAATAAGGAGGCCAACCTCATGAAATTGCACGAGTTGCAGCCGGCCATCGGCTCTACGACTGCTCCGAAGCGCCTTGGACGAGGCGTAGGATCTGGTCTTGGCAAGACCTCCGGCAAGGGCCACAAGGGCGCCAAGGCGCGTTCCGGCGGCGGCAAGCGCCCCGGATTTGAGGGCGGCCAGATGCCTCTGACCCGCCGCATCCCCAAGCGCGGCTTTACCAACATCTATGCCAAGGAATACGCGACTGTCAACGTGGGCAGCCTGGAAATCTTTGAGGATGGCACCGTGGTCAACGTCCTGCTTCTCAAGGAAGCTGGGTTGGTCAAGCAGGTGAAGGACGGCGTCAAGATCCTGGGCGGCGGCGAGCTGACCAAGAAACTGACCGTTCAGGTGGAGAAATTCACCCAGTCCGCAAAAGAAAAGATCGAGGCCGTCGGCGGGAAAGCCGAGGTGATCTGACATGTGGGATACGCTGCGTAACGCATGGAAGGTCGAAGAGCTTCGCAAGAAGCTGATCTACACCTTCCTCATGCTGCTGCTGTTCCGTCTGCTGGGTGTGATCCCGGTGGCGGGTATCAACGCGGCCGTGGTACAGCAGGTCGCCAGCCAGTATGATATGCTGGGTCTGGTGAACATGATGACCGGTAACTCCTTCAGCCAGATGACCATCATGGCCATGGGCATCACCCCCTACATCAACAGCAGCATTATTATGCAGCTGCTGACCGTCGCCATCCCGTCCTTGGAGCGTATGGCCAAGGAGGAGGGCGAGGAAGGCAAGCAGAAGATCAACCGCATCACCCGCTATGTGACGGTTGTTCTGGCCGCTCTGCAGGCCATCGGCATCATCGCCGGTCTTCAGCGCAGCGGCAACGTGCTCTATCCTGAGTACAACAATTTCTTCGGTTATCTGACCATCGGCCTGATCATGGCCGGCGGCACCGCCCTGGCCATGTGGATTGGTGAGCGCATCACCAAGAACGGCATCGGCAACGGCGTCAGCCTGCTGATCTTCGCCGGTATCATCAGCAACCTCTTCAACGGTATTGTCCTGGCGCTGACCGACACCCTGGGCATTACCAGCTACGGCTCCAACGTGTGGCAGCTGCTCACCATCCTCATCAGCGCGTTCATCGTCATCGTGCTGGTCACCTTTGTGGATCTGGGCGAGCGCCGCATCCCGGTGCAGTATGCCAAGCGCGTGGTCAACCGCCGCGTGTATGGCGGCCAGAGCACGCACATCCCGCTGAAGGTTCTCTCCGTGGGCGTGCTGCCTCTGATCTTCGCCTACTCCTTCCTGAGCTTCCCCGGCACGATCTTTGCCATGTTTGGCACCAACAGCGGCGCTTATCAGTGGTGGGCCGCCAATATGTCCTCCACCAGCCCCCTGTATATGATCGTGTGCGCGCTGCTCATCGTGGCGTTTGCCTACTTCTATACCAGCATCACCTTCAATCCCCGCGAGATCGCGGAGAATGTGCAGAAGCAGGGCGGTAACATCCGCGGCATGCGTCCCGGCAAGAATACGGTGGACTTCCTCCAGCGCACTTCCAACCGCCTGACGCTGTTTGCGGCGCTGTTCCTGGCCATTCTGGCCACCCTGCCCAACCTCCTGTTCGCCGCCTTCGGTGTGACCCTGCCCTTTGCCGCGTCTTCTATCCTGATCGCGGTCAGCGTGGCCATCGAAACCGTGCGCCAGGTGGAGGCCCAGCTGGTCATGCGTCACTACAAGGGATTCCTTTGATCCCGGGTACGCGACAAACATACAAAATCCCACCTCCTGTCCCTGTGGACGGGGGATGGGATTTTGCGCTACTTATTATATAGCGTGTTAAAAGATCCTTCGACTGCGCTGCGCTCCGCTCAAGATGACAAAGACAGTCGATTGTGTTCTTGTTTATCGGCTGTATTGCTGCATTCAAAGAAGCAGCCAACATCCAAAAGAAAAGCAAACCTTTGCTGTCATCCTGAGCGGAGCGCGGCCGAAGGATCTGAGAGCGGCTATACATTCCTGCAGCTTTGCAGCAGCCTGCTGCATCCCGGGCACGAGGCGTGCAAAGGAACAGAAAGAATAAAAAGGCGGCTCTCTTTGACACTTTCTCGGGCTCTGAGAAAGAAACAAAAAAATATCCCGCACCGTATCTCAGAAAGGAGACCGATCTATGAATATCGTATTTCTTGGCCCGCCCGGCGCAGGCAAAGGCACCCATGCCCAGCGTCTGATGAAGGAGCTGAATATTCCCCAGATTTCCACCGGCGATATGTTCCGCCGCGCCATCAAGGAGCAGACCCCCACCGGCCTGGACGCCAAGCGCTATATGGACGCCGGCGAGCTGGTGCCGGATGCCGTGGTGGTGGCCATGGTCAAGGAACGCCTGGCCGAGCCCGACTGCCAGAACGGCTACATCCTGGATGGCTTCCCCCGCACCGTGGCCCAGGCCGAAGCCCTGGACACCATCGCCCACATCGACGTGGCCCTGAATATCGACGTGCCCGACGAGATCATCATCGACCGTCTCAGCGGCCGCCGGGTGTGCACCGCCTGCGGCGGCACCTATCACGTGAGCATGCTGGGCGCTTCCACCAAATGCCCCGCCTGCGGCGCTGAGTTGATCCAGCGCGACGACGATAAGCCCGCCACCGTCAAAAACCGCCTGGACGTGTACCAGGAAAAGACCGCTCCCCTCATCGACTATTATGACAAGAAGGGCATCCTGTCCACCGCGGCCTGCGTGGGCGGCACCGTGGATGAAAACTACGCGCTGGTCAAGGCGGCCCTGAACGCGAAGGCGTAATATGATTACCCTGAAAAACGACGCGCAACTGGCCAAAATGCGGTCCGCCGGCCATTTGCTCTACGATGTGCTGTGCGCGGCGCGGGAGTGTATCGCTCCCGGCATGACCACCATGGACATCAACAACTTTGTGGACGAAAAGATCCGCAAAGGCCGCGGCATTCCCACGGAGCTGGGCTACTGCGGCTATCCTGCTTCCATCTGCGCCTCCATTGACGACGAGGTGGTGCACGGCATTCCCTCCAAGCACGTGCGGGTGGAGGAAGGCAGCATCATCTCCATCGACGTCACCCTGGCCCTGGACGGCTGGCAGGCTGACAGCTGCTTCACCGCGCCGGTGGGGGAGGTCAGCGAGGACAAAAAGCAGCTGATCCGCGTCACCGAGGAATGCTTCTGGAAGGGCGCGCGCATGGCGGTGGACGGCAACCGCATCGGCGACGTGAGCTTTGCCGTGCAGCAGCATGCCGAGGCCCACGGCTACGGCGTGGTGCGGGATATGACCGGCCACGGCATCGGCAAGGAGATGCACGAGGACCCCTCGGTGCCCAACTTTGGCACCCCGGGCCGCGGCGTGCGCATCCGCCGGGGCATGACCTTCTGCGTGGAGCCCATGATCGCCATGGGCCACTGGAAGGTGCATCAGCTGGCCGACGGCTGGACCATCGTGACCAACGACCACAAGCCCGCCGCCCATTACGAGCATACCCTGGCCATCACAAACGGCCTGCCGGAGCTGCTCACCTATCCCGGATTCACCTGGGACAGGCTTCCGAAAGGAGAAAATAACATTTGAAGCCAAAAATATTTGAAGGAAATGTTGTTTTTTCAAAAAAAGGGCGTGACAAAGGGTACCCTTTTGTGGTATTATATTCTGTGGACGACGATTTTGTGCTCATCGCCGACGGGAAACGCCGCAAGGTGGATAACCCCAAGCGCAAACGGCGCAAGCATCTGTCCGCGACGCCGCATGCGGCGCCCGAAATCCTCTCGCTTTATGCTATGAACCGCCTGAAGGACAGCGACCTGAGAAAAGCGCTGGCTCCCTTCTATGCGAGCGAGGCTGCGCCCGCAGGTCCGGCCGGATCATCTTCCCAATTAAAGCGTGAAGATCAGCAAGGTGAAATGCGAACTGAACAGAACTGAAGGAGGGTTCACCGGTTTGTCAAAAAACGATGTCATTGAAATGGAAGGCAAGATCGTAGAGGCATTGCCTAATGCCATGTTCCTGGTGGAGTTGCCAAACGGGCATCGCATCATGTCCCACATTTCAGGCAAAATGCGCATGAACTTCATCCGCATCTATCCTGGCGACAAGGTCAAGGTGGAATTGTCTCCCTATGATCTGACCAGAGGCCGCATCACCTGGCGCAGCAAAGCATAACCCCAACCCCTACAAGACTCAAGGAGGATTTCCCAATGAAGGTTCGTCCGTCTGTTAAGCCCATTTGTGAAAAGTGCAAGATCATCAAGCGCAAGGGCCATGTGATGGTCATCTGCGAGAATCCCAAGCACAAGCAGAAGCAGGGCTAAAGAAAACTGGGGGACAAGGCGTCCCCGAAAAAGATCGTATCTAATAGATGGTTTTCTGTGGCGTGGGCGGCTGCCCGAAGGCGCAGGCCCGAGGGACCATGCACAGCTACCATACACTTCCGGGGTCTTTCCCACCCGGTCCCACGGTTCAAAGAACCGATAACATTTGGAGGTGTAACCTACACATGGCACGTATTGCGGGCGTTGACCTGCCCAGAGAGAAGCGCGTGGAAATCGGTCTGACCTACATCTATGGCATCGGCCTGACCACTTCCCAGCAGATTATCGCCGAGACCGGCATCAATCCTGATACCCGCGTCAAGGATCTCTCCGAAACTGAAATCAGCAAACTGCGTGAGTATATCGAGCATCACCTGAAGGTGGAAGGCGATCTGCGCCGTGACGTTTCGCTCAATATCAAGCGCCTTATGGAAATTGGCAGCTATCGCGGCGTGCGTCATCGCCGTGGCCTGCCTGTTCGCGGCCAGAACACCAAGCAGAACGCGCGTACCCGCAAGGGTCCCAAGAAGCAGGTTGCTGGCAAGAAGAAGGCTACCAAGTAAGCTGAAAGTAGATGCCCCGTTGCGGGGCGCGGAGGGAATATAAATGGCACCCAAACAACAGAAAGCGAAAAAGATTTCCCGCAAGCGCCGTGAAAAGAAGCTCGTGGAGCGCGGCGTTGCGCATATCAGTTCTTCCTTTAACAACACCATCGTGACCATCACCGACGTGAACGGCAATGCCTTGAGCTGGGCTTCCGCCGGCGGCATGGGCTTCCGCGGCAACAAGAAGAGCACGCCCTTTGCTGCTCAGATGGCCGCCGAAACCGCCGCCAAGGCCAGCACTGAGTTTGGCCTCAAGACCGTCGATGTGTTTGTCAAGGGTCCCGGTTCCGGCCGTGAAGCCGCCATCCGTTCCCTGCAGGCCGCCGGTCTCGAAGTTACCATGATCAAGGACGTGACCCCCATCCCCCACAACGGATGCCGTCCGCCCAAACGCCGTCGCGTGTAATTGAAGGAGGAATTTATCAATGGCTATCAATAAGCAGCCGATCGCCCGGAAATGCCGGAGCTTTGATATTTCTCCAGCGGTCATGGGCTACGCGAATAAAAAATCTACCCGCAATCCCGGCGGCAACCGTCGTCGCAAGGTGTCCGAATACGGCGCCCAGCTGCAGGAAAAGCAGAAGGTGAAGTTCGTATATGGCGTCCTGGAAAAGCAGTTCTACAACTACTACCTGAAGGCCTCCAACATGAAGGGCCCCACCGGCGACAACATGCTGCAGCTGCTTGAGCTGCGCCTGGACAACGTGGTCTATCGCCTGGGCCTGGCCAAGACCCGCCGCATGGCGCGTCAGGTTGTGAGCCATGGCCACATCCGCGTGAACGGCCAGAAGGTGGACATCCCCTCCTACTCCGTGAAGGTGGGCGACGTCATCACCCTGCGTCCCCGTTCCGCGCAGAGCGAAATGTTTAAGTCCCTGCGGGAAGGCACCACCGTGCTGACCCCCAAGTGGCTGAGCTTCGATGCGCAGAATTTGACTGGTACCGTTAACGAGCTTCCTACCCGCGCAGACATCGATTTCGAGCTGCAGGAGAACATGATCGTTGAATTCTACTCCCGTTAAAAGAGCGTCGCGTAGCTGTATTGCAAACCTAACGACGATTTCCAATAATAGGAGGGAGAAACGCCGTGATCGCAGAAATCGAAAAAGCGCACATCGAGTGTCAGGAGGTTGCCGACAACAACACCTATGGCCGTTTTGCGATCGAGCCGCTTGAACGTGGTTTCGGCCACACGCTGGGAAACGCGCTTCGCCGCGTGCTGCTCAACAGCCTGCCCGGCGCGGCCGTGACCAGCGTCCGTATCGACGGCGTTCAGCATGAGTTTTCCACCGTCCCGGGCGTCAAGGAGGACGTGACGGAGATCATCCTTAACTTCAAGGAGCTCTCCGTGCGCATGTACTCCGATCAGCCCAAGACGCTGGAGCTGAACGCGGTCGGTCCCTGCGAAGTGACCGCGGGTGACATTCAGGCCGACGATGAAGTGGATATCATCAATCCCGACCTGCATATCGCCACCCTGGGGGACGGCGCCAAACTGCACATCTGGTTTACCATCGACATCGGCCGCGGCTACGTGTCCGCCGATAAGAACAAGACCCCCCAGATGCCCATTGGCGTGATCCCGGTCGATTCGATCTATACGCCCATCCGCAAAGTTAATTATACAGTCGAGGATACCCGCGTGGGCCAAGTGACCGACTACGACAAGCTGACGCTTGAAGTGTGGTCCAACGGCTCCGTGCTGCCTGACGAGGCCATCAGCATGGCCGCCAAGATCCTGCACGATCAGCTGGAGCTGTTCGTGGGTCTGACGGATCAGACCATGCCCATTTCCTTCCCCGATCCTGAGGACGACAAGAAGGAAAAGGTGCTGGAGATGACCATCGAAGAGCTGGATCTGTCCGTCCGTGCCTATAACTGCCTCAAGCGCGCCGGGATCAACACCGTGGCCGAGCTGGTGCAGCGCAATCAGGAAGACATGATGAAGGTTCGCAACCTGGGCAAGAAGAGCCTCGAAGAAGTTGAACAAAAGCTGCTGGCGTTGGGCCTGAGCCTGCGCCCGTCTGATGACTAACGTTTCCGCCCTGAACGGGCGTTAAGGAGGAAACCCCAATGGCAACGCAACGTAAGCTCGGCCGCACGGCCGATCAGCGCAAGGCGCTGCTGCGCAACCAGGTGACCAACCTGCTTTGGTACGGCCGCATCGAAACCACCGAAGCCCGCGCCAAGGAAGTTCGCAGCGTAGCTGAAAAGATGATTACCCTGGCTGTCCGCGAGTATGACAAGACCGTGGACGTGCAGAAGAAGTTCCATAACGATAAGGGCCAGATCGTGGAAGAAACCGTGACCAACGACCTGCCCGAAAAGCTCCATGCCCGCCGCCTCATGATGGCCTATCTGTATGACCTGAAAGAGCAGAAGCAGGCTGACGAGAGCAAGAGCGACTACAAGGCCCGCACCAAGGACAACAAGCATCCCGTGGTGGAGAAGCTGTTCCGTGAGTACGGCCCCAAGTATCGCGCCCGCAACACCGAAAAGGGCTGCGCCGGCGGCTATACCCGCATCTATAAGCTGGGTCCCCGCCGTGGCGACGCCGCTGAAATGGTGATCATCGAGTTGGTGTAATCACCGGCTTAAGGAATCTCTGATTCATTCGTCGGCACGGCTGACGGCATCTTTTTTGTGATCTGCTGCGCATAAAAATCTCGATTTAGCGCCACTAAACCTTCGATTTTTACGCTTGCATCTCACAAAAAATATGCTCGTCATCCGACCAACTCATTTAATCAGAGCTTCCTTAAAAACCAGCGTCCTGAGAAATCAGGGCGCTGGTTTTTTGTGGGCGCAAAGGCCGCGGTCGGGGCTGCCTCCCTGGCAGGAGCTCGAGGACAAAGCCCTCGAACGTCTCCCCGTCAAATTTCTGTTTCATCAGCCGCAAAGAATATAATTTACAATCAAGGCGGAATCCATTAAAATAGAAGGCGAATCGAAATGGATGGAGTGTTGCCTTTGAAGCCTTTGGGGTTATACTTCCACATCCCCTTCTGCGCCCGCAAGTGCGCCTACTGCGATTTTGCGTCCTGGGCGGGCCGGGAGGCGGACAGGGAGCGCTATGCGGAGGCGCTGTGCCGGGAGATCGGGGAGCGTGCGGAGCAGTGCGGCCATCCGGCGGCGGACACGGTGTTTTTCGGCGGGGGAACGCCATCGCTGCTGCCGCCGGAGCTATATCGGCGCATCGCCGGGACGCTGCGGGAGCGCTTTGCCATCGCTCCCGACGCCGAATGGACGGTGGAGTGCAATCCGGGCACGCTGACGGCGGAGTTTGCCGCGGCGCTGCGGGAGAGCGGATGCAACCGCCTGTCCATGGGCATGCAGGCCGCCCAGCCGGAATTATTGCGCACCCTGGGCCGCATCCACACCCTGGAGGGCGTGCGCCAGGCAGCGGCCATCGCCCGGGATGCGGGGATCAATAATCTGAACCTGGATTTGATGCTGGGCCTGCCGGGCCAGACCGCGGAGCACATGCGGGAAACCCTGGATGCCGCCTTGGATCTGCGGCCCCAGCACGTTTCCTGCTATGCGCTCATCGTGGAGGAGGGCACGCCGCTGCACGACTGGGTGGAGAGGGGCCAGGTATCCCTGCCCGGCGAGGACATGGATCGGGCCCTGTACGGCCTGTGCCGGGACACTCTGGAGCGGCATGGCTTCCACCAGTATGAGATCAGCAATTTCGCTCTGCCGGGCCGGGAATGCCGCCACAACGTCCACTGCTGGCAGCGGCGGGATTACCTGGGCTTCGGCTGCGCCGCCCACAGCCTGTGGCGGGAGGAGCGCCGGGCCAACCCCCGGGAGCTGGACGACTATCTGGCGGGAAAGCCGCCGGAAACCGAAATCATTTCTCCCGCTGACGCCCGGTTTGAATACATGATGCTGGGCCTGCGGCTGACGGCGGGCGTCAGCGAAGGGGATTTTGAAGAGCGCTTTGGCCGGAGCCTGTGGGAAACCTATGGCCCGCGGCTGCTGCCCGCCGTCCGGGACGGACGGGTGGCGCGTCAAAATGGTCGGGTTTTCCTCACCTGCCGGGGGATGGACGTGATGAACAGCGTATTGGTGGCGCTTCTGGATTGACGGCGGCGCCGAAGCCTGCTATCATGGAGGCGAATGAACACAAAGGAGAGGAACATGGAAAAACAGGAACGTTCCAAAATGCTGGGGACCATGCACATGGGCCGTCTGGTGCCCAAGGTCTCCATTCCCATTATGATCAGCATGCTGGTGCAGGCGCTCTACAACGTGGTGGACGGCATCTTTGTGGCCCGGTACAGCGCGGATTCCTTCACGGCGGTTTCGCTGGTATTTCCCATTCAAATGCTGATGATCGCCGTGGGCACCGGCCTGGGCGTGGGCATCAACAGCCTGGTCAGCCGCCGTTTGGGCGAAGGCCGGGCCCAGGACGCCCGGGACGCGGCGCGCAACGGCATCTTTCTGGAGCTGTGCGGCGGGCTGCTGTTCTGTCTGTTCGGCATCTTCGGCGCGCGCTCCTTCATGCATGTTTTCACCGAGGATCAGCATCTGCAGGCCCTGGGCGGCCAATACCTGACCATCGTCACGGTGTTCAGCTTCGGCCTGCTCTTGTCCATGGTGTTTGAGCGCCTGATGCAGTCCACGGGCAACACCACCCTGTCCATGGCCACCCAGCTGGCGGGCGCGCTGACCAACATCATATTGGACCCCATCATGATCTTCGTCATGGATCTGGGCGTGGCGGGCGCGGCCTGGGCCACGGTCATCGGCCAGTGGGTGGGCATGAGCCTGGGCCTTTTCCTCAATCAGACCCGCAACCGGGAGCTGAAAATCCATGTGCGGGGCTTCCGTCCCCAGGGCGGCACCATCAAAGAGATATTGGCCGTGGGCTTTCCCAGCATCATCATGCAGGCCATCTCCTCCGTGATGAACGTGGGCATGAACATGATCCTGCTGGGCTTTGGCACCATGGCGGTCAACGTGCTGGGCGTGTATTTCAAGCTGCAAAGCTTCATCTTTATGCCCGTGTTTGGCCTGGGCAACGGCCTGGTGGCCATCGTGGGCTATAATTACGGCGCCCGGCAGCGGGAGCGGGTGTACGCCGCCATCCGGGTGGCGCTGATGATCGCCCTGGGCATCATGGGCGTGGGCATGCTGCTGTTTATGGCGGTGCCCCAGGTGCTCCTCAGCCTCTTTGAAGCGGGGGATGCCGGCGATCTGACCGTCATGGGCCGGGCAGCCCTGCGCACCATCAGCCTGAGCTTCCTGATGGCCGCCGTCGGCATCATCGTCACGGTGGTGTTCCAGGCGGTGGGCAAGGGCGTGTACAGCCTCATCATGAGCCTGTGCCGCCAGCTCGTCGTGCTGCTGCCCGTGGCGTATCTCCTCAGCCGCACCGGCGACGTCAACGCCGTGTGGTGGGCATTCCCCATTGCGGAGCTGGTATCCCTGACCATCTGCCTGCTCCTCTTCCGCAAGGTGGACCGTGAAATGCTGAAAAAGCTGTGAGGTAACCATGAACAAGGACCGTCAAAAATATTTGCAGCTCATGGCCGAGCAATTTGACACCGTGGAGGATCTGTGCACCGAGATCACCCGCATCCGGGCGCAGCTCAGCCTGCCCAAAGGCACGGAGCATTTCATGAGCGACATCCACGGCGAATACGAGGCCTTTTGCCATATCATGAACAACTGCTCCGGCGTCATCCGGGAAAAGGTGGATCTGTGGCTGGGGGACAGGCTGACCCACGAGGAGGCCGACGCGCTGTGCACGCTGATCTATTATCCCGAGGCAATCCTGAAGCAAATGCACGCCGAAGGGGACATCCCCGGCGACTGGTACCGGGAGCAGGTGGAGCACCTGGCCATGCTGGCGCGGCTGCTGTCCTCCAAGTACACCCGGGACAAGGTGCGCCGGGCTATGCCGGAAAAATGGGTCTTTATCCTGGACGAATTGATGCACTTCCAGAGCGACGAAAACGCCGCCGCCACCGAGCAGGAGGCCAACCAGCAGCGCTATCATCACGCGCTGGTGGATACCGTCATCGCCACCCGCTGCGCCGACGGGCTCATCGAGGCGCTGGCCGGGCTCATCAAGCGCCTGGCCGTCAACCGCCTGCACGTGGTGGGCGACATCTTTGACCGCGGCCCCCGGGCGGACAGCATCCTGGACATCCTGATGGATCATCACGCCGTGGACATCGAATGGGGCAACCACGACATCCTGTGGATGGGCGCGGCATCGGGCAGCGAAGCCTGCATTGCCGCCGTGGTGCGGAACGCGCTGGCTTACGGCAACATGACCATATTGGAGCGGGGCTACGGCATCCCCCTGCGGGAGCTGACCCTCTTTGCCGAAAAGACCTATCCCGAGCTGCCGCTGGACAAGGCCCTGGTGCACGCCATTCAGGTGATCATGTTCAAGCTGGAGGGGCAATTGATCCGCCGCAATCCCGATTTCGGCCTGGAGGACCGGCTGCTGCTGCATAAGCTGAACCGCTCCAGCTACACCGTGGAGATGGACGGCCGGGTGTGGGACGTGAAGGAACTGCCGCTGCCCACCGTGAGCCCGGCGGAGCCCTACGCGCTGTCCGAGGAGGAGCAGGCGGTGATGAAGGGCCTGCGCGCCGCCTTCCGCCACAGCCTGCGGCTTCACGAGCACGTCACCTTCCTCTACACCCGGGGCTGGATGTACCGGGCCTTCAACGATAACCTGCTGTTCCACGGCTGCGTGCCGCTGAACGCCGACGGCACTTTCCTGCACAAGACCCTGGAGGGCCAGGATCTCAGCGGCAAAGCCTTCATGGATTACTGCGATCAGGTGGCCCGCCGGGCCTTCCATCAGGGGGACCGCTACGCCCTGGACTTCATGTGGTATCTGTGGTGCGGCACCGATTCGCCGGTGTGCGGCCGCAATGTCAAGACCTTCGCCCGGGCCTTCATCGCCGATGAATCCGCCTGGCACGAGCCCCGCAACCCCTATTACACCTGGTATAACGAGGAGGCCAAGTGCCGGGAAATCCTGGCGGAATTTGGCCTGACGGGGGACGAGTGCCGCATCATCAACGGCCATACGCCCATCCGCGTGTCCCACGGGGAAAGCCCCCTGAAGGCCGGCGGCCGGCTGGTGGTCATCGACGGCGGCTTCTGCCGGGCCTACCAGAAAACCACGGGCATCGCGGGCTATACCCTCATCGCCAACAGCCACGGCATGCGTCTCATGAGCCATCAGCCCTTCACCAGCCTCAAGGACGCCCAGAGGAACGGCACCGACATCCACAGCCAGAGCTATGAATTTGCCGCCTACCCCAAGCGCCGCTACAACCGGGATACCGACCACGGCAAAGTGCTGCGGGAGCGCATGGACGACCTGGTGGAGCTGCTGGACGTGGTGGGGCAGGGACTGATTACGCTGGGAACGAGATAAAATGAATCATTAATAGAGCCTGTTTCTAAATTCAAAAAGATGCATTTTCGGCATATCAACCTGCCCTTCTGCGTTGCTTTTCCTCGATTTACCGACAGTAAACCATCGTCAAAGCGCCTTGAATTGCAGGCTAGTCAAAAAACTGCCAGCGAAAGGAACAGCGTCCTCTTGATGGCAGTTTTTATCAAACACTCTGAAATTATTCATTGCTCCTTCGCTGCTAAAAAGTCCTGATCAGCTTCACTTTTTGCGGTCGTCAATGTGATTGCGGTACACCACAAAGCGCTGCCACAAAAACTCCAGCACAAAGTTGGCCACCATATTGAGGCCGGTTACCAGGTATTCGTTCCAGCCCTTATCGGCCAGGTATTGGCCCAGGATGGTGCTAAGCGGCGTAAACACGGCGTAAAACAGCAGCGTCAGCGCCATGGCCACGGGCACGTTGGCGGCGGATTGGAAGGTGTAGCGGCGGTTCAAGGTAAAATTCCACACCACCGACAGCACCAGGGCGATGAGGTAACAGGGCCAATAGCTCCAGGCGGTCAGCTCATTGAGCAGGGCGAAGCTGGCCGCCTCGATGAGCCCGGCGCTGATGGAAAAGAGCGTAAACTTGATCATGCGCAGCAGTTCTTTTTTGTCCTTCATGGGCTTCTCTCCCTTGCGTGGATTCAGGACGATTATACCACAGGAAAAACGGAAAAGCATGGCAGAAAGATGGCGTCATTTTTCTGCTTTTTTTGTTTTCAAACCCTTCCGTCTTATGGTATAATCTGTTCAGCCCTTGCAGAAAGGAACCGATTCCGCGCATGAAGGCCATCATCTGGGATATGGACGGCACCCTGACCGATACGGAGACCTATTGGGTTCAGAATATTTTTCGCCTGCTGGAGCATTACGGCGTGCCCGATCCCCGGGGCAAGGACGCTCCCTGGTTTGGCACGGCCACGTCGGAGACCATCAAAAATTATCTGGCGTCGCCGGATTGCAGGCTGACCATGACGTATCCCGAGGCCCGGGCCTGGTGCCGCAACTATATTTACACCCATACCTACGCCCAGGGCGCGCCGCTGAAGCCCGGCGCGCGGGATACTCTGGAGGCGGCGAAGGCGCTGGGCGTGCCCATGTGCCTGCTCTCCGCCACCGAGCGCCAGGCGCTTAAATATACCCTGAACCGGCTGAACATGGCCCGGTATTTCACCTTTTGGGAAAGCACCTGCTTTCAGCCCCTGGACAAGCACCACACGGCGCTCTTTGACCGGTGCGCGGCGCGCATGGGCGTGAAGACCTGCGATTGCCTGCTGGTGGAGGACAGCCTCTATTCCATGCAGACGGGCAAGCGGGCGGGCATGACGGTGTGGGCCATCGAGGACGCCAAGCATGTGAAGGAAAAGCGGCAGATTCTGGATACGGCGGATCGGTATTTTGTGGATCACGCGGCGCTGTGCCAGGCTTTGCGGGAGGAAAAAACATGACCGAGCGGCTTTATTACGACGACGCTTATCTGACGGAATTCGACGCCCGGGTGGCGGAGACGCGCCCCGACGGCTGGGTGGCCCTGGACCGCAGCGCCTTTTATCCCACCAGCGGCGGCCAGCCCTACGACACGGGGGTCTTGGAGTTTGAGGATCAGTCCGTGGCCGTCACCGACGTGGAGGTCAAGGACGACGTGGTGTGGCACCGCATCGACGGCGTCTTGAAGGCGGGCCAGCGGGTCCACGGGCGCATCGACTGGGCCCGGCGGTTCGAGCACATGCAGCAGCACGCCGCCGACCATATGCTGGCGGGCGCTGCCTGGGAGCGCTATGGCGGCGTCACCATCGGCTTGCATTTGGGAAAAGAGGACAGCACCATCGATATGGATCTGCCCGGCGGGCGCACCCATTTGACCCGGGAGGAGATCGACACCCTGGAGGCCCTGGTCAACGCCCGGGTGCAGGCGGATGATCCCATCCGCTGCTGGTTCCCGGAGCCGGAAGCGCTGGACCGCCTGCCGCTGCGCAAGCGGCCCACCGTCAGCGAGCACGTGCGGGTGGTGGCCATGGGCGATTATGAAATGGTGGCCTGCGGCGGCACCCACCCCCGCACCACCGGCCAGATCGGCCCGGTGAAGATCATCAGCAGCGCTCCGGCCCGGGGCAAAATGCGCCTGTGCTTCGTGGCGGGCATGCGGGCGGTGCGCTATATCCAGCGGGCCGTGCGCTGCGCCGTGGAGGTCAGCGCCTTGGTGTCCGCCGACTTTGACACCGCCGCCGACGCCCTTAAAAGGGAGCGGGAGGCTGCCCAGCAGGTGCGCCGTGAACAGAACCAGCGCCTGACGCTGGCGGCGCTGGAGCATCTGCGGGCCACCCGGCAGGGAGATCTGTACTGCGGCCACGTCGAATACGCCGATCATGAGGTGCTGCAGCACGCCGCCGTGGAATTGATCCGCGATCCGAAGGCTGTCGCCCTGCTGTCCTGTCCCCGGGGCGAAGGCAGGCTGCTGATCTTTGCCCGGGGCGCCCAGGCCGCGCCCGACATGGCCGCCCTGCTGCGCAGCAGCGGCGCCCGCGGCGGCGGCAAGCCGGACATGGCCCAGGGCAGCGCGGCGGACGATGCCGCGCTGAAAAACGCGCTGGCTGCCCTGCTTTAAGGAGTACGTTTCTTTCTTCTTAGAAGAAAGCGCGGAATACCCTTTTCAAGCAGGAAAAAAGCCAAGAAAGATCGAATACAAAAAATGGATGATATTGCGTTAAAGGAGGGGATTGCGAACCGCGCCCCCGTGCTGGCCACCGAGGCCGCCGTGGGCTACATCGACGCCATGATGAAGGAAGCGGGCATCCCCTGCCAGGTGAAGCTGGACATCTATTCCAGCGACTGCGTGCCCTTTGCCGACAACGGCGTGCCCGCGGTCAACTTCTGCCGCTTCGGCGCGCCGGGAGCCAACTACATCCACGATCGCCGGGACAGCCTGAAAAGCGGCTATATCGACGAAAAATCCCTGGACATCACTTTGCAGCAGACGCTGTATTTTGCCAAGCGCGTGGTTTCTGCCCGCGCCTTCCCCATCGAGCGCACCGTATGTCAAGACATCCGCGAGAAAGTGGATTCATATTTATTCAGAAAGAAGGATTGATGCAGCATGAACGAGAAGATCAACACCGCCTATCAGGCCTGGCTGGCCAACGTGAAGGACCAGGTGCTCCAGGCCGATCTGAAGGCCATGGCGGGGGACGAGGCCAGGATTGAGGACGCCTTCTACCGTGATTTGGAGTTTGGCACCGCCGGTTTGCGCGGCGTGCTGGGCGCGGGCACCAACCGCATGAACATCTACACCGTGGGCCGGGCGGCCCAGGGCGTGGCCAACTACGTGATCAAGCATTTTGCGCCCGAGGAGCGCTCCATCGCCATCAGCTACGACAGCCGCATCAACAGCGACGTGTTCGCCCGGGTATCCGCCGACATCTTTGCCGCCAACGGCATCAAGGCCCATATCTATCCCCAGCTGATGCCCGTGCCGCTGCTGAGCTTCGCCACCCGCGAGCTGCGCTGCTGCGCCGGCGTCATGGTGACCGCCAGCCACAATCCCAGCAAATATAACGGCTACAAGGTCTACGGCGGCGACGGCTGCCAGATCACCACCGAGGCGGCGGACGCCATCCTGGGGGAGATCGAGGCCACCGACATCTTCAACGGCGTCAAGCGCTCCGATTTTGAGGCGGGCCTGCAAAGCGGCATGATCCGCTGGATCGGCGACGACATCTACACCGCCTTCATCGAGACCGTCAAGAAGGAAAGCATGCTGCTGCCCGGCGACGTGGTGGATAAGAACGTGGCCATCGTGTACACGCCCCTCAACGGCTCCGGTCTGGGCCCCGTCACCCGCATCCTCAAGGAGAGCGGCTTCACCAACATCACCGTGGTCAAGGAGCAGGAGCAGCCCGACGGCAATTTCCCCACCTGCCCCTATCCCAACCCCGAGATCTTTGAGGCCATGAAGTTGGGCATGGAGTACGCCCAGCGGGAGAACGCCGATCTGCTGATCGCCACCGACCCCGACGCCGACCGCTGCGGCATCGCCGTGCGCGCCGCGGATGGCAGCTACCAGCTGCTCACCGGCAACGAGACCGGCATGCTGCTGCTGGACTACATCTGCAGCCGCCGCCAGGCCACGGGCCGCATGCCCGCCCGCCCCGTCATGGTCAAGTCCCTGGTGTCCATCGACATGGCCAGCCGCATCGCCCAGCACTACGGCGTGGAGGTGCGCGACGTGCTGACGGGCTTCAAGTACATCGGCGACCAGATCGCATTGCTGGAAAAGGAAGGCCATCGCAGCGATTACATCTTCGGCTTCGAGGAGAGCTACGGCTACCTCAGCGGCACCTATGTGCGGGATAAGGACGCCGTGGACGCCGCTTTCCTGATCTGCGAAATGTTCGCCTGGTACAAAACCCAGGGCATGGGCCTGCTGGAGAAGCTCAACAGCCTGTACGCCCAGTACGGCTACTGCCTGAACCGCACCTACAGCTACACCTTCGAGGGCGCCAGCGGCTTTGAAAAGATGAAGGCCATCATGCAGTCCTTCCGCACCCCCCAGAGCGCCTTCGGCGGCGTGAAGATCACCGGCGTCTTGGACTATCTGCCCGGCATCAACGGCCTGCCCAGCGCGGACGTCATCAAATTCCTGATGGAAAACAACTGCTCCGTGGTCATCCGTCCCAGCGGCACCGAGCCCAAGATGAAGGCGTATATCTCCGTCTCCGCCCAGGACAAGCCCGCCTGCGAGGTCATCCAGGCCAGGATCAAGGAAGACCTGGATAAGTTCTTCGCGTAAGTGTCAATACAAGATCCTTCGGCTTCGCTTATGCTCCGCTCAGAAGGGCAAACAAGGGGGACATCCCCTTCCAATGTCATCCTGAGCGAAGCGCAGCGGAGCCGGAGGATCTCATTGCTTTGATAAGGAAAAGATATGAGAGAAGAGATCCTGAAAGAATATCATTCCTGGCTGGAAAACGTACAGGACGAAGCGCTCCTGGCGGAGCTGAACGCCATGGGGGGCGACGACGCCCAGATCGAGGACGCCTTCTACCGCCATCTGGCCTTTGGCACCGGGGGCCTCAGGGGCGTGCTGGGCGCGGGCGCCAACCGCATGAATCTGTATGTGGTGGCCCGGGCGGCCCAGGGCCTGGCCAACTATGTGATCAAAAACTTTGCGCCCGATCAGCGCGCCATCGCCATCAGCTACGACAGCCGCATCGGCAGCCGGCAGTTTGCCCAGGCCAGCGCGGAGGTCTTTGCCGCCAACGGCATCCGGGCCCATATCTATCCTCAGCTCATGCCCACGCCCTGCCTCAGCTTTGCCGTGCGCCAGCTGGGCTGCGCCGCCGGCGTCATGGTGACCGCCAGCCACAACCCCTCAAAATACAACGGCTACAAGGTTTACGGCGCGGACGGCTGCCAGATCACCACCGAAGCGGCGGACGCCATATTGGCTGAGATCGACCGGCTGGATATGTTCCGGGACGTGCGGCGCGGGGACTTTGAGGCGGGCCTCAAAGACGGCATGATCCGCTGGATTGGCGATGACATCTACACCGCCTTCATCGAGACGGTGAAAAAGGAAAGCCTGCTGCTGCCCGGCGACGCCGTGGACAAGGACGTGGCCATCGTGTACACGCCCCTGAACGGCACGGGGCTGAAACCCGTCACCCGCATCCTGCGGGAAAGCGGCTTTACCAACATCACTGTGGTCAAGGAGCAGGAGCAGCCCGACGGTCATTTTCCCACCTGCCCCTATCCCAATCCCGAGATTCGGGAGGCCATGCAGCTGGGCATGGCGTACGCCCGGCGGGAGAACGCCGACCTGCTGCTGGCCACCGACCCCGACGCCGACCGCTGCGGCATCGCCGTGCGGGACGCCGCGGGCGAATATCAATTGCTCACCGGCAACGAAACCGGCATGCTGCTGCTGGATTACATCTGCAGCCGCCGCCAGGCCACGGGCCGCATGCCCGCCCGGCCCGTGATGGTCAAAACCATCGTGACCGCCGATATGGGCGCGCGCATTGCCCAGCATTACGGCGTGGAGGTTCGGGACGTGCTGACGGGCTTCAAGTTCATTGGCGAGCAGATCGGCCTGCTGGAAAAGCAGGGCAGGGAAAAGGATTACATTTTCGGCTTTGAGGAGAGCTACGGCTACCTCAGCGGCAGCTACGTCCGCGACAAGGACGCCGTCAACGCCGCTTTCCTGATCTGCGAGATGTTCGCCTGGTATAAAACCCAGGGCATGGGCCTGCTGGAAAAGCTGAACGCCCTCTACGCGGAGTATGGCCGCAGCCTTAACACCCTGCATAGCTACACCTTCGAGGGCGCCAGCGGCTTTGAAAAGATGCAGGCCATCATGGGGGCCTTCCGGGCGCATATTCCCGCCTTCGGCGGCCTGAATGTGCTGGAAACCCTGGATTATCTGCCCGGCCGGGACGGCCTGCCCCGGAGCGACGTGCTCAAATTCCTGCTGGCGGACAACTGCTCCCTGGTGGTGCGCCCCAGCGGCACCGAGCCCAAAATGAAGGTCTATATCTCCGTTTCCGCCCAGGATAAGCCCGCCTGCGAAGCGCTGGAAAAGCGCATCGCGGAGGACGTGGAGCGGTATTTCCGGTGAGGGACAAAGGGAATTTTGACGGGGAGGGGGCGTCGCCACCCTCCCCGTAATACAACGAAAAAACACCAAAATGCAGCGCAAATACAGCGCTGCATCTTGTTTTTTTTCAGTTCAATGGATACAATAATTTTTGTTGATTTTGTTTTCACACAGTAAGGAGGCCTATCCCATGAATGCATATGTACAGCGCGTATATGAGGGGCTTTGCGCCCGCAACAGCCACGAGAAGGAATTTTTGCAGGCGGCGGAGGAGATGCTCACCTCTTTGAGCCCGGTGTTTGACAAGCACCCCGAGTATGAAAAGGCGGGGCTGCTGGATCGCTTTGTGGAGCCGGACCGCATCATCATGTTCCGGGTTCCCTGGGTGGACGACAAGGGCCAGGTGCAGGTGAACCGCGGCTACCGCGTGCAGTTCAATAACGCCATCGGCCCGTATAAGGGCGGATTGCGCCTGCATCCCAGCGTCAACCTCTCCATCATCAAGTTCCTGGGCATGGAGCAGGTGCTCAAAAACAGCCTCACCAGCCTGCCCATCGGCGGCGGCAAAGGCGGCAGCGACTTTGATCCCAAGGGCAAGAGCGACAACGAAGTGATGCGCTTCTGCCAGAGCTTCATGACGGAGCTGTATAAATACGTGGGCAAGGACGAGGATGTGCCCGCCGGCGACATCGGCGTGGGCGCCCGGGAGATCGGCTTCCTGTACGGCCAGTATAAGCGCATCACCGGCCTCTATGAAGGCGTGCTCACCGGCAAGGGCCTGCCCTATGGCGGCAGCCTGGGCCGCACCCAGGCCACGGGCTACGGCCTGTGCTATTTTGCCCGCGCCATGCTGGCAAAGCACGGCAAGCGCTTCGACGGCCAGCGCGTGGTGATCTCAGGCTCCGGCAACGTGGCCATCTACGCCTGCGAAAAGGCTGTCCAGCTGGGGGCCAAGGTGGTGGCCATGAGCGACAGCAACGGCTACGTTGTGGACGAAAACGGTATCGACCTGGCCGTGGTCAAGCAGATCAAAGAGGTGGAGCGCGGCCGCATCAAGGAGTACGCCGCCCGCGTGCCAGGCAGCGTGTACACCGAGGGCTGCCGCGGCATCTGGACGGTGAAGTGCGACATCGCCCTGCCCTGCGCCACCCAGAACGAGCTGGACATCGACGGGGCCAGGGCCTTGATTGCCAACGGCTGCTATGCCGTGGCCGAAGGCGCCAACATGCCCACCACCCTGGAAGCCACCAAGGCGCTGCAGGCCGCGGGCGTGCTCTTCGCTCCTGGCAAGGCCAGCAACGCCGGCGGCGTGGCCGTCAGCGCCCTGGAAATGAGCCAGAACAGCCTGCGCCTCTCCTGGACCTTCGAGGAGGTGGACCAGCGGTTGGTTGGCATCATGGAGAACATCTTCAAGAACGCCGACGCCGCCGCCACCGAGTACGGCGATCCCGACAACTACGTGCTGGGCGCCAACATCGCGGGCTTCCTGAAGGTCGCCACCGCCATGATGGCCCAGGGCGCGGTGTGACACGGATAAATAGAGATTTGATGGGGAAAGGGTTACGTTGGGGCTTTTCCGGGGCCTTCCGGCCCGCTTTCCGCTGAAAGCCTGCCACTGGCAGCCTTTCCGGGCGCTCCAAGCCCCCAAACCCCACCAGGGAGGG
>CACWUV010000016.1 GCA_902764185.1 uncultured Eubacteriales bacterium
TACCAGGACAGGCCGGGATTGTGAGCCAGCTTCTTCATCTGGTCGGCGTCCAGCCTGTAGGTGTTTTCGATGGCCTGGCGGGCGATCAGCAGCATCTCCGCCTCGGAGAGCTTGCTTTTTTCCATCAGCGCAGCCTGGGCGCCCTTCCATTCTTCCTCCGTGGTGCCGGAGGCCACGGGCGCGGTGATCTGGGGCTTCTCAGCCTCGGTGTGCTTCAAGCCGATGCCCGCGCCCTTGTTGTAATAGGTGCTCATGTCGTGGGTCTCCTTGTAGAGCCGCATCATCTCGTTCAGCTGCTCCACGCCCCAGGCCTCGGAATCCAGCCCGCCGCTGGTGTCCTCGCCGTCATGGCTCCAGGTAACGGCGGCATCCTTGCCGTTCAGGGTCACGGTGTATTCGCCCAGCACATAGGCCAGGTCCCAGTTGCCGATGTAGGTCACCACGGTGGAGCCGTCCGGGTTCTCGTTCACGGACCGATGGAAAAAGACCTGCATTTCACTGGTGATGCCGTATTTTTCTTCCAGCACCTTGTCCGCCCGCAGGCCTGCGTCCGCTTTGGGGCTGAACATCAGGCTGGCTGCGAAGGCCGACACGCTCAGCAGTACCAATACCAACGCAAAAACCAAAGCCACGCTCATTTTTCGCTTCATGATGGGTTTTTCCTCCTTTTGCGTGAGAGACAGCAGCAACTTGTCCTGCCGCTCCTCAAATCCCGCAGGAGGCGCGGGGCGCTCGCTGCGCAGCCGCCTGATCAGTTCCTGTTCCGTCATGGCATTTCCTCCTCCTGCAATTCCGTTCTCAGCATTTTCAGTCCGCGGGAAAGCCGGGCGCTGACGGTGCCCTTGGGGAGCTTCAGCATCCGGGCGATGTCCTGCAAGGACCAGTCCTCGCCGTAGCGCAGCAGCAGCGGCAGGCAGTATTTTTCCGGCAGGTGGTGCACGTAGCTCCACACGCTGTCGGGGCTTTCTTCATATCCGCCGTAGATTTCCATATCCTCGGCGCTCGTCTCTCGTTTTCGCCGCCGCAGCGCGGCATGGCAGGCGTTGACGGTGCATTTCATCAGATAGCCCGGCAGGGCTCCGGGCTCCCGCAGCCGGTGCAGATGGGTGTATGCCGCAATGACAGCGCAGGACACCGCATCCTCCGCGTCCGCAGGATTCCGCAGCATCCCCAGCGCCACCCGATACATGGCCGCCCGGCAGCTTTCCGCCGCCTGCGCAAACGCCGCGTTTTGCTCCTGTGTGTTCATGGTTGCTCCTCACTTTCCCTGTACCGCGATACACCTATAAGAGGCGCGAAGGAGGGAAAAGTCTGCATGGAAAGAAAATAAATTTGAAGTGCGTTTTATTTTGTCTGAAAACCCATAACAAAAGGGGCTCCCCTGCTAAGGGAGCCCTTGACGGGGTTGGCTTATGCCGCGGCCTCCTTGCCGGAGGAGAAGCGCAGCTTTTGCATGAGCTTCTGCCAACGCTTGCGGCGCTTGGCGCGGCGCTCCAGACGCTCGCCCAAGTCGCGGGCGCCCACACCGTACACCAGGTAGAGGATCAGGCCGGAAACCAGCATGATGAACACCGTGCTGGCGCAGCGGCGGCCGGAGGCGTTGACGTTGTAGCCGTCGCGGCCCTCGTCGTGGCACATGTTCTGGATGACCATGGCGTAGGATTTGCCGTAGCTGCTCTGGAAGGTGGCGCTCATGTCGTATTCGGTGAACAGGGCGTTGAAGTTCAGGGCGAACACGGCCAGCACGCTGGGCAGCACAATGGGCAACTTGACCCGCAGGAAGGTGACCAGCGGACTGGCGCCCAGGTTGCGTGCGGCATCCTCCAATTCCTCGTCGATGGCGTAGAAGGCCGCCTTGACCATGCGCAGGGCGAAGGGCAGCTTGACCACCGTGTAGGCCATCACGATCAGGAAGCGCACGTTCTCGCGCATGTACAGATTCTGACCGAACACGTACCACACGTCGGTGGAGTTGAAGTAGGTGCGGTAGCTGTAGCAGATCAGGATGGTGGGCAGCAGCCAGGGGAACAGCAGGCTGTATTCCAGGGCGATGCTCCGCTTTTTGCCCTTGTTTTTGAAGATGTAGTTGACGGCCACCACCACGATGACGCAGGCCAGGGCCGCGGCCAGAGCGGACAATACGAAGCTGAGCCGGATGCCGCCCACGGTGTCGGCGTTGGCGAACAGGCCGCTGATGGCGCCCGGACGGGTGCGGTATTTGCCGCGGTTGGTCATGAACTCAAAGTCCTTGGCCCCGAAGAAATTGATCAGCGTCCACTGGTCCATGCCCAGGGTTTTGCTCCGCAGGGAGGGATAATTCTGGAAGGCGAACAGCACGATCATCACCACGGGGGTCATGTAGATGATGAAGAGCACATAGGCATAGATATGGGCGAAAACGTTGGCCACGGGATTGGAGATCTTCTGCTTGACCAGCTTGGCCTTGGTTTTGCTGACGGACAGATAGTGGCCCTTGCGCTCATAGGAGGAGAGCACCGTCAGCAGCACGATGGTGAACATGGCCAGGATGATGGAAAGCAATGCGGCGCGGGCCTGGGGAAAGCTTTCGTCCGCGATGGAGGAGCCTGCCAATCGCACGATCTCCGGGTTGATGGAGTCATAGCCCAGGAGGGTGGGGGCGGACATGGCGCAAAGGCCCGTGATGAAGGTCATGACCGTGAGGCTGAACAGGGTGGGGATCAGGGTGGGGAACACCACCTTGAGCAGCACTTTAAAGGGCTTGGCGCCCATGTTGCGGGCGGCCTCCACGGTGTTGTAGTCGATGGCGCGCAGGGCGTTGCGGAAGAACAGGGCATGGTTGCTGGTGCAGGCGAAGGTCATGGTGAACAGCACCGCGTTGAAGCCCGAGAACCAGTTCTTGTTCATGCCGGGAAAGATGCCCGCCAGCCAGCTGGTCAGGATGCCGTCGCTGTCATACAGGAACAGATAGCCCGTCACCAGGGCCACGCCGGAATAGATCAGGGTGGTCATGTAGCCCAGCCGCAGGATCTTGGCGCCCTTGATGTCAAAGTATTCCGTCAGCAGCACGATGCTGATGCCCACGATGTTCACCGTGATCACCAGGCATACGGCCAGCTTCAGGGAGTTGAGGACGAATTTGGGCATGTTGCCCGCGAAGAAGAAGCGGATGACCGCCAGGGGATCGGTGGCCCCCGTGGTGGGATCCTTGACGGTGAAGATGGAGGTCAGGGTGTTGAGACAGGGCAAAAGCATGAAGCCGAAGAACAGATAGACGAAAAACGCGATGCCGAATACCTTCCACACCAGGGAGGCGTCCAGCTTGAGCCCTTCTTTTTTATTCATGGGCGCGCCTCCTTACTGTTTCGGGTAGCTCATCAGGTTGCGGGGGTGCATGCCCACGGTCACCTGCTCGCCCGCCTCATAGATGTTGATGCCGTCGTTGCGCTCGATCACCTTGATGATCTGGTCCGCAACGCGGATGTAATACTTGATGTACAGGCCGTAATATTCGCGGCTCTCGATGGTGCCGGGCAGGGTGATTTCGCCGTCCTGGGCCTCGCGGTTCACGCGGATGCGCTCCAGGCGCATAAAGTGGTTCTGGCTCCTGTCCAGACCCATCTTGCTCACCAGGTCGTCTCCCATCCGATTGATATCGCCGATGAAGTTGCACACGAACTCGGTCTTGCTGTGGTTGTACACCTCGTTGGGGGTGCCGATCTGCTCAATATAGCCCTTGTTGAACACGGCGATGCGGTCGGAAAGGGTCAGGGCCTCCTCCTGATCGTGGGTCACGTAAATGGTGGTGATGCCAAAGTCCCGCTGCATTTTTTTCAGCTCGTTGCGCAGCTGGACACGCAGCTTGGCGTCCAGGTTGGACAGCGGCTCGTCCATGCAGATGATGGCGGGGCCGGTAACCAGGGCGCGGGCAATGGCCACGCGCTGCTGCTGACCGCCGCTGAGCTGGGATACAGCCTTTTGCAGCTGTTCGTCCGACAGATCCACCTTGCGGGCGATGTCGCGTACCTTGCGGTCGATCTCGTCCTTCTTGTTCTTCTGGATCTTGAGGCCGAAGGCGACGTTGTCATACACCGTCATGGTGGGGAACAGAGCGTAGCTCTGAAAGACGATGCCGATATTGCGCTTTTCGATGGGCACATGGGTAATATCCTTGCCGTTCACGCTCACCGTGCCGTTGACGGGCTCAATGAAGCCGGTGATGGTGCGCAGCGTAGTGGTTTTTCCGCAGCCGGAGGGTCCGAGAAAGGTGAAGAATTCGCCCTGCTTCACATCCACATTGATGTTGTGCAGCGCTTCAAAATCACCAAATTTGACGATGATGTTTTTCAAATCGATCATGCTCCGCGGCTGATCAGCCATCTTGAGTCACTCCTCATGTTTCAGGATAAAAAGGATGGCGCGCCTGATGATCAGGCGCGCCTTGCTATAGCCGGAATATTACTGAGCGGCCTGGGTCAGGGTGGCCCAGTCCAGGGTATCCCAAGCGGGCTCGTTGGGAGCGGCGCTGTTGTCAGCCCAGTAGAAGCCCAGGTTGGTCATGATGTTGGTCCACTCCTTGCTGTGGGCAGCCACATACTCGGCGTAGGTCATGTCGGTGCCTTCCACCTTGTTGAGGGCGAAATTCGGCAGGGTGTAGATGGCGGGGGTCTCATCGTAGATCTGCGCGGCGGCAGCGGTGTTGCAGGGGAAGCTGTCGAACTCGTCAGCCCAGGCAGCCTGCACATCGGCAGAGCCGAACCACTCGGCGAAGGCCTTCACGGCCTCGGTCTGCTCGGCGGTGCGGTCAGCGCGGTCGATGATGCCCAGATACTCGGCGATGTAATAGGTGCCGTCCTTGATGTCCACCAGGGCCCAGTTTTCGGGCTCCAGGGTGCCATTCAGGGGATGCTCGGAGGCGTCGGCAGCGGTGTCGATCTTGCCGTACAGGGAGGAGGAATAGAAGGTGCCGATCTGCACATCGCCGCGGTTCAGGGGATCGAAGCCGTAGCTGTCACCGGTGAACACGCCGTTCTGGCAGTAGGCCCACAGGGTCTTCCAGCCGTCCACGGAGATGCCGCCGGCGGGGCTGGCGGGATCGGTGAAGGCATACAGCATGGCGCTGTTGATGTTGGCATTGGTGGTGCCGCCGACCTTGCCCTGACGATACCAGGTGTAGCCGCTGTTCACGATGTCGGCCCAATGATCGAAGTGCAGCTCGTTGCCGTTGGTGCCAAACTCGTCGTTGCGGTAGAGCATCAGCACGTTCTGGATGACCAGGCCGTAGGCCTTACCGTCATACTTGAAGTTGCCCACTTCCTCCGCCCAGGAGGGAGTCCAATCGGCGATGGCCAGATTCTCATAGGTGCCGCCGATGACCTGGCCCCAGCGGGTCTCGTTCAGGCCGAACAGGATGTCGCCATCTTTGTTCTCGTTGGCAGCCTGCACAGCGGCGGTGTCGCCGGAGATGACGGAGTTGTCATCAATGGAGATGCTGAAGCCCGCTTCCTTGGCGGCGTTCACCAGCCAATTGACGCGCTCAGTGGAGTTGGAATTGGAGTAAATGCGGATGGTATAGCCGGAATAATCCGCCGCAAAAGCGGGGATGGCGGCCAGAACCAGAACCAGGGACATTGCCAGCGCAATAAATTTCTTCATATTGTACCGGACTCCTTTCTTATTGTGGTCCGTCTTCCACGGATCATTTTTTTACATTATACATTTTTTATATCGATTTGTCAATGTTCCCCCCTTTTACATGCTGATAAAAAGTGATATGATATATTTAAAGTAACTGGAAAGAGGAAACAGGTGCGTGAGAAAACTTCTGCTGTTCTGCGCTATCCTATTTACAGCGCTCTTTTCCATCGCCTGGGCCCAGCAGAGCACCCAAGGGCTGGTGGCCATCGAAGGGGTCTACTATGACCGCGGAGCCGAGACCCTGGATCTGACGGGCGTGCGGATCACCCGGCCGGAGAAGCTCAAAGGGGCGCTGGGCAGCATGCCCTATCTGACGAGGGTGGATCTGACGGACTGCGGCCTGGACAACGAGGCGCTGGCACAATTGCGGGAGGAGCTGGCCCCCCAGGGCGTCAAGGTGGTCTGGACGCTGTATCTGGGCAAAAGCGGCTATTCCCTGCGCACCGACGACTGGGTGTTTTCCACCCGCCATTCCAGCAAGGACCACCGGCTGGAGGATGAAGAAGTGGCGCCGCTGCGCTACGCCACCGAGCTGCGCGCCCTGGATTTGGGGCACAACTGGATCTCCGACGTGAGCTTCCTGGAGCCCATGACGGAATTGCGGGTGCTGATCCTCTCGGACAACCGGTTCGGCGATCTGTCGTGTTTAAAGGGCAAGCCCTTGGAATACATTGAAATTTTCAATACGAAGGTGCAGGACCTTTCTTTTTTGGAGGGCTGCGACACCTTGCTGGATCTCAATATCTGCATGACCCGGGTGTACGACCTCAGCCCCCTTTACCACCTCAAAAATCTCAAGCGCATCTGGGTGGGCAACGCCACCGGCGTCACCTGGACGGAGCGCCAGCGCTTCCTTTCCTGCCAGAAGGACAACCTGGAGGCCTACGAATTCTGGACGGACATCCCCACCCTCTACGGCTGGCGCGGCGATGAAAACGGCCCCGGCCATCCCCGGTACGAAATCATCAAGGCCATGTTCAAGGAGAACGTGTACTATGACTTCAATACCGTGCTCCGGCCGGAGCAGTATGTGTATTTATATACGAAAAAGCGGAGCGGGAAGGGGGAGCAAGGGGAATGAGGAAACAGGGGCGCTGTGGCGCCCTTTCTGTCAGGAACGGACAGAAAATGGCGGGGGCAATTAGAGCCTGTTTCTAAATTCGGAAAGATGTATTTTCGGCATCTCGGCATGCATTTCAGCGTTGCTTTTCCTCGATTTACCTCCAGTAAACCATCGTCAAAGCGCCTTGAACTGCAAGCCGATCCGCTTGAAACTGCATATTCCTCATTTTAGAAACAGACTCTAGTAATTAATATTAAAGATCCTTCGACTGCGCTGCGCTCCGCTCAGGATGACATTGGAAGGCGATTATGCCCTTGCTTATCGGCTGAAATTGCAGAAAAAAACAGCCAACAAACAAGAGGAAAATTTACCTAACGATGTCATCCTGAGCGGAGCGCAGCGCAGTCGAAGGATCATTATGTTATTCCGTCTAAACAGGAATGAAAACCGGCGTCGGTTAACACAAACGCCTGCTGGCCAAAGGCCAGCAGGCGTTCATAAAAGTGTCTTATTCCAGCTCGTCCGGGATCTCGCTGTCGTCCTCAAAGTTGGTCTTGACCACCTCGATCAGCGCGTCCATCAGCTCCTGCTCCACCGGCTCGAATTCCTCGATCTCCTCGCCGTCCTCGTCGGTGGATACGCTGACCTTCATCACAAAGAAGGTCACGTCGTCCAGGTCGTCCTTTTCGTCCTCGATGTCGTCGCTGAGCAGCACGTATTCCTCGCCGTTGTAGTAGAAATAGCGGTTGACCCGCAGCAGCAGGCGGTTGCCGTCCTCGTCCACGCCTTCCACGATGTCCAAGCGTTCATCTTCCATGGTGTTGCCTCCTTTTTTATTTATCGGTGCGGTCGCAGTCCGGCACGCGCTCCAGTTCGCCCACATGGGGGCAGCCATCCCGCAGGTTCAGTCCCTGGGGCTTGGCCACATAGCGCACGGCGTTGCGGATGACCGTCTTGACATATTCGTTTTCATAATAGGTAGGGTAAGTCTCATGACCGGGCTGGAAATAGAATACCCGCCCGTAGCCGCGCCGCCAGGCGCAGCCGCAGCGGAAGATCTGCCCGGACTGGAACCAGGCGGAGAGCACCAGCTCGTCCGGGGTAGGGATGTCAAAGTGTTCGCCGTACATTTCCTCGTGGGCCAATTCAAAATAAGGCGGCAGGCCCTGGGCGATGGGGTGCGCGGGATCGATGACGAAAATGCGCTCGCGCTCGCCGATCTCGTTCCAGTTAAGGTTGCAGGTGGTACCCATCAGGCGCATGAAGGGCTTCGACTTGTGGCCGCTGTGCAGCACCACCAGGCCCATGCCGCGGAGCACGTGGCTTTGCACCCGCTCGGCAATCTCGTCCGGCACCAGCTCGTGGCGCATATGGCCCCACCATACCAGCACGTCGGTATCCCGCAGCACGTCTTCCGTCAGGCCGCATTCCGGCTCCTGCAGGGTGGCCGTGCGCACGGTCACGTCCGCGCACTCCAGCAGCTCCTTCAGCGCCATATGAATGCCCTGGGGATAGATCTGGCGCACGCGCTCCTCTTCCCGCTCGTGGACAAATTCGTTCCATACCGTTACGCGTATCATGGGAAAAACCCCCTTTGAACTGGTTTTACGCCTTTATTATAGCAGATATGCGCCCGCCGCGCCACTTCTTTTTTTGCGTAAAGAATGCGCGCAGAAAAACGCCCATCGGGGAAAAACTCCGACGGGCGGCGGGATGTATGGGGTTATTTGATGCTCTCCACCAATTGGGTCAGGTTTTGCAGACCCACGGCGAAGCCATGGGAATTGTCCAGCCGATAATCGGCGCAGGCCCGGTAGTGGCCGATGCGCTCGTTGTACTGGTCAATGACGTTTTCATAGGAGCCGCCGGCCAGGGTGGGGCGGCGCTCCATCTTGATGTCGCTGAGAATCTGATCCAGGGGACGGTCCACATGGATGATGACGCCATGGTTTTTCATCAGCAGCACATTTTCCTGGGAGGTGGGCAGACCTCCGCCGGTGGAAACCACGCAGGGCGGCTTGCCGATGAGCTCCATCAGCACGCCCGCCTCCGCGTTGCGGAAAAACGCCTCTCCCAAGGTCTGGAAAATCTCAATGACGGACATTCCCATGATTTCGCTGACCCGCTGATCCGTATCCACGAAGGGCAGATTCATGTTGGATGCCAAGCGTCGGCCCAGGCTGGTTTTTCCCGCGCCAGCCATGCCAACCAAAAAGATGTGCATATTCAGCATGTTTTCATCTCCTGTGTCAGGACTGGGTACAGTATAGCATAAAAAATCCATGAATGCAAGCGCCGCGGACCCGCGGAATGCATGAAAGGGCCAAAGCATGGCACACTGAAAGCGGGAGGTGAGGGCATGAACAAGCGAAAAAGGCTGTTTTCACCGCCTGAGAGGGCGCATCGGATGCGACGCAGCGCAGGCGTGAAGCACTGAGGCGAAAAAGAAGCCTTCCCGGGAATGGGAAGGCTTCTGTGCATAGGCTTACCAGGCCGCCCGCTTGCTGGGGTGGCGGTTGAAGGTGTCGATGAAGCGGGCGCGGAAGCCCTCCTCGGGCTCCTCGCCGGTGAGCCAGATGGCCTCCAGCGCGCTGCCGTACACGGCGGGAGCATCCAGCACGATCAGCTCGCAGCCCGCGGGCGCCTTGGCGCGCACGGCCTCCACATACTCGGGGAAGTGCAGGAAAACGCCGCCGCCGATGGCCACCTTGAAGGGATGGCCCAGATGCTTGTAGGCCGCGCCCAGGGCTTCGGCAAAGTGATCCACGGCGCTGTTGAAAATGCCGGTGGCCACGGGGTCGCCCATGCTGCGGGCGGTGAACACGTTATGGGCAAAGGAGGCGATGTAGGCGCGGCCGCCGGTGTAAATGACGGGCAGGTGCTCCTGCACGGTCTCGCCGATTTCCTTTTCAATCATTTCGGTCAGCTTGGTCTTGGGCCCGCGGCCGTCCCGCTGGCGCTGCACGGCGTTGAGGGCTTCCCGGCCCAGCACGTAGCCGCTGCCGGCGGTATCCAGCATGTAGCCCGTGCTGCCGATGAAGAAGCGGTGCTCGCCCTTCTGGCGCACGCAGCAATAGCTGCCCACGCCGGAGATCAGGCACACGCCGTCCTCGCGGCCCAGCACCGCGGCCATGACGCTGCTCACCACGCCGTCCAGCTTGCACTTGGCGCCGTCGGCGTGGCGCTTCACCTGCACCTCCACCTCGGGATAATAATAGGCGGCGGAAATGCTGCCAAACACCGCGCTCAGCTTTGCGCCCCCGGGCAGATGGGTTTTGAGGGAATCCACGGCGGCGCACAGACGGGCGCTGGTTTCCGCAGGTCCGATATCAAAAGAGTTCGCGCCGCGGCCTTCCTCGCACGCGATCACCGAGCCGGTCTGGTCAAACAGCACGCCCACCGATTTGTTGCCGCCTGCGTCGATAGAAATATAGTATTTCATCCTTTTCTCCTCCATATTGTTATAGTGCATGTTTTGCTTACTTATATTTGCTTCTTATGGTATATTATAGGTCAAATCAGCCATTTGTCAATGCCAAATTTGGGATTTCATCAGTTTTTTTCACAATTCATCCGGACGGCCGGGAAAAAGAAAAAGCTGGGCGGCAGCCGTTTGGCTTTTTCATGATATTGTTTATTCTTTTTGGGACAGGAAAACAGAAATTTTGCGGGACATAATAATACTCAAACAAGATCCTTCGACTTCGCTGCGCTTCGCTCAGGATGACATCAATAGGTTGTTTTTTCTTGTTTGTTGGCTTTCCTGCAGCAATTTAAGTCACTAGACAAGAGAAAACTTACCATACAATGTCATCCTGAGCGGAGCGTAAGCGAAGTCGAAGGATCTAATGGCAGGCTATATCAAATCCCGTCAAATTTCCGTTTTTCGATGCCACAAGAGAGCATCAGCCGCAGCCTTTGATCAGCTCCCGCACCACCTCGCCGGCCAGCACCAGTCCCGCCGCCGAAGGAACGAAGGCAATGGAGCCGGGCGTGGCGCGCTTGCCGGGCGCGGGGTCCTCCGGGATGCCCTTGGGCGTCACCGGCGGCTCCTGGGAGTAGACCACCTTCAGATGATCAATGCCCCGCTTGCGGCATTCCACCCGCATCACCTTGGCCAGGGGACACACGGAGGTTTCATAGATGTCCGCCACGCGGAAGGCCGCGGGGTCCAGCTTGTTGCCCGCGCCCATGGAGCAGATGATGGGGGTGCCCGCCGCCCGCGCCTGCTCCACCAGCGCCAGCTTGCCCTTCACGGTGTCGATGGCGTCCACCACGCAGTCGTACTGGGTAAAATCAAACTGATCCTGGGTTTCGGGCAGATAAAAGGTTTTGAACACCGTCACCCGGCAGTCGGGGTTGATGTCCCGCACCCGGGCCGCCGCCACGTCCACCTTGTATTGGCCCAGGGTGGAACGCAGGGCGATGATCTGGCGGTTGAGGTTGGTTATGGACACGGTGTCGCTGTCGATGAGGTCCAGCGCGCCCACGCCGCTGCGGGCTAAGGCTTCCACCACATAGCCCCCTACGCCGCCCACGCCGAACACCGCCACCCGGCTGCGGGCCAGTCGCTCCATGGCGGCTTCGCCCACCAAAAGCTGCGTTCTGCTAAACGGGTTCATGGCGCCCCTCCTCATAGCCGTCCAGGAAACTGATTTCCCGGCCTTTATACTTCCAGCCCACCATGGTGTCGAGCTGCAGGGTGTGGATGCTGGCGAAGATGTTGTCCTCGATGGTGGGGTTGGTCTTTTTGAGCTCTTTGATCAGGTTTTTGATCTCAAGCCGTTTGCTGCCCCCCTCGTGCTTGGCGCTGTCCTCGGTGAATTTGCAGGCGCACTGAATGAATTCCAGGCTGTTGGCCCGGGCCCAGGCGATGATGTGCTCCTCGTGCACCAGATACAGGGGCCTGATCAGCTCCATGCCGGGAAAATTCTTGGCCCACAGCTTGGGAATCATGGCCTGCAGCTGCCCGCCGTAGAACATGCCCATCACCGTGGTGCCGATGACGTCGTCAAAGTGGTGGCCCAGGGCGATCTTGTTGCAGCCCAGCTCCCGGGCCTTCTTGTACAGGCAGCCCCGGCGCATGCGGGCGCACAGAAAGCAGGGGTTCTTTTCCTGGGCGTTGGCCACTTCAAAAATGTCGCTTTCAAACACCGTCACGGGGATTTCCAAAAACCGGGCGTTCTCCTCCACCTTGCGGCGGTTTTCGGGGTTGTAGCCCGGGTCCATCACCAGATATTCCACCTCAAAGGGGATCTCGCTGTGGCGGTGCAGCATCTGCATCATTTTGGCCATCAGCATGCTGTCCTTGCCGCCGGAAATACACACGGCGATCCTGTCGCCGGGCCGGATCAGCTGATAGCGCTTGATGGCCTTGCAAAAGGGACTCCACAGCTCCTCGTGATAACGCCGCACGATGGTCTGCTCCACCTGCTGGCAGGGGGTAAATTGCCGGGACATAGGTTCTCTCCTTGCTGATTGGTTCGGTAGGCGTTTATTGTACACCCATTCGCCGCATAAATCAATGCCTGGCGCGCTGGACAACCAACCGGTATTTATATATAATATTGGTACATTCACAAGGAGAAATGTCCATGTCCCCCACCGCAGCGCTTGATTGCTTGAAGCATAGGGGCTATGCCGACCGGGTGATCGTGTTTGAGGCCAACACCGCCGCGCGGCTCACCGCGGAGGAGCTGGAGGCGCTCACCGAGCCGGCGGGCAGGGTGGACGTGACCAAGCTGCCGGAATAAAAAGGAGAGATACCCATGTCGCTGTTTTCCCGTTTTCTGGAGCCGGAACCGCGGCTGCCGCTGGATCGGCAGAGCTTCACCAACAGCGCGCTGCGCAAAATGATCATTCCGCTGCTCATCGAGCAGCTGCTGCAGATGATTGTGGGCATCGCGGACACGCTGATGGTCAGCTACGCGGGGGAGGCCACGGTGTCCGGCGTGTCGCTGGATACCATGCTCTACACCATTTTCATCTATCTGTTCACCGCCGTGGCCACGGGCGGCGCGGTGGTGGTGAGCCAGTATATCGGCCTCAAGGACAAGCGCCAGAGCGACTTGGCCGCCTCCCAGCTCTACACCATTGCGGCCATCGTGTCCGTGGTGTGCATGGGGCTGGTGCTGGTCCTGGGCCCGTCCATCCTGAATCTGCTGTATCCCAGCGTGGAGCCGGCGGTGATGGCCGCCTGCCGCACGTATCTATGGATCGTCACCCTGTCTTTCCCGGCCAACGCCCTGTACAACGCCGGCGCGGCGCTCTATCGCTCCATGGGCCGCACCCGCACCACCATGTATGTGTCCGTGGCCATGAACCTGCTCAACGTCGTTGGCAACGCCATCGGCATTTTCGTGTTCAAGGCCGGGGCTGCGGGCGTGGCCTGGCCCACCACCCTGTCCTGGTATTTCGCCGCCGTCGTCATGACCCGGCTGTGCCTGAACCCCAAGGGGCAGGTGACGCTGCGGCTGGGCAAGGACCTGATGCCGCAAAAGGACATGAGCCTGCGTATCCTGCGCATCGCCGTGCCTAACGCCATTGAAAACACCCTGTTCCAGCTGGCCAAGGTGGTGTTGGGCGCGCTGATCGCCACCTTTGGTACCAGCCAGATCGCCGCCAACGGCATCGGCCAGACCATCTGGTCCCTGGCCGCCTGCATGTGCGTGTCCATGGGCCCGGTGTTCATCACCGTCATCGGCCAGTGCATGGGCGCGGGGGACACCGAGGCGGCGGATTGGTATATGCATAAGCTCACCCGCCTGTCCCTGGCGCTGGCCATCCTGTGGAACCTGCTGGTCCTGGCGCTGATGCCGCTGATCCTGCCGCTCTATAACGTCTCCGCCGAAACCAAGCGCCTGATCCTGGTCATCGTCATCATCCATAACGCCTTTGCCGCCCTGGTGCAGCCCTTCTCCCTGCCCCTTTCCTCGGGACTTAGGGCCGCCGGCGACGTGAAGTTTACCATGTGGTCCTCCATCTTCGCCACCGTGATCTGCCGCACCCTGTTCAGCTTCGTGCTGGGCCTGTGGATGGGCATGGGCGTCATCGGCATCGCCCTGGCCATGGGCCTGGACTGGTGCATCAAGGGCGCGCTGGACATCATCCGCTGGCGCAGCGGAAAATGGAAGCAATTCAAGGTGATTTGACGCGGATTTGTTAGAGTGTGAAATTGCTAAGTGGGGGGGAAAAACGCGCTTTCTGAAGAAAGCTGCGCAAAGACTTTTGGTGGGCGAACAGGGCTGAGTTCGCTTTCCAGCAGTTTCCGCCAGTTTAGCTTTGGAGATTGCAAAAAGCCGTCCGGGGCAATGAAAAAGCCAGAAGCCGTCAGATCGGAGCAAGCTCCATCTGCCGTCTCCCGGCTTTTTCGGAATCGCTGCGCGATTCTCGGCCTGCTGCGCATGCCGACCCCAGACTTACGCGCGTTGTTTACCAAACTTGGAGAAACCCCGCCGCTCCGGAAATGACGGCGGCTTGCCGACGTCAATGCTGCATCGGCAGCATAGCCTAAAACGGGAGCCGCCCGGATTGAGCTTGCTCAAATCCGGGCGGATTTCGTTTTGGCGTATTTCTGGAGCACGATACAAGTCGAGTATATTCAATCGACTGGCGGAGCAACAAAGATCGACAAATCAATCAACTTCGCCCGCCAAAAGTCTTTGCGCAGCTTTCTTCAGAAAGCGCGTAGCCTCGTGCCCCTTTCCTTTGTCACTTCCCGATCACGGGCGTCCAGTAGGACTGATTGTAAATATCGGTGAAGCGATAGGTGATCATGGCCTTGCTGGCATCGGGCAGGTACACGTCGCTGACGGTGAGACCGTCTTCACCCACGGTGAGGGTGTTGCCGAAGTGATAGCTGTCGATGTAGTTCTGGTCGTAGTCATACAGGTCTGCCAGGAAGGTGATGGTATCGCCGGCGGCGATCTCGGTCATGGACTTGGGGATGGTGTCGGTTTCACCGTTCACATACACCGTGCGCGCGCCGGCCACGGCGCTGCCGTCCTGGTCAAAGGTGAGCAGCAGCTCGGCGCGCTCGCCGTTGAGCAGGCAGGGAACAGAGCCCGTGATGCGCCAATCGTCCTCGCTGATCACCTGGGTGGTTTCGTGATAGTAGGGCACGGGCTGGCCGTTGATGGCCACCCAGGTGCCGCTGGTGTCCGCCACCAGGCGGCCCGCCGCGTCAAATTCAAACAGGTTGTCCAGGCCCATATCCACGTAGCCCTTGCCGTTGTCGTAGAACAGGTTCTGGTCCACGCCGTGCACCAGGGCCCACTGGTCGGGGGTCATATCGATGACCCACTGGTCGCCGTCCTGCTTGAACACCAGGTTGCCGCTGTCCAGAATGTTGGCGGTGAGGTAGGTGCCCAGCTGCTCTTCGGTCATCGTGCGGCCGCTCAGAAAATCGCCCATCAGGCTGCTCATGTCGCCCATGCCGCCGCCCAGGAAGCTGCTGAGCAGGGAACCGATCATATCGCCGCCGCTGCTGCTGGAGCTGCCGCCGCCCAGGCCAAACAGGGAGGGAATGGCGCTGGTGACGCCGCCAGTGACGGCCTGGCCGCTGGCTTCCACGCTGGCGAAGGCGCGGATGGCCTTGGAATAGCTGTCGTCCATGCCGATGGCGGCGTAGGTGCTGACAGCCTTATCCACGTTGCTCATCTTCTGATAGGGGAAATAGACGCTCAGACCGTAGGCGTCGGCAATGCTGGTGCGGTTGTATTTCACCGCCGCCCGCAGCGCCTTGGCCAAGGCGTTGCTCTCGGCGGTATTCAGGTTGTTGCACAGGTCGGTCAGGTCCACCTGGTCGATGCGGGCGGAGGGGGCAAACTCCCGGCTGCCGTTGCGGGCGTTGGAGACGGACTTGTAATCCTGGTTGGTCACCAGGGTGGTGATGCCGTTGGCAAAGGCGCTCAGCTTGTCGGGCACGGTGTTGCTCAGCTCCGCCAGGTCGGTGACGCTCAGGGTGGTCTGCTGGCCGCGGCACTGGCTGGCGCACTGGGATACAAAATCGTCGCAGATCTGCTTGCCGATGTCCAGGGTGCTGATGGAGGTGTTATTGCCGATGGCGGTGAGCCAGTTGGTGTAATACCAGCCGATGCCGGGCTCGGTCTCCTCGGAGGCGATCAGGTAGTCGGCGTAGCGGCTGACCATCAGGGCGTTTTCCACGGAGGCCAAAAGGCAGGTGTCAAAGCCAATGAAGTCAAACTGGATGCCGCCGTTCTGGAAGGCGGTGTTGAGCCCCGCCAGGCTCATGCTGCCCGCGGCGGGATTGCGCTCGTCATAGCCGTAGCCCGCCACGGAGCCGCTGCCATGGTCCCACAGGATCAGGGCGTAGCGGTTGGCCTTGAAGTTCTTGGCCCCGTATTGGATAAAGGAGGCCAGGGTGGCGGGGTTGGTCATGGCGGCGGTGCCCGCGTTCTCCACCAGGCATTCCAGGCCGCCGTCCTTCACCTGCCAGATCTGGTTCACCTGGGAGGACACCATGTTGTTGCGCCAGCCCTTGCTGCCGCCGGTGTAGACGATCAGGCGCACGTTGCTGCCAAACTGGGCCGCCAGCATTTCCTGCAGGTCCCGGGTGGCCATGGCACTCTTGCTTTCCAGGTCCGCGCCGCACATATACACCATGATGGTGAAGGTGTCCTTGCCGTTGCCCTTCACGGTGGTATATTTGGCCCGGCTGCCGCTGGCTACGCTGCGGTTGACGCTGGTGTAATTGGCGCCGCCGCCGTTGGCCGCGGCGGTGGAAACGGTGGAGGGCGAAGCGGGGGTGGCGCTGCCGATGCCCGTCTGGCTGGAGAACCAGCTGCCGCCCAGCATATCCTGGAGAGAGGAGGCGCTGTATCCGCCAAGCAGGCTGCTCAGGCCGCCGGAAATCAGGCTGGACGCGCCGCCGCCGTTGCTGCCGCCGCCCAGCAGGGAGCTTACCAGATCGGAGGCCGTGGAGCTCTGGGTGGACTGCTGGGAGGAGTAATTGCTGGTGTTGCTGCTGTTGTTGGAGGTATCGTTGCCGCCGCCGCCAAAGAGGCCGCTCAGGCCACCGCCGCCGCCCAGCAGCAGGACGATCAGGGCAATGATGATAAATTTACCCATGCCGCCGCCGGCCCGGGTGCCGCTGCTGCCGGTGCTCTGCTGGGTCTGCTGGAACTGCTGGCTTTGCTGGGGCCGCTGGGCAGACTGCTGCGGCCGGGAGGCAAAGGGCCGCTGCTGCCGGGGACGGAAACCGCCCAGGCCGGAGCCGGAGGTGTTCATATTGCCGGTGGAGGAGCCCGCGGTCTGCTTGGGGCGGTTCAGGGGCTGGGCGGCGCGCCCGTTGTTCTGGGGCTGCTTGCGGTCCTGATAGCCGTCCTTTTTGCCCACCGGGCCTTGACCCTGGCCAGCGCCGTGGGTCTGCATGCTGTCACCCGACGCCTGGCCGGTGACGTTCTTTTTGCGGTTGAAAGGGACGTTTGGCATAAAGAAAACTCCTTTTCGGCTGATTTTTCGCGGGATGTTTATACCATTATATCATTAAATACGCCGTTGGGCACGGAAATGAGAAAGAAAATTTCTTACTGCCGCGCATATTGGACAAAACAGATCCTTCGGCTCTGCTTACGCTTCGCTCAGGTCATCCTGAGCGGAGCGGAGTCGAAGGATCTGATCCGTTATGTTTTTACGGGAGCGGGGATCGCACATGCGCCGGGAGATTGCCTTGCGTCAGCGCTCCTCGCGGAAGTAGGGCAGGCCCAGGCTTTGCGGGGGCTGGTTTTCGCGCTTGTTGCGCACGCTGGTGACCACCAGCACGATGATGGTGACCACGTAGGGCAGCATTTTGTAGATCTCCTTGATGGCCAGGTTCATGCCCGTGGGGATGTACATATGCAGGATATAGAGGCCGCCAAACAGGATGGAGGACAGGATGCCCACGTTGGGCCGCCAGATGGAGAAGATCACCAGGGCGATGGCCAGCCAGCCGCGGTCGCCGAAGGCGTTGTTGGCCCAGATGCCGCTGGAGTAGTCCATCACGTAGTACAGGCCGCCCAGGCCCGCGATCATGGAGCCCACGCAGGTGGCCGCGTATTTGTAGCGGTTCACGTTGATGCCCGCGGCGTCGGCGGTGTTGGGGCTTTCGCCTACGGCCCGCAGGTGCAGTCCCACCCGGGTGCGCTTGAGGATGTAGGCCACCACCAGGGAAACGATGATGGCGGCATAGGCCAAAAAGCCGTAGCTCAGGAAGATCTTGCCAAACCAGCCCGTGCTTTCCGCAAAGGGCAGGGTGCGGCGGTAGATGGCGCTGGAGGCGGACAGCGCCAGATAGGGCATGCTGCTGCCGGAGAGCTTGATGAGGCTGCCGCCAAAGAAGGTGCCAAAGCCCACCCCGAAGGTGGTCAGGGCCAGGCCGGTGACGTTCTGGTTGGCCCGCAGGGTCACCGTCAGGAAGCAGTAGAGCAGGCCCATCAGCAGGGAGCCCACCATGGAGCAGACCAGGGGGATCAGGATGGCGGGCAGCGTCCGGATGGCGTCGGGGCTGGACAGGGAGGATTCATAGAGGAAGCCGCCGATGACGCCGCTGATGGCGCCCACGTACATGATGCCGGGGATGCCCAGGTTCAGGTTGCCGCTCTTTTCGGTCAGTGTTTCGCCGGTGCTGCCGTAGAGCAGCGGGATGCCCTGCATGACGGCGCGGGGAATGAAAGAAACAAAATCAAACATGGGCTTCCTCCTTTCCGGCCGCGTGGCGGAAGTTGATCTTGTACTGGATAAAGAATTCCGAGCCTACGATAAAGAACAGGATGATGCCCGTCAGGATGTCGCCATAGGACTGGTTGAGACCGAACACCGTGGAGATCTCGCTGGCGCCGCGCTGGAGGAACACCAGCAGGAAGCTGGTCAATATCATCCAGATGGGGTTGAACTTGGCCAGCCAGGCCACCATGACGGCGGTGAAGCCGCGGCCGCCGGTGATGGAGGTGGTCAGCGTGTGGTCGGTGCCGCCCACCAGCAGCATGCCCGTCAGGCCGCAGATGGCGCCGGAGAGGAGCATGGTGCGGATGATGACCCGGCTCACCTTGATGCCCACATACTTGGCGGTGCGCTCGCTTTCGCCCACCACGCTGATTTCGTAGCCGTGCTTGGAGTAGCCCAGATAGATGTACATGACCACGCAGATGACGGCCACCACGATGACGTTGAGCAGGTACTTGTAATTGCCAATGACGGGCAGCCAGCCGATTTGGGTCTGCTGGTTGATGATGCCGATCTTGCCGGCGCCCTTGGGCACCTCCCAGATGATGATGAAGAAGGCGACCAGCTGGGTGGCCACGTAGTTCATCATCAGGGTGAACAGCGTTTCATTGGTGTTGAAGCGGGCCTTGAAGAAGGCGGGGATAAAGCCCCACAGCGCGCCCGCGGCGATGCTGCCCACGATCATGCACAGGATGATGGCCCAGTTGGGGAATACGTCCTTGAGACAGATCATGCAGGCCGCGGTGGCCAGGCCGCCCGCCAGCATCTGTCCCTCGCCGCCCAGGTTCCAGAACTTCATTTTGAAGGCCGGAATCAGGGCCAGGGATACGCTGAGCAGCATGGCGATGTTCTGCACCAGCACCCAGGTGCGGCGCTGGGTGCTGAAGGAGGCGTTGAAGATGGTAACGTACACGCTCAGGGGGTTTTGGCCGGTGACCACGGTGGTCACCAGGGCGCAGAAGATCAGCGCCAGCAGGATGGCGCCGCCCCGGATGCCCCAGGCGCCGTACCAGGGCAGCAGGCCCCGTTTGGTAATATGGATCAAAGGTTCCTTGGTGGTGGAATTAGCCATTCTCTTGTCCTCCGATACGGGTCATCATCATGCCAAGCTGGCGCTTGTCGGTGGCGCGTCCGTCCACGATGCCGCTGACCCTTCCGCTGCACAGCACCAGGATGCGGTCGCAGAGCTCCACCAGCACGTCCAGGTCCTCGCCCACGTACACCACGGCCACGCCGTTTTTCTTTTGCCGGTTCAGCAGGTCGTAGATGGTGTAGGAGCTGTTGATGTCCAGGCCGCGCACGGCGTAGGCGGTGAGCAGCACGGAGGGCGCGTTGGTGATTTCGCGGCCCACCAGCACCTTCTGCACGTTGCCGCCGGAGAGACGGCGCACAGGGGTGGCGATGCTGGGGGTGCTGACCTCCAGGTCGTGCACCACGTTTTCGGCCACGTGATGGGGGGTCTTGCGGTCGGTGAAGAGGCTGTGACCCCGGCGGAAAGAGCGCAGCATCATGTTGTCGGTCAGGTCCATGTTGCCCACCAATCCCATGCCCAGGCGATCCTCAGGCACGAAGGACAGGGCCACGCCCATCTCCTGGATTTTCAGCGGGTCCTTGCCCAGCAGCTCCTCCTCCCGGCCGTCGTCCTCAATGTAGACGATGCTGCCGTTCTCGGTGGGCTGCAGGCCCGCGATGGCTTCCAGCAGTTCCTTCTGGCCGCAGCCGGAAATGCCCGCGATGCCCAGAATCTCGCCGGAATTAGCGGTGAAGGACACGTTTTCCAGCTTGACCACGCCTTCCTCGTTGCGCACGGTCAGGTTGCGCACGGCGATGCGGGGCTTGGGGTTCACAGGCTCGGGCCGGTCGATGTTCAGCGTCACCGCGCGGCCCACCATCATGTTGGTCATCTCCTGGGCGTTGGTGTCGCGCGTCTCCATGGAACCCACGTATTTGCCCGCTCGCAGCACGGCCACGCGGTCGCTGAGGGCTTCCACCTCGTGCATCTTATGGGTGATGATCACGATGGCCTTGCCGCTGTCGCGCATGCTGCGCAGCACGGCGAAGAGCTTGTCGGTCTCTTGCGGGGTCAGCACGGCGGTGGGCTCGTCCAGGATCAGGATGTCCGCGCCGCGGTAGAGCACCTTGACGATCTCCACCGTCTGCTTCTGGCTGACGGACATATCGTAGATCTTTTGATGGGGATCCACGTCGAAGCCGTAGGCCTTGCAGATGCTGTTGATCTTTTTGGAGGCTTCCTTCAGGTCCATCTTGCCTTCCAGGCCCAGCACGATGTTTTCGGCGGCGGTCAGCACGTCCACCAGCTTAAAGTGCTGATGGATCATGCCGATGCCCAGGCCAAAGGCATCCTTGGGGGATTTGATGACCACGGGCTTGCCGTCGATCAGGATCTCGCCGGCGTCGGGAAAATAGATGCCGGAGAGCATGTTCATCAGGGTGGTCTTGCCGGAGCCGTTTTCGCCCAGCAGGGCCAATATTTCACCCCGGCGGATCTCCAGGCTCACCTGGTCGTTGGCCACCACGGAGCCGAAGCGTTTGGTGATGTTGCGCAATTCAACAGCGGCGGGCTTATTCAAGGGCTTGTCCATCCTCTCATTGTTGTAGAAAATCACTGCAAAGGGCGGAGCGGCGGGTGTCTCTGCCCTGCCCTTTACAGTGACCGGGTAAAACCGCTCCCGGCCCCGAAAGGCCGGGAGCGGAAAATGTTTTTTAAATTAGAAGGCGGTGTCCAGCAGGGTGATGCCGTCGATCTGCACATCGAAGTAAGGCGCAGAGCGGAATTCGGACTCATGGAAGTAGCCGTCGGCGATCACTTCGGTATCGGGGGTGTAGGCGGGATCGGTGTCCACGTCGGCCATGTAGGAGGTCAGGGTTTCGCCGTTCACGGTGAAGGTGGCGGTGTCAAAGACCTTCAGTTCGCCGGAGGCCAGCTTGGCTTCCACTTCGGCGATGGCTTCGGCGGTGCCGGGGGCGGCAGCCTTCTCGTTCAGCTCGGCCAGCACAACGGAGCCGGTCTCAATGGTGCCGGTCCAGTCGGTGGCGATGGCTTCGCCGTTGTTGACGCAGTTGATGATGTAATCGAAGTAGGGAGCCCAGTTGATGCGGCTGGCCACGATGTAGGTGTTGGGGCAGGCATCAGCGGCGGAGCCGTTGTAGAACACGAAGGGGATGTTGTTCTTCTCGCACTCGGAGGGAGCGCCCATGGAGTCGGCATGCTCGGAGATGACCACGCAGTTGTCCTGGATCAGCTTGATGGCGCCTTCCTGCTCCTTGGTGGGGTCATACCAGGAACCGGTGAAGGTCACTTCCATGGTGGCGGTGGGGCACACGGAGCGGGCGCCCAGGAAGAAGGAGGTGTAACCGGAGATCACTTCGGCATAGGTGAAAGCGCCGATGTAGCCCAGCTTGGCCTGATCCGCGGTGATCTTGCCTTCCTCGATCAGCTGGTTGAGCTTCATGCCGGCGGCCACGCCGCCCAGGAAACGGCCTTCATAGATGGAGGCGAAGGCGTTGTGGAAGTTGTCCAGGCCCTCGGTGTGGGCGCGGGTGCCGGTGGCG
>CACWUV010000017.1 GCA_902764185.1 uncultured Eubacteriales bacterium
GGCGGAGGAAACGGCGCTGACGGACGAGGAAGTCACCCAGCTTTTGTGGGAGATGTACCAGACGGAAAACGGCGACGCCGAGTTTGTGGTGCTGCCCGACGAATACGAACTGCCCGCGGAGGGCAAAAGCGGGCTGTATAACCTGCTGCTGCTGGGCATCGACAATCCGGGCAAGGCCATCACCGGCCGCAGCGACACCATGCTGCTGGCCTGCTTCAACGCCCGGACGGGGGATTTGAAGCTGATCTCCTTCATGCGCGACACCTATGTGGCCATCCCCCGCCATGGCCACAACAAGCTGAACGCCGCCTATTCCTATGGCGGCCCCGACCTGCTGATGGAAACCCTGAGCAAATCCTTCGGCGTGCATGTGGACGGCTATGTGGCCGTCAATTATGGCCTGATGGCCGAGCTGGTGGACGCGATCGGCGGCATTGAGATGGACGTGAGCGACGGCGAGCTCCGCAAGCTGAACGGCATCCTGGAATATTATAACTTTCTGCGGGACGCGCCCCGGGACGAAGGCTTGCTGACGGAACCCGGCCATCTGACGCTGAACGGCCTGCAAGCCATGAGCTTCGCCCGCATCCGCAAGCTGGACAGCGATTTTATGCGAGTGCAGCGGCAGCAAAAGGTGATATTGGCCATCTATGACAAGCTGCGCACCCTGGACGCGCTGTCCCTCACCCGCATCATCACCGCCTATATCGGCCGGGTGAACACCAACGTGACCTTGGCCCAGGCCGCTTCCCTGGTGGCCAGCGTGCTGGGCTTTGACCAGATGAACATCCAAACCCTGCGCGTGCCCGTGGACGGCGCCTATACCCGCCAAACCCTGAACGAAACCTACTACCTGATGCCCAAGCTGGAAAAGTGCCAGGAGGCCATCCGCGATTTTTTGAACGCCCCTTAAAAAAAGAGATTGACAAACCGCTAAAGTGCGCGTATAATAAACCCGTTGCGTAGGGGCATGGTGTAATGGTAACACGTGGGTCTCCAAAACCTTTGTTGAGGGTTCGAGTCCTTCTGCCCCTGCCAAATCAAAAGCCCCACCATGCGTGGGGTTTTTGATTTGGCTTGTGTGGGGTTTTTGATTTGGCAGGCTTGACTTTTTCGTTTTAATATTATAGTATGAAAAAGACCCATTTTTCGACCAAAGTGAAAAGATGAGGAGTAGTATCTATGAAGCAGAGAAAAGTATTGCTGATCCTGTGCCTGCTGCTTGCCTGCACGGCGATTGCCGCCTATGCCGAAGGCAGCGACGTGATAGCCCATGAGGAGTTCCGCAACCAGAATTTCACCGCCATTGATGCGAACAGTCATGAGTTGAGCTATGATGTATATAACGTATATACCCACGCTTCCGGCGGTCCCACCGGCCAGGAGGATTTTGTGGAAACCCGGAAAGAGACCGAAGCGCATAACTTCAGCAGCGGCGTTTGCGCAGATTGCGGATATGCGTGCACGCATCCCAGCATCGAGGAGGATGAGGGGGTCATATACGATCTGAAGGTGCTTTCCATCACTGAAGACACCCATACCATCAGCTTCAAATCCAGGCTCACCTATGTCTGCACGGTTTGCGGCGAGGTTGCCAAAACCGAGGAAAGCTCTGAGGACGGCCTGACCGAAGAACACAGCTACGGCGTGGACGACACGTGCATCTGGTGCGAGAAACCCATGCCCGAGGCCACTCCCGTGCCTGAGGTGACCCCTACTCCCACTGTCTCGCCCGCGCCCGTTGTAGATTCCGAGCCTGTGATCAATACCGTGCCTGCCGTTGTGACGGCCACGCCGCGGCCCGCCGTTCAGAACTATTCTGCTCCCGCGCCCGTGGTCACCGCCGCGCCCGCAGTGCAAACTGTCACCTTTGACCCGGGCACTGCCGTCAGCACGCTGCGCGGCGTTGCCGATGATGGTACCGTGATGGCTGCCGATGCCGTTGCCACCATCGGCGAATCCCTGGAGCGCGAGGTGCAGTCCGGCGCTAACGTGACGGTGGTCAATCTGGATCTGATGCTGGATGATCAGGAGATGTCCGCGCTGGAACAGCTGCCCGTGAAGGATCAGCTGCTGGTGGTCTTTGCGGCCATCGGCCACAGCGATATCATTCCCCAGAACGAATTATCCGATCAGGCTTCCGCCCTGGTCCAGCGGATCACCCAGCGTATCGCGCGTATGAACGCCAGCGAAAAGGCTGCCTTCGAAACGCTGCTGGCCGAAGCCTTCCCGGTGGAAACCGTTCAGATCGATGGAAAAAGCTATGATTTCTTTGTAATCGATCTGGAGATCGTCCAGAATGGGGCCATCAAAATGGAGCGGTATGGCTTCCGCCAGGCCGAAGACGGCCAGTGGGTGCTTACCCAGATCAATTCCGGCGTTATTGTTGAATAAAGCTTTCATGCTGCAAAAGAAGTGCTGGGGCTGTGTGTCCCAGCACTTTCTTTGTCCGTCTGGCATTGGGTGGGGTTTTTTTATTTTGTCACATTCCCATCCCTCGCGCGTCTAAACCTATGAAAGGAGGGATAAAGCCGGTGGAGGCTGATCAATTTGATCTAGTGTATCGGGAATAGGCACGGAAACCATCACCTTCTCCCTGGGAACGGATCTGGTCATGATCCTGCTGGCCGCCGCGGCGATTTATGGTCTGCTGACCCTGGGATGGATCGAGTGGCGCAGCCGAACAAAATAATGTTGCGCTTTCCGCCTTGCGTCTGTTATAATGACGCGAGGTGGAATCTTTATGAAGAAAACTTTATTTTGTGTGCTGGTGGTGATGCTGATGGTTTGCTGCGCACAGGCGGACGGCGTGCGTCTGGTGGAGGCCAGCGACATGCACCTTTTATCCCGGCAGCTGGTGGAGGATGAAAACACGCTGCTGCGCATCCTGCGGGGCGCTGACGGCAAGGTGACCCATTACACGCCGGAGATCTGCCGGGCGTTTGTGGACAAAATGCTGGAGGAGAAGCCCGACGCCGTGCTGCTCAGCGGCGATCTGACCCTGAACGGCAGCCATGAGAGCCATCGGGAGCTGATCGACATTCTGACGCCCTTGAAGGCGGCGGGCATTCCCGTGCTGGTCATCCCGGGCAACCATGACGAGACGGGCCTTTCCTACCGGTTCACCCTGGAGGGCGCCGTGCCCATCGAAGGCATGGACGAGCAGGAATTCAAGGCGGCCTATGCGGACTTTGGCTACAACGACGCCCGTTCCCGGGACGAAAGCACCTTCAGCTACATGTACGAGGTGACGCCCCAGGTGTGGGTGCTGGCGGTGGACGTGAACTCCGTGACGCCCTGGGGCAGCGTGCCGACGGACACGCTGGCGTGGATCGAGGGACAATTGCAGGCGGCGCAGCAGGCCGGCGCGCAGGTGATCGGCATGACCCATCAGAACCTGATGGTGCATTTTTCCATGTTCACCTTCGGCTATCAGCTGAACAACGCCCGGCAATTGCAGGAATTATACGATAAATACGGCGTGCATCTGAACCTGAGCGGTCACTTGCATTTGCAGCACATTGCGGAAAATGGCGGCGTGACCGAGATCACCACCTCCGCGCTGGCGGTGTGGCCTCAGCATTACGGCGTGATCACGGTGGAGGACGGCGTGGCCGCCTATCAGGCCGTGCCCCTGGACGTGGCGGCCTGGGCGGAAAAAGAAGGGATCACCGATCACAACCTGCTGGATTTCAGCGACTATTCCGCCCGGTTCTTCGACGACACCACCACCGGCAAGCAGGCGGACCGGATGCAGGCCATCGAGGCCAACGAGGAAATCAAGGCCCGGATGCTGGACTTTGTGCGCATCTTCAACCGCAGCCAGTTCGCGGGCTATCTGGTGGAGCCCATCGACATGGAGGAGCTGGCTCTGTGGGAAGAGCACATGCCCAGCGCCTTCTTTACCTATTATATGAGCATGTTCCCCAAGGACGGAGCCACGGATTTCCGGCAGGCGACGGTGAGGCTGAATTAGCGGATAAAGCGGATACTCCCCTCCGCCCTCGTATATAATCAATAATTGCTGTGGACAAACCCGTCTGACTGCGTTATGATAGGTTTATCCACGCTATTTTTATTACGAAAGGAACGGCTGACTATGGCGCTGAAAACCAGGCGGAGCGACGCCGCGTACGGCATCACCGAGGGAGTCATTTGGAAGCAGCTTTTGTCCTTCTTCTTCCCCATATTGCTGGGCACCTTTTTTCAGCAATTATACAACACCGCCGACGCCATCATCGTGGGCAAATTTGTGGGCAAGGAAGCGCTGGCGGCGGTGGGCGGCGGCACGGGCACGCTGATCAACCTGATCGTGGGCTTCTTTGTGGGCCTGTCCTCGGGCGCGACGGTGATATTGTCCCAGTTTTACGGCGCGCGCAACCACCAGCAGGCCACCCGCACCGTGCATACCGCCATGGGCATGGCCCTCTACGGCGGGCTTTTGCTGATGGTGCTGGGGCTGCTCGTCTCCCCCGTCATCCTGCGCTGGATGTCCACACCGGAGGATGTGTTTGACCTGGCGGTGCTCTACACCCGCATCTATTTTTGCGGCATGATCCCCTCGCTGATCTACAACATAGGCTCGGGCATCCTGCGGGCGGTGGGCGACAGCCGCAGGCCGCTGTTCTTCCTGGTGGTCTCCTGCATGGCCAACATTGTGCTGGACGTGGTGCTGGTGCTGGGCCTGGAGATGGGCGTGGCGGGCGCGGCGCTGGCCACCATACTGAGCCAGCTTTGCAGCGCCGTGCTGGTGATCATCACCCTGCGGCGCTCCGGCCCGCCGCTGCACCTGGAATACAAGCAGATCACCCTGCACGGCGACCTGCTGGGACGCATTGCCCGCATCGGATTGCCCGCGGGACTGCAAAGCGTGATGTATTCCCTGAGCAACCTGGTGATCCAGACCGCCATCAACGGCTTTGGCACCGACATGATGGCCGCCTACACCGCCTACAGCAAGATGGACGGCCTGTTCTGGATGACCATCGGCGCCTTTGGCGTATCCATCACCACCTTTGTGGGGCAAAACTTTGGCGCGGGAAAATTTGACCGGGTGAAAAAGAGCGTGCGGGTGTGCCTGGCCATGGCCGCCGGCACCACCCTGGCCATGAGCGGCGCGCTGATGCTGCTGGGCCGTCCCCTGTTCCTGCTGTTCACCAACGAGGCCATCGTGGTGGAGCGGGGGCTGATCGTGCAGCGGTTTCTGGTGCCCTTCTTCATCACCTATGTGTGCATCGAGGTCTATTCCGGCGCCATGCGCGGCGCGGGCGAGAGCCTGCGGCCCATGATCATGACGCTGCTTGGCGTATGCGTGCTGCGGGTGCTGTGGGTCAAGTTCGTCGCCCCCATAAAGCCCGACAGCTTCCTCTTCATGCTGGCCTGCTACCCCATCAGCTGGAGCTTCACCTCGGTCCTGTTCCTGCTGTATTATCTCTCCGGCAAATGGCTGGCCCGGTGCAAAAAGCGCATGGGTTTTGAAGCATAAAATTAAGCGAATTGTCATAATTAATGTTTGACATTCTTTTGCCCTTATTATATAATATATTTACCAAATACCGCAAATGTGGTTTTTGCGGACGCTATTTAACAACAGAATAGGAGGACCGAACCATGAAGAAACTCGTCGCTTTGTTCCTCGCCCTGGCCATGATGCTGACCGTATGCAGCGCTCTGGCCGAAGACCTGAACAGCTATACCCTGGAAGAAATCATCGCCAAGGCTCAGGAAGAGGGGCACGTGGAATCCGTCGGCATGCCCGACAGCTGGGCCAACTGGGGCGACAGCTGGAAGCTGCTGACCGAAAAGTATGGCATCGCCCACACTGACGACGACATGAGCAGTGCGGAAGAGCTGAACATGTTCGCCAACGACAGCACCCGCGACATCGGCGACGTGGGCCTGGCCTTCACCCAGCAGGCCATCGACAATGACCTGGTGCAGGGCTACAAGACCACCAACTGGGACAGCGTTCCCGATTGGGCCAAGGCCGAGGACGGCAAGTGGATGATCGCCTACACCGGCGCCACCAGCTTCATCTTCAATAACGATCTGGCCAATGGCCAGAAGATGCCCACCAGCTGGCAGGATGTCCGTGAAGGCACCTACAAGCTGACCATCGGCGACGTGGTGGGCGGCGCCACCGGTCAGGGCGTCGTGGTTGCCACCGCCTTCGCCTTCGGCGGCGGCCTGGACAACCTGCAGCCCGCCTACGACTTCTGGACCGAGATGGCCAAGGCCGGCCGTATCGACAAGGGCGACATCCTGCTGGCCCGTATTCAGGCCGGTGAAGTGGAATGCGGCGTTTCCTGGAGCTACAACGTGCTGACCTACCGTGATCAAACCCCCAACTACAACATCACCTGCGGCATCCCCACCGACGGCGCCATCCTGGTCGGCTATGCCAGCGTCATCAGCAAGAACAGCGATACGCCCTTCGCCGCCGCTCTGGCCCGCGAAGTGATCTTCTCCGATGAAGGCCAAATCAACCTGGCCAAGTCCGGCGCTGTGCCCACCCGCACCAACGTGGAAATCCCCGCGGAAGTCATCGCCGCCACCTTTGATCCTGCCACCTATGCCAACGCCGTTGGTATCTCCGACGCCGCCGAGTATGCCGCGGTTTGCGAAGAAATCTCCGACTGGTGGGCTGAGAACATCATCCCGCTGCTGGACTGATATTCTGATTCTCTGAATGCCTGCGGGGGCGTACTCCAAAAAGTGCGCCCCCCATTTTTAGGATGGAGAGAAGCCTATGGAACACAAGAAAATGAAGCTCATGACCAGCAGAAATACGCGCTATTACTATCTTCTGGCGCTGCTGCCCTTCGTCTTTCTGGTGGTCATGTACGAGCTGCTGCCGCTGATCATGCTGGTGGTGGACAGCTTTGGTCTTGACAAAAAGCCCGACGTCCGTTTCTCCCTGGAAAACTATCAAAAGATCTTCACGACCCTCAGCTATCAGCGCGCCATTGAAAACAGCCTGAAAATAACCTTGATATCCACAGTGGTGGGCATTGTGATCGCCTTTCTCGGTGCCCGCGCTGCTTACACTTCCCGGGGCAAATTCCGCAGCGTCTTTTTGACGGTGCTCAACATGACCAGCAATTTTGCGGGCGTGCCCCTGGCCTTCGCCTATATGATCATCCTGGGCAACGCCGGCGTGGTGAAGCAGATCGCCAACATGTACGGCATCGGCTTCCTGCAGAATTTTGATCTGTACACCAGCAAAGGCCTGACGATGATGTATATCTATTTCCAGATCCCCCTGTCCACCCTGCTGCTGATCCCGGCCTTTAACGGCATCCGGCAGGAATGGAACGAGGCCAACATGCTGCTGGGCGGCACCAACGCCCATTTCTGGCTGCATGTGGGCATCCCGGTGCTGCTGCCCAGCCTGTTCAGCACCCTGAGCGTGCTCTTTGCCAACGCCCTGTGCGCCTACGCCACGGCCTATGCTCTGCTGATGAACAACTTCTCCCTCTTGCCCGTCAACATCTCCGCCTCCTTTGTGGGCGATATAAAAACCAAGCCCAAGCTGGGCGCGGCCCTTTCCGTGGTGATGATGCTGATCATGTGCGTCGTCATTCTGATCAACAACTTTATCACCAAGAAAACGACCAAGTGGGAAAGCAGGTGATCAGGCATGAGAAAAGGAAGCAAGGTTTCCTCCAACATCATCATGACGCTGGTGATCGTGTGGCTGCTGATCCCGCTGCTGGCCACCATCATTTACAGCCTGTTTGAGGACTGGACGGGCATTATTCCCCGGGGCTTCACCCTGGCCAACTATCAAAAAATCTTTACGGACACGGCCTTTTTGACCTCCATGTATCAAACGCTGCTGGTGTGCGTGATCCCCATTGTGATCACCATTCTGGTGGTGCTGCTGGGATTGTTTGTGGTGACGGTGTATTTTCCCAAGCTGGAAAAATACATGCAGATCCTGTGCATGATCCCCTACACCATCCAGGGCGTCATCCTCTCCGTATCCATCCTGATCCTCTACGCCAAAGGCAACACCCTCCTCAGCGGCCGCATGACCATGCTGATCGGCGCTTACTGCATCATCATCCTGCCCCACATCTACAACGGCATCCGCAACGGCATGCGCGCCATCAACATGAACATGCTGCTGGAGGCGGCGGAAATGCTGGGCGAGAGCAAGCTGAAGGCTTTCTTTAAGGTCATCGTGCCCAACATTCTGACCGGCATCACGGTGTCCAGCCTGCTGGCCGTGGGCCTGCTCTTTGGCGATTACGTCATCATCCGAAACCTCTCCAGCTCCAACGTCAACAACATGCAGAAGTTCCTCTACCAGGCCATGAAGCGGTCGAGCGCGGAGGCTTCCGCGGTGTTTGTGGTCATCATGCTGATCACCTTCGCCATCACCGCAATCGTATTGACCCTGCAGAGCAGAAGCACGCTTGAGAAAATCAGAAACGGGGGAAAATGACGCATGGCATACATTCGTTTTGAAAAAATCAACAAGCTTTTTGGCACCAATCACGTGCTGAAGGATATTGACCTGGATGTGGAAAAGGGGCAGCTGGTCACGCTGCTGGGCCCCTCCGGCTGCGGCAAATCCACGCTGCTGCGCTGCCTGGCGGGTCTGGAGCAGGTGACGGACGGCCATATTTACCTGGACGGCCAGGAGATCACCGACGTGGTGCCGCGCCGCCGCGGCATCGGCATGGTGTTCCAGCAGTATTCCCTGTTCCCCAACATGAACGTGCGGGACAACGTGGCCTACGGACTTAAGCTCAAAAAGCTGCCCAAGGCGGAGATCAATCAGAAGGTGGAGCAGATGCTGGACATCGTGGGTCTGAGCGAAAAGATCAGCCAATATCCGGCCCAGCTTTCCGGCGGCCAGCAGCAGCGCGTGGCGCTGGCCCGCGCCATGGTGACGGCTCCCAAGGTGCTGCTGCTGGACGAACCCCTGAGCGCCATCGACGCACTGCTGCGCAAGAATTTGCAGATCGAAATCCGCCGCATCCAGCAGCAGCTGGGCATCACCACCATCTTCGTCACCCACGACCAGGACGAGGCCATGGTGATGAGCGACATGATCCACCTGTTCCATGACGGCAAGATCGAACAGAGCGGCACCCCGGAGCAGATTTACACCCGCCCGGCCACCAAGTTTGCCGCCACCTTCATCGGCAATTACAATCTGCCCGCCGCCGCGGACTTCAACCGCGCCTTCCATGCCGATATTCCCGGCCAGGACGTGGCCGTGCGGCCCGAGATCATCACCCTGGGCAAGCAGGCGCCCCAGGCTGCGGATGGCCTGCTGATCGCCGAAGGCAAGATCACCAGCCACATCTCCCACGGCAACCTGATCCGCTTTGCCGTGGGTTTTGACGGCGGCCTGACGCTGAACGCCGACGTGGTGTACGAAAACAAGCTGGACTTTGGCGAAGGCGACCGAGTATTTGCCGCCATGAAGAAGGATTTGGTGATTGGGCTGTAAAAGCAGCAAAAAACAGACCGTGCGCGGCAGAACGTCGCGCACGGCTTTATTATGCCTTGCGATAGATGCAATCCTGCTGGCTGCATTTGGAGCAATCGTGCAGGCTGGCCTGATCGCAGGCGTGTTGCGACAGGGTGACGCAGTACATCATGGATTTGGCGGGGGTCAGAATGCCGCTGGAGGAGATTTTCACATCGGGAAAAGCGGATTGCAAGGGAGCGAAACGCTGGCGCTGGAGCTGAGGAGAAAAATCAATGCCGGGCTCCAGACGGTCCGCCATAAAGCGGTGCTCCGCGTTCAGCTTTTTCTGGAGCATGGCGGAAAACTGATGGTTCATCTGAAAGAGCATTTGATCGCACAGGGTATTGAGCAGGCTGGCCAGCACATATTTTTGCTGGTGAAAGAGGGCGTTCACCCTGTTTTCGGGGGATGCGCCCAGGGTGAGAAAAACGGTCAGCAGATCGTCGTGCTCCGACAGCGCTGCCATGGGGCATATATCCCCTTGCAGCAGCGCCGCGGCCTCGGGCCAGGCCGCTTCAAAAGCAGCGTAACAGGGCAGATTCTCCCCGCATCCCAGCCAGCCGAAAACCTCCGGAGCATCGGGCTGCAAGCGAAAATGCTCCGGGCCGAAAATCATTACATTGTCCATGTGTCCACCATCCATTCGGCAATGGCCGCGGCCCGGCTGTCGGGATAATCCAGAGGCAGCGCCGCCAAAGTCTCCGGCGTCAGGCTGGCCCCGCAGAGCACCAAGCGGAATTGTTCCCTGATTCCGTGCTCCGCCGCCCGCCGGTGCAGGGTTTGGATAAAGTCCGCGTCCGCCGCGGAGAAGCCCACGCAGATGATATACCGCAGATGATGGGCCATGGCAGCGTCCAGAAAAACATCCGCGGGCACGTCCACCCCCAAATCCAGAGCGGGCACACCCCAGGCCCGAAGCAGCATCAGCATATACCCTTTGCCGATGGCGCTGGTGTTGCCCGCCACGCCGCCGCAGCAGGCGATAAAAGGCCGATTTTCCAAGGGAAAAGCGCATGCCGCCTGGGCTGCCGCCGTCAAAAGGCAAAAGGGGATCTCCCCCCGCAGATGGCCGTCGGTCAGCTCCCGGAGCAGGGCGTTTTTTTCATTTTTCAGCTGCCCGGGAGCGCCTGCTTGCAGCATGCTTTCCGCCGCCTCCCGATCTCCCCGCAGCAGGGCTTCCCGGAATGTGATCCCGTCCATGTTGCTCATGCTCCATCGTTCATTTCTTCGCTCTGAATTCATTATAGAGGCAGCCTCGCCCCCTGTCAAGTGGGCCAATGAACCGGAACCCGCCGTGCAAAACTCCAAAGCACGCAATGCGCATTGACAACAGAGCACCGTTATGGTATAAATATATGGATAGAATTTGCGTATTTTTCGATAGTTTCCTCCAGACAGGAAGGAGTCCGCGATGCGGGAAGAACAGCTGCTCAGCGTAGGCATCGACATCGGCACGTCCACCACCCAATGCGTGTTCAGCCTGCTCACCCTCAGCAACACCGCGTCCGCCTTTTCCGTCCCCCGCATCCGCATCACCGACAAGAAGGTGCTCTACCGTGCTCCCACGGTATTGACGCCCCTTTTAAGCGCTGATACCATTGACGCCAACGCCCTGGAGAGCATGATCCGCCGGGATTATGAAGCCGCAGGCATCTCCCCCGCCGACATCCGGCTGGGAGCCGTGATCATCACCGGTGAGACCGCCCGCAAGGCCAATGCCAAAGCCGTGACCCAGGCGCTGTCCGCCCTGGCCGGGGATTTTGTGGTGGCCACCGCCGGGCCTTCGCTGGAGAGCATATTGGCCGGGCGCGGCTCCGGCGCGGCGGAAGCCAGCGAGAAAGGCCGAAGGGTGCTGAACCTGGACATCGGCGGCGGCACCACCAACATGGCGCTGTTCGCGGGCGGCAGCCCCGTGGCGGACGGCTGTCTGGATCTGGGCGGCAGGCTGCTGCGGTTTGAACGGGATCGGCAAACGGTGCTCTCCTTCTCCCCCGCCATGGAGCGTATTGCCCAGGATGTGGGGATGGTGCTCCGGGTGGGCGACAGGCTGTCCACGGAGGCTCAGGATCGTCTGGCCGACCGCATGGCCCAGGTGCTGGAGGAAGCCGCCGGACTGCGGGAGCGCACCGCGCTGCACGACGCCTTGACGGTGGAGCACGCCTTGCCCGCCGACATCAAGGCCGACCTCTTCGCCTTTTCCGGCGGCGTGGCGGACTGCGTATATGGACTTTCCAAAAACAACGAGGCTTTTTGCGATCTGGGGGAGGCCCTGGGCCGGGCGGTGGGACGCTCCCGCTTCTTTGCCCAGCAGCGGGTCATCCGGCCCGCGGAAACCAGCCACGCCACGGTGATCGGCGCGGGCGCGTACAGCGTGGCCGTGTCCGGAAGCACCATTCAATTTCGGGGTATGCGCCTGCCGCTGGCTTCGCTGCCGGTGGGCAACGTACCCTTCGCCTCGGAGGCGGATATCGCCCATTTGGGCGACGCCATTCGGGATCAATACCGCATTTTTGACGGGGAATGCGCCCTGTATATGCCGGGCATCCCCGCTCCAAGCTGGGCCGCGGTGTCCGCCGCCGCCCATGAAATCGCCCAGGCCATGCTGCCCTACGAGCCCAAGGTGCTCATACTGCGGGAGGACATGGCCAAAGCGCTGGGACAGGCCCTGTCCCGGGAATGGCCGGAGGGCACGGCGTTTCTGTGCCTGGACGGCATTGAGCTGATGTACGGCGACACTGTGGACATCGGCGCGCCCCTGGGCGGCGGACGGGTGGTGCCCGTCATTGTCAAAACCTTTGCTTTTTCGCAGGACGCAGGGAGGGAATAGCATGCGCCTCAGCGTAACTTTGGGCGGCCACACCTACACATTCCGGGAGGTCCGGGAGGTGATGGGCAAGGCCAACGACGTGAAATCCGGCGATCAGCTGGCCGGTGTGGCGGCGGAAACGCCCCAGGAGCGGGTGGCCGCCCGGGTGGTGCTCAACCACCTGACGGTGAAGGACATCTGCGAGCATCCCGCCGTGCCCTACGAGCAGGACGAGGTGACCCGCCTGATCCTGGACGACCTGAACACCCGGATCTACAACCAATATAAGGACATGACCATCGGCGCGCTGCGGGAATACATTCTGGATGCTCCCGCGGAGCAGCTGGCCGTGCTCCGGCGGGGTCTGTCCAGCGAGGTCATCGCCGCCGTTTGCAAGCTGATGAGCAACCTGGACCTGATCTACGCCGCCCGCAAGATGCGCGTCACCGCCACCTGCGTCACCACCATTGGCGAGGAGGGTACCCTCAGCGCCCGGCTGCAGCCCAATCACCCCACGGACGACGTGGAGGGCATCACGGCCTCCACCCTGGAGGGGCTGACCTTCGGCGTGGGCGACGCGGTGATCGGCCTGAACCCGGTGGACGCCTCCACCGAGAGCGTGAAGGCCATCCTGAACCGCTTTGCCGAGCTCAAGGCCAAATATGAGATTCCCACCCAAACCTGCGTGCTGGCCCACGTGACCACGGGCATGGAGGCGGTGCGTCAGGGCGCCCCCTGCGACCTGATTTTCCAGAGCATCGCGGGCAGTGAGAAGGGCAACGCCGCCTTTGGCATCAGCAATGCCATGATCGCCGAGGCCAAGGATCTGATGGCCCACGAGGGCACCAGCCACGGCCCCAACCAATTGTATTTTGAGACCGGCCAAGGCAGCGAGCTGTCCAGCGACGCCCACAACGGCTGGGATCAGGTGACCATGGAGGCCCGGTGTTACGGCTTCGCCCGGCATTTCAGCCCCTTCCTGGTGAATACCGTGGTGGGTTTCATCGGCCCGGAATACCTCTACGACAACCGGCAGTTTATCCGCGCCGGATTGGAGGATCACTTTATGGGCAAGCTCCACGGCCTGCCCATGGGCTGCGACTGCTGCTACACCAACCACATGCGGGCCGACCAGTTCGACAACGAAAACCTGGCCGTGCTGCTGGCGGCGGCGGGCTGCAACTACTTTATGGGCGTGCCCCACGGAGACGACGTGATGCTCAACTACCAGTCCACAGGCTATCACGACATCGCCGCCATCCGGGAGACCATGCGCCTGCGGCCCATCAGCGCCTTTGAAAAATGGATGGAAAAATGGGGCTTCTGGGAAAACGGGCATATCGGGCCCAACGCGGGCGACGCGTCCGTATTCCTGTGACCGCGCGGGAAGGGAGGAAAAAGCATGACTGAACAGCAGATCCGCGCTGTGGTGGAGCAGGTGCTGGCCCGGCTGGGCCAGGATGCTCCGCGGGAGAGCACCGATGCTCCCATCTCCGCGGGCGATCCTCTGCCGGATATTTCCGCCGTTGACCTGCGCCGTCAGTACCTGGTGGAAAGCCCCCATGACCAGGCCGCTTTCCTGGCCATGAAGGAACGTACCCCCGCCCGCATCGGCGTGGGCAGGGCCGGAGCACGCTATCGCACCGAGACCATGCTCCGCTTCCAGGCGGATCACGCCGCCGCCCAGGACGCCGTATTCTCCGACGTGCCGGAGGAGTTCATCCGCCAGATGGGCTGGCAGGTATATCAGACCAGCTGCGAGAGCCGGGAAGAATTTTTGACCCGGCCGGACAAGGGCCGCGTGTTCCCGGCGGACACCCTGCAAAAGATCAAGGCCAGCATCCCGGCGGGCACCCAGGTGGTGCTCTACGTGGCGGACGGCCTGTCCTCCAGCGCCGTGCACGCCAATGCCGCCGACATCCTGCCCGTGATCCATGACGGCCTGCAGGCGGCGGGCCTCAAGGTCAGCGATCCCTTTTTTGTCAAGTTTGGCCGGGTGGCCACGGAGGATCAGATCGGGGAAGCCTGCGGCGCGGACGTGGTGTGCGTGCTGCTGGGCGAGCGTCCCGGCCTGGTGACCGCGGAGAGCATGAGCGCCTACATCGCCTATAAGCCCACGGTGGGCATGGCGGAGAGCCGCCGCACCGTGCTGGCCAATATCCACCGGGGCGGCACCCCGGCGGTGGAAGCCGGCGCGCACATCGTGGACCTGATCCAGCTGATGATGGAAAAGAAAGCCAGCGGCACCGATTTGCCGGTGTAACGCATTTGGGAAAGGAGGCATCCGCTTGCAGGGAGACCGCATGCCAGCCACAGTTCTTGCCGTGCGCCTGATCCCCCGGGTGGATGCCGGGCTGCGGGAGCGGCTGAAATTGGGGCCCGAGGTGCATTCGCTGGGACTGATCACCTGCGACAGCGACGACGTGGGCTACACCGCCCTGGACGAAGCCACCAAGAAGGCCAGCGTGTTCGTGGCCTACGCCCAGTCCATGTACGCAGGCGCAGCCAACGCCAACACGGGCCTGGCGGGCGAGTTCCTGGGCATATTGGCCGGGCCCACCCCCGACGAGGTGGAAGCTGGTCTGGCGGCCGCCCGCCGCATGATCGAATATGACGCCAGCTTTTACAGCGCCAACGCTGATGACAGCGTGGTGTATTACGCCCACTGCATTTCCCGCACGGGCAGCTATCTGTCCGCCCAGTGCGGCATTCCGGAGGGAAGCCCCCTGGCCTACCTGATCGCCCCACCCTTGGAGAGCATCTACGCCCTGGACAAGGCGCTCAAGGCCGCCCAGGTGCGGATGGTGGAATTCTATGGTCCGCCCTCCCCCACCAACTTTGGCGGCGGGCTGCTGACGGGCTCCCAATCCGATTGCCGGGCGGCCTGCGAGGCCTTTGCCCGGGCGGTGATCGACGTGGCCAACAACCCCATCCGGATGAGTGAATAACACAAGTAGAAAGGACTGCGGCACATGGAAATTACAGCCCTGGGAATGATCGAAACGAGCGGGCTGCTCTCCGCCATCGAGGCGGCGGACGCCGGTCTTAAGGCGGCCAACGTGCGGCTGCTGGGCACGGATTATGTGCGCGGCGGCCTGGTGATGGTGCGCTTTGAAGGGGATGTGGCCGCCGTGCAGGCGGCGGTGGACGCGGGCGCGGCGGCGGCCCAGCGGGTGGGCAACCTGCTCAGCGCCCATGTGATCCCGCGGGCCATGCCGGAGGTGTTCTGCATGCTGTCCAGCGATCCCGGCGTGGGGCCGGGCAAGCGCGCCCAGGGCGGATGCGCCGCCTGCGGAGGCTGTGAAGGCGGCATGCGGGAGCTGCGAAATTGCCAGCCCGCCGCACCCCAAAAGGAAGAAAAGAAGCCCGAGGAAGCGCCCCAGGCCGACGCGCCCGACCTGAACGTCATGAAACAATGGAAGGTGGTGCAGCTGCGCTCCTTCGTGCGAAAGCTGACGGACTTCCCCATGAGCGCCAATGAGATCCGCTATGCCAACAAGGCCACGCTGCTGGCCGCCTTGGCCGACTATTATAAGAAATAATCCCCTAATCTCCACGAAAGGATGCGAATGCCATGGAACTGGATAAGGATCTTGCTTCCATACAGGAAGCCCGGGATCTGGTGAAAAAAGCAAAGGCCGCCCAGGCTGTGCTGGCCGAAATGGATCAGCAGCAGGTGGACCGCATCGTGGCCGCCATGGCCGGAGCCGCCGAGCGCAATGCTTCAAAGCTGGCCCAGATGGCCGTGGCCGACACCGGCTTTGGCAGGGAAAGCGACAAGGTCGTCAAAAACCTGTTCGCCGCCCGCACGGTGTACAACTACATCAAGGATGAAAAGACCATCGGCATCATCCATGAGGACACGGCAAAAAAGATGCTGGAGGTGGCTATCCCCGTGGGCGTGGTGGCGGGCCTGGTGCCCAGCACCAACCCCACCAGCACCACCATCTTTAAGGCGCTGATCTCCGTGAAGGCGGGCAACGCGCTGATCGTCTCGCCCCATCCCAGCGCCCTTAACTGCATCGGCGAAGCCGTGCGCATCCTCAACGCCGCCGCCATGGAAGCCGGTGCGCCCGACGGGCTGGTGACCATGATGACCATCCCCACCATCGGCGGCACGGCGGAACTGATGAAGCGCAGCAACATGATCATCGCCACCGGCGGCAGTGCCATGGTGAAGGCGGCCTATTCCAGCGGCACCCCCGCCCTGGGCGTGGGGCCCGGCAATGTGCCCGCCTTTATCGAACGCACCGCGGACATTCCCAACGCCGTGCGCCGCATCATCGCCAGCAAGACCTTTGACAACGGCACCATCTGCGCCTCCGAGCAGAGCGTGGTGACGGAAAGCTGCATCCGGGACGAGGTGATCGCCCAGTTCAAGCGTCAGGGTGGCTACTTTGTTTCCGGCGAGGAGCAGCGCAAGCTGGAGGCCGTGATGAAGCGTCCCGGAGCGGACACGGTGAACCCCCGCATCGTGGGCAAGAGCGTGCTGGACATCGCCAAGCTGGCGGGCATCACCATTCCCCAGGACACCAAGGTGATCCTGTGTGAGCAGGACAAGGTGGGCAAGGAGTATGCCTTCTCCATCGAAAAGCTGAGCCCGCTCCTGGCCTTCTACACCGAGCCCGACTGGCAGCACGCCTGTGAAAAATGCTTAGAGCTTTTGCGGTTTGGCGGCATCGGCCACAGCCTGTCCATTCACACCAATAACCCCGAGCTGGTGCGCACCTTCGTGCTCAAAAAGCCCGTCTCCCGTCTGCTGGTGAACACCGGCTCCACCCAAGGCGGCATCGGCGCCACCACCGGCATCAGCCCCAGCTTTACCCTGGGCTGCGGCGCGGTGGGCGGCAGCGCCACCAGCGACAACGTCACCGTGCATCACCTGTATCAGATCCGCCGGGCGGCCTATGGCCTCATCGAGCCCGAGGACGTGAGCAAGATGGCGGGCGGCTGCGCCACCAACGCCTGCGCGCCGGTGAGCGGCAATCTGAACGCCGACGACATGGAACGTATCGTGCAGGCGGTGCTTCGCCAGGTGCGCGGACTTTCCTAAGTTTTTCCGCCTGCGGTCAGGCATTTAAATAACGTTTCTTCAACTCATTCAGAGGAGGTTCATTATGAATCAGGATTATGAAAAGATCGCGCTGGGCATGGTGGAAACCAAAGGCCTGGTGGGCTCCGTGGAAGCGGCCGATGCCATGGTGAAGGCGGCCAACGTCACCCTCATCGGCAAAGTGCACGTGGGCGGCGGATTGGTCACCGTGATGGTGCGCGGCGACGTGGGCGCTGTGAAGGCGGCTGTGGACGCCGGCGCGGCGGCTGCCCAGCGCGTGGGCAACCTGATTTCCCAGCACGTCATCCCCCGTCCCCATGGCGAGGTGGAGGGGATCCTGCCCCATATCGACGCGTAAGCAGGCGGCGATATGCTGATATTTGCACTCCGATTTTAAGGAGGCTTATTTCCTATGCGCTATATTACTGAGCGCGAGCTGCGGGATCAGTTTGCGTCAGGGGTGCCGGAAAGCTACCAGGTGCCCGCCGACTGCAAGCTGACCCCCGCCGCACGCCAGTATTTGATGGACCTGCGGCTCTACCGGCATGAGGCGTCGCCCACACGCGCGGCGCCTGTGCCGCCGGGCAGCCGCAAGCCTGAGCACATGACCAACCTGAACGCCCGCCAGATGGTGTGCAAGGCCCATCCCCGCATCATCCTGCGGGGCAAATTGGACACCCTGGAAAGCGAGATCCTGGTGCTGGAAGCCAGCTGCGATCCCCAGTGGCGCGCGCCGCTGAATGACGCGCTGGCCCTGGTGCGCGCCGTGCTGGCCGCCGAGGTGAAGGAAGCCCCGGTGGCGGCCTGGACCCTGGGCGGCATGACGGCGGAGGAAGTGCATCGGTGCTCCCATCATCCCGAGGACTTCGGCTTTCCCGGCCATATCCTGCCCGCGCCGGAGCACGGGCTGTTTGCCGCGCAGCTCAATCGTCTGCGGGCCCTGACCCGCGAGACCGAATTGGCCGCCGTGCAGGCCTTCTGGGATGGGCAAAAGGTGCAGCACGAGGACTGCGTGCTGGCCCTCAACCGTCTGTCCAGCTATTTTTACGTTTTGCAGCTCCGCGCTGCCCGCCGGTAAGGGAGGAAAGAGCATGGATCAGATCGAAGCCATCGTCCGGGAGGTCGTCGCCCGGCTTGCCAATGAAAAAAAGCCCTGCCCTGACCGGCTGATCCCGGCGGAGATGTCGGCGCGGCATGTGCATCTGTCCAAGGAGGATTTAAAGGAACTGTTCGGCCTGGATCAGCTGGAATGCGCCCGGGAGATCAGCCAGCCGGGCCAATACCTGTCCAATTGCCGGGTGCGGCTCATTGGGCCCAAGGGAATATTGGACAACGTGGCCGTGCTGGGCCCCACCCGGGGCGCGACCCAGGTGGAGATTTCCGCCACAGACGCCCGGACGCTGGGCGTCAGCGCGCCGGTGCGGCTTTCCGGCGAATTGGCAGACGCCGCCAGCGTGACCATTCAGGCCGGCGGCACGGTGATCACCCGCAAGGCGGCCATCGTGGCCAAGCGCCACCTGCATATGACCCCGGAGGACGCCGCGGCCTTGGGCGTACAGCATGGACAGAGCGTTTGCGTGCGCGTGCTGGGCAGCCGTCCGCTGATCTTGGAGGACGTGCCCGTGCGGGTCAGCAAGCAATCCGCGCTGGCCCTGCATATGGATACGGACGAGGCCAACGCCGCGGGCGCAGGCAAGGACTGTACCTGCCAGATCGTCAGCTGCTCCGCGCCCGCCGCCTGTGCTCCCTGTGATGCTCCGGCTGCTGCTCCCGTGCTCCAGCCGGAATGCCAGACGCTGCCGGGCAAGCTGATCACCGAGCTGGACATCAAAAAGCTGTGCAAGAGCGGCGCAAAGCAGCTGTGCATCGCAAAAGGGCAGATCATCACCCCCCTGGCCCGCGATACGGCCAAGAGCCTGGGCCTGACTTTGACTTACGGAGGCTGAGCAGATGTTCATCGCAAAAGTGGTCGGAAACCTGTGGGCCACCCGCAAGGAAGATACCCTGGTGGGCCGCAAGCTCATGATCGTGGAACCCGCCAAGCTGGACGGCACCCCCACTGGCGAAGCCCTGGTGGCCGTGGATACCATTGACGCCGGCATCGGCGAAATGGTCATCGTGGCCCAGGGCTCCTCTGCCCGCAAAGCCGTGGGCCAGCAGGACTCCCCGGTGGACGCGGCCATTGTGGCCATCATCGACATCCATGAGGTGCAGGGCAAATGAACGAGCTGGATTTGCTGCGCCATGGCGGCGTGGTGGGCGGCGGCGGCGCAGGCTTTCCCCTGTGGAAAAAGCTGGCCGCTCCCGCTGAAGTGCTGCTGATCAACGGCGCGGAGTGCGAGCCGCTGCTCAAAAGCGACCAATATCTGATGCGGAAATATCCCGATCAGCTGATCGAGGCCGCGTCCCGGCTGGCCGCCATCGTGAGCGCCAAGGAGGCTGTGATCTGCCTGAAGGATCACTATGGGCCCCAGATCGCCGCACTGAAGGGGGCCTTGCAGGGAAAGGCGCAGACGCCGCCGGTGCGGCTGCACCTGCTGCCCACGGTGTACCCCATCGGCGACGAGCAGGCCCTTTTGCACAGCGCCACCGGACGCACGGTGCCGCCGGGCGGCCTGCCCGGCAAGGTGGGCTGCACGGTGGTCAGCGTGTCCACGGCCCTCAACGCCCTGCGCGCCCTGAACGGCAAGCCCGTCACCCGGCGCTTTGTCACCGTGGCCGGAGAGGTAAAGCGGCCCGGCATATACAGCGCGCCCATCGGCATGCCGGTGAGCCTGCTGCTGGAGCAAGCGGGCGGTCCCACCATCTCCAAATATCGCCTGGTGCTGGGCGGTCCCATGATGGGCCCGCTGGCGGCGGAAGGCGCGGAAAACGTGGTGACCAAGACCCTGGGCGGCGTGCTGGTGCTCCCGGCGGAGCACACCCTGGTGCGCCACGCCGAGCTGACCATGGAGCAGGCCCGGGTGCGGGCGCGCTCCACCTGCATCCAGTGCCGCACCTGCACCGATCTGTGCCCCCGGCATCTGCTGGGCCATCCCATCTATCCCCATCTGACCATGCGGGCCTTTGCGGCGGGCGACAGGCTGGAGCCCTCCGCCATGCTGTGCATGGAGTGCGGCGTGTGCGAGCTGTACGCCTGCCCCATGGGGCTCAACCCCCGGCGGGTACAGCAGATGCACAAGGCGGCGCTGCGGGCCCAGGGCGAAAAGCCCGTCTTTGAACTCAAAGACCCGCCCGCTCTGGCGGAAATCCATCAGGCGCCCTCCGGGCGGGTGCTGGCCCGCATCGACGCGGCCCGGTATGACATGCCTGTGCCTGAGGAGGCCATCGAAGCCGTCGCCCCCATCGTGTGCATTCCGTTGAAGCAGCACATCGGTGCTCCGGCGGAGCCTTGCGTGCAGGCAGGGAGCACGGTGCAGCGAGGCGACGTGATCGCCCGCATGGCGGACGGTGCTCTGGGCGCGGACATCCACGCCAGCGTGTGCGGCACGGTGGAGCGCGTGGAGGACGGCATGATCGTCATCCGGACGAAATAAGGGAGTTTTTATGGTAAAAACAGTCGGTATCGTCAGCCTGTCCAGCGGCATCCTGGGCGAAGCCTTTGTGGAGCACGAGGTTCGGCTCGGTCTCCAGCGATTGGAAGGCTATGGACTGAAAATCAAGTTTTTGCCCCATGCCCAGGACGGCATGGAGGCTCTCAGGGAGCATCCGGAGCACCGTGCTGCCGATCTGCTGGCGGCGTTTGCCGATCCCGAGATCGATATGATCCTGTGCGCCATCGGCGGCGACGACACCTACCGGCTGCTGCCCCATCTGATGGAGCACGGGGAGCTGCAAAAGGCGGTCACCAAAAAGATCTTTCTGGGCTTCTCCGATACCACCATCAACCATCTGATGCTCCACAAGGTGGGGCTTCACACCTTTTACGGCCAGGCTTTCCTGCCGGACGTCTGCGAACTGGACCGGGAGATGCTCCCCTACACCCGGCGGTATTTTGAAGAGCTGATCACCACCGGCCGCATCCGGCAGATCACCCCCAGCGACGTGTGGTATGAAAGCCGCAGGGACTTTGGGCCGGAGCAGGTGGGCATACCGCTGGCCGCTCATTCCAATTCGGGCTTCGAGCTGCTGCAAGGGTCTGCCCATTTCAGCGGGCCCATCCTGGGCGGCTGCATCGACAGCCTGTGTGACGTGTTCGACGCCGGGCGATATGCGGACATGCCAGAAACCTGTCGGAAATACGGCATTTTTCCCACATTGGAGGACTGGCGCGGGCGCATCCTGCTGCTGGAATCCAGCGAGGAGCAGCCGTCGCCGGAAAAATACCGCAAATCGCTGGAATACCTGAAAGAAACCGGCATTTTCGGCGTGATCAGCGGCGTGATCGCGGGCAAGCCCATGGATGACAAATATCACGCGGAATACAAGGACGCGCTGCGGGCGGTCATCGGCGATCCCCAGCTGCCCATCCTGTGCAATGTGAACATCGGCCACGCCCTGCCCCGGTGCATCATCCCCTTTGGGCCCGACAGAGTATTCGTCGTGGCCCAACACCTCAATGTCGTTTTCAGTAATGGGCTCTTTCAATTGGATGTCCAGGCGCCTTTTGCGCCAGTTATAAACGCCGTC
>CACWUV010000018.1 GCA_902764185.1 uncultured Eubacteriales bacterium
GCACCTGGAGACGCTGGAAAACAACGCCTCCGTTGCGGGATAACCGGCTTCATTTACTGGGTCTGCTGACAAATTTGCGCATAACTATTGACAGTACCTCAAACCATGTATGCAAACTGCATTCTTGCGAAATCATACAATAGACAGTATAATACATAGTATTCCAGCGCTCCACCGGATCGTCGTCGGGCAAATCAGGCTGATCAGGCAAAGGAGGCTTCGACATGCAGGACAAAGTAAGCACCGATTCATTGCTCAAAAGAATATTCAAGACCAAAAACCTGGATTCCTTTTTCCAGCGCAACGAGCAGAATCTGCAGCCCCGTGGCTTCTGCGCACTGCTTGCCTCCTTCTGCGATCAGCGGGGGCTGATTCCCGAGCGCGCGATTTTCCGCGCCCAGATCGACCGCACCTACGGCCATCAGCTGTTCAACGGCACCCGGCGCCCCTCCCGGGACAAGGTGCTGCAGCTGGCGGTGGGCATGGGACTGACGGTGGAGGAAACCCAGCAGCTGCTGCAATCCGCCGGCAAAAGCCCGCTGTATCCCCGGCTCAAGCGGGACGCCGCTCTGATTTTTTGCCTGAAAAACGGCTATGATATGATGACGGCGCAGGAGCTTTTGAGCCAGTATGGCCTGCTGCTGCTGGGGGAGGCGAGCTGAAATGGATGAAATGGAAAAAAACGGGCTGACGCTTCCTGACGAAGCGGAATATCCCCGGGAATTGACGGAGGGCTATGATCTGCTGGAGCTTTTCTCTAGCGCGCCGGGCATTGCCACCCTGCTGGCCCACAGCCGGACGGATGGGGGATTGGCCACGGTCAAGTGCTTTTTCGCCGGGTTCCCGCTGTATGATCAGACCGAGCCGGAAGCCTTGAAAAAGCTGAATATGCCGCCGCTGCCGCGCTTCCTGGGCGAATATAAAAACGATCAGATGCGCTGCGTCCTGCATCAGTATGTGGCAGGCGAAACGCTGGCGGCAGAGGCGGCCCGGCGCAGCCTCAGCGAAGGGGAAATCGTGCAGATCGGCGCTCGCCTGTGCGATCAGCTGCAGGCCTTGCACAGCGCTGATCCGCCTATCATTCACCGGGATGTGAAGCCGCAGAATATCATCATACAGGAAGACGGCAGCCCCGTGCTCATCGACTTTGGCATCTCCCGCAGCCAATCGAAAAAGGAGAGCGACACCATGGCGTTCGGCACCAGGGGTTTCGCGCCGCCAGAGCAATATGGATACGCCCAGACCGACGCCCGCTCCGATATATACAGCCTGGGCGTGGTGCTGCATTGGCTGCTGCATGGAGCGGCCGAGCCGATTCAAAGCGCCTCCACGCCGCTGGAAAAGGTGCTTCGGCGTATGACGGCCTTCGACCCGCAGCATCGCTATGCTTCCGCGGCCCAGGCCAAACAGGCGTTGCTGCGCGTACTTTCGCATCGCCGCAAACGCGCCTTGCTGGGCATCGCGGCGGCTTTGGCCCTGCTGCTGGGGCTCTCCATCCTGCCAAGCGCCGTCAAATACGCCAGCAGGCAGGTCGCCTTTTCCAGTCCCTTGGCGGCGGAGGCGGTGCGCCTCAATCTGGGGCTGGGGGAGATGGATCCCGTCACCCGGGATTTGCTGGCCCAGGTAAAGGGCATTTATATCGTGGCCGACGCCGCCTATGGGAACGCCGATGATTTTTATGTGGCGGTCAACCGGTGGTACGCGGAGGGCAGGCCCACCCGGGGCGATATGAAGGATCTGGCGGATCTGGCGCAGCTGCCCAATCTGGAGCAGGTCTGCGTGGCAGCCCAGGAATTGACCGATATTTCCGCCCTGGCCGGGCTGAAAATGCTGAATAAGGTGGAATTCAAGCACAATTACATCCAGGATATTGCCGTGCTGGCGGGTCTGGACCGCCTCACCTATGTGGGCATCAACGATAATCCCGTCCGGGATATTTCGCCCCTGCTGCAATGCCCGGGGCTGACCTTTCTGGATCTGTGCGGCGTGCGCAGCTATGATCCCAGCGTCATCGGGCAATTGGGGAATTTTGACTATTTGGACATTGCCAATCCCACGGCGAGCTATCGCTATCTGGGACGCAAAAGCATCCATTCCCTCAGCCTGGCCTGGTCTGGCCTGACCACGCTGGAGGATCTGCGGGAGGTCACCCATCTGGAAGATCTGGAAATCTCCCATACAGCTGTAAGCGACCTGTCGCCCGTCACGGTGCACTGCGGGCTCAGACGATTGCGGATGGCCGCCGTGCCGGTCAAAAGCCTGGAGCCGCTGCTCCGGCTGCCGCAGCTGCAAAGCGTCACCCTGAGCCGGGAGATGGAACCGCTGGTGCAGGAGCTGGGAACCCCGCCCTTTGAAATAATATACGAATAAAACCGAAAAACGCCGGTATTGTATGCAGCCTGCATCCCTACCGGCGTTTTTCTTTTGCTATAATGCAGACGGATGAAAAAGGTTCGGAAAGGAGCATATCGATGGAACTGAGCAAAAGCGCCCAAGAGGTGATCACCCAGGCCCAAATGCTGCGCCTGGAAGGGGACAGCGACCAGCTGTGCCAGGAGCATATTCTGTACGGCCTGCTGCTGATGGCCTGCTATCTGGACCCGCCCATGAACGGCGGGGAATACCGGGAGGAAGCCAAGGAGCTGCGCAAATTCCTGCTGACCAAAATGCATTGCATCAGCGCGCCCAAAACCAAGCTGCGCCTGTCCGCCCTCAATAACGACAAGGGGCTTTTTGTGGACGGCAGCGCCACCATCGGCCGGGCGGCGGAGATCGCGGGCAGCCGGCCCATCACGCCGCTGGATCTGGCCAAGGCCGTGCACGAAAACCCCAGCATGGTGGTCAAGGCCATGAGCGCCGTCAACCTGCCGGGGACGGATAAAAAATACGAGGAAAAGAAGCCCGAACCCGCGGTCAAGCCCCAGCAGGCCGCCATCTCCGGCGTGCAGTCCGCGCCGGTCAGGCCGACGCCCAAACCCACCCCCAAGCCCACGCCTGCCCAGAACAACAACGCGGCCAACCTGAACGATATTGCCGAGGCGCTACGCGCCCTGGATCGGCTCAACGCGGCAACCAAACCCAGAAAGAAAAGGAGAAAGATCGGCTTCATCACATACCGCGGCGGCACGGTGGCAGCCTTTATCCAGTATTTCCTGCTGCTGTTGGCGATTCCCGCGGCTACGCTGTTTGCCGTGGAGCATTTTACCGGCTATGTTTGCGCGCCGCCCACGCCCTGGATCGCCTTTGCCGTGCGCGCGGTGCTGCTGCTCTGGGCGTTCCTGGTGGCGCGGGGCGTCTGGCGTATCGTGGGCCTGGGAAGCAAGGCCTTCAGCCTGTTTTTGCGCATCCTGACGGACCTGGCGCTCATCGCAGGGCTGACGGTCTCCTGCAAAACCATCTTTGAAATGCCGGATTATCCCATCTGGCTCAAGCTCTCCGCCGGCGTGCTGGGGATCGTGACGCTGTCGGCGGGCACAGCGCTGTATGAGCTGCTCAACTATTCCGACGCGCAGAAGCGCCGCAAAATCAAATACAGCAGCAACGAAGGCCCGGTGCCCAAGGTGATCTTCAAGACCATCACCGGCCAGCTGCTGCTGCCGCTGGCCATGGGTGTGGGCCTGTGGGCCTACAACAAGCCCCTGGACGATTGGCTGGAAAAGGTCTATTGGATCCTCGGCTTCCTGTGCGCCTGGGCCATCCCCAATACCGTTTTCTCCTGTCTGCATATCCGTTACGCCGCCAGCTGGTGCCGGGACGGCCATGAAGGCCTTTTCACCTTCCTGCGGGCGATATACATCTTCCTGTTCATCCCGCTGCTGGTGCTCTTCCTGCACTGGCTGTTCGGCTGGTCTCCCGTCCAGCTGTGGGTGTGGATCGTGCTGGGTGCCTATACGCTGCTGGCCCTCATCGGCTCTTTTTCCTACGCCAGAAAAGTGTAACAAGGAGGCAGTGCCATGCAAGCCAAAGTGTTACTGGAAATCACCAAGGGAGAAAAAACGGGGGAACGCTTTGAATTTGGCGAAACCAGCCGCGTGCTCATCGGTCGGCAGGAGGACTGCGGCATCGTGATCCCCTTGAAAACCATATCCCGCTATCACTGCCTGCTGGAGATCCATCCGCCCGCCGTCCGATTGCAGGATTTCGGCAGCCTGAACGGCACCTTCATCAACGGAAAAAAGATCGGCCAGCGGGATCAGAACGTATCCTGGGAGGAAGCCCGGGAGCAGCAGCACCAGGTCTTCGATCTGCGCGACGGCGACGTGCTGGGCCTGGGAACACAGTGTGAAATCAAATGCCATATCCGGCAGATCGAAACCTGTCCGCTGTGCGGCAAAGCGCTGCCCGGCGCGGCCATGGACGATAACGCCACCGTGCTGACCGGCAGCCTGGCGCCCGCGCTCCATCTGGATGATAAGGGACGCAGGATCTGCGACGATTGCTGGAAAAGGCTGGAGGCCCGAAAGGAGGAGCAGCGCCGTCAGCAGGAGGAGCTGCAGCGCACGGTGGCCGAGGCTCCGCTGGAGATTGAACAGCCGGACGGAAAAACCAAATGCAAGGGCTGCGGTACGGTCTTTACGCCCACCGCCCAGGATAACAACCTGTGTCCCGCCTGTCTGGCGGACCGGGCCAAGGTGCTGGACGGCGTGCTGGCCATGCTGAACGTCAACGCCCAGAAGGCCCGCCAGCGGCAGAAGACCGCGGGCGCCTCCATCCTGGCCGGGTATGAAAAGGTGTCCCTGCTGGGCAAGGGCGGCATGGGCGAGGTGTGGAAGGTGCGGGAAACCGACACCGGAAAGGAATACGCGCTGAAAACCATGCTGCCGGATGTGGCCATGGACGATCAGGCCAAGCGGCTTTTTCTGCGGGAAGCGGGCATCTGCGAGCACATCCGCCATCCCAACGTGGTCAAGGCCTATAAAACCGGCAGCGCCAACGGCGTGCTCTACATCCTGATGGATCTGTGCGAAGGCGGCAGCGCCGACGACCTGATGAAGAAAAAGGGCGGCAGGCTCGATTTGCAGCTGGCCACCTACATCATTTTGCAAACCCTGTCCGGCCTGGATTACGTGCACAATCTGGACATCAGCGTGGAGGTTCCAGGCGTCCGGGGACGCGCATCCGAAAAGCTCCTCGTCCACGGCCTCGTGCACCGGGATTTCAAGCCCGGCAATATTTTCCTCTCCGATACCGGCGATCATCCCACCGCCATGGTGGCGGACTTTGGCATGGCCAAGGCCTTCGACGCCGCGGGCAGGTCCCAGGTGTCCAAAACCGGCGCGGTGATGGGCACCCCGGTGTTCATGCCCAAGCAGCAGGCCCGGGACTGCAAATACGCCAAGCCCGAGGTGGATATTTGGGCGGCGGCAGCCTCCTATTACTACATGCTGACGGGCCAGTTCGTCAAAAACTTCCGTCCCGGGGTCAACGTGTGGCAGGTGCTCATCACCGAAAGCGCCGTGCCCATCCGGAACCGGGACCGCAGCGTTCCCGCGGCTTTGGCCGACGTCATTGACCGGGCGCTGGCCGAAAGCCCGCGGCTGCATTACGCTTCCGCCGCCGCGCTGCGCCGGGACATCGTGGCGGCGCTGCCAGACAGCGTAAAGACCTATTGCAGGGGGATTCTATGATGAAAACGGCGGACTTTCTGTACCCCTTCGCGGTGGCCGCAATGACCGATGTGGGCAGGATGCGCGCCGCCAATCAGGATCGCGTCATCCTGGACGCGGAGCATGGCTTCTTTGGCGTATCAGACGGTATGGGCGGCCTGCGGCGCGGCGGGGACGCCTCCGCCTACGTCAGCGAGTCGCTGCCCCGATTGATGGGCATCTGCCAGCGGGAAGCCGCGCCCGCCGATTCCCTGGAAACCCTGGGGGAGCGGCTGCGGCAGGTCACCCGCATGCTCAGCGATCAGCTGTACGCCAGCGGAAACGCCCCGGGGCGCTTCGATTACGGAGCCACCCTGGCGGGCGTGTGGCTGTGCCGGGACCAGGCCATTTTTGTGGGGCTGGGGGACAGCAGGGGCTATCTGCTGCCTGCGGGCGCGGATACTCTGGAGCAGGTGACCCAGGATATGAACGTGGCCGGCATCCTGGTGCGCAACGGCCAGATGACCAGGGAGGAGGCGGCCCATTCTCCCGCCAGCTCGCAGCTGACGGCCTTCGTGGGCATGGAAGCCCCGGCCACGCCGGAGGTCTTTCTCCGTCCCGTCCATCCGGGGGATGTGCTGCTGCTGTGCAGCGACGGGCTCCACGGCATGGTGCCGGAGGCGGAGATCACGGCCATCCTGCGGGCGAAGCCGGATGTGCAGGCGGCCTGCCGGGCGCTGATCGACGCCGCCAACGCCCATGGGGGCCGGGACAATATATCCGCGGCAGTGGTCCGCGTGGAGTGAGGGATTTATGACAGCAGAAGATAAAACCGTATTGGACGGCGGACAAACCGTATATGAAAATCCCCAGGCCGCCATGCCGGAGGAAGCCTTTTCCCGGGGATCCATGCTGCTTTCCACCTACCGCATAGACAGCGACGGGATTCGCGGCGGCATGGGCGCGGTGTGGCGGGTGCATCATGTGGGCTGGAATACCGATCTGGCCATGAAGCGCCCCCAGCCGCAGCTGTTTGCCGATAACGCTGCCAAGCAGAATTTCATCCATGAATGCCAGTGCTGGATCGATCTGGGCCTCCACCCCAACATCGTGTCCTGCTATTATGTGCGCGAGATCGGCGGCGTGCCCACCATCTTTTCCGAGTGGATGGAAAACGGCAGCCTGGAAAATCACATCCAGCGGGGCACGCTGTATATCGGCGATCCGCAGGAGCAGCAGGCCAGGCTGCTGGACATCGCCATCCAGTACGCCCGGGGCCTGCATTACGCCCATCAAAGCGGGCTGATCCACCAGGACGTGAAGCCGGACAACCTGCTTTTGACCCGGGATTGGCAGGCCAAGGCCGCGGATTTCGGCTTGGCCCGTGCCCGCGGCCAATTGACCGTATTGGAGCAGCCCCAGGAGGCCGGAGCCACCCAAATGGCCGCCTCCGGCGGCTACACCCCGGCCTATTGCTCCATGGAGCAGATGGATGGCAAGGTGCTGACCCGGCGCACGGATATTTACAGCTGGGCCGTGTCGGTGATGGAAATGTACCTGGGCGCCCGTCCTTGGCAAAACGGCGTGGTGGCGGGCATGAGCTGCCGGGATTATTTTGCGGATTGCCGGGTGCCCATGCCGGAATCCCTGCGGGAGCTGCTGGCCCAGTGCATGGAAACCGATCCCGAGGCCCGGCCCCATGACTTTGCCGTCATCCAGGCGCGGCTGAAAGCCATTTATCAGGACACCCTGGGCGAGCGCTACGCCCGCCCGGAGCCCCAGTCTGCCGCTGACACGGCGGACAGCCTCAACAACCGCGCCCTGACCTATCTGGATCTGGGCATACCGGAAAAGGCGGAGGCCTGCTGGTCCGAGGCGCTGGAGAAGGAGCCCGACGCCGCCATCGTGATGTATAACCAAACCCTGTGCCAGGTGCGGAGCGACCCCAAACGCGCCCGCGACGGCTATACGCTGGCGGAGGGCTTTGATAAGCTGTTCGACAACCTGATCCAGCGCTATAACGGCATGCCCACGCCCCGGGTCGGACGGCTGCTGGCCAACCTGAATATGGCCTGTTACGGCGGCATCAACACGGATATGTACCTGGAGCAGTGCGTGTCCCAGGCAGAGAAGGGCTCTGCGGAGCAGGAGGAGCATTTGCGGGAGCAAAAGCGCGTTTCCGCCGCCTGGATGAAGCTCCCCATGGATCCGGAGAAATGCGGCTTCATCGCCTTCGACGTGGCGGATGACCGCTGCGCCGCGGCCTGGCAGCAGGACGGGGCGGACGGCGGCTTTGATACCTGCCTGGCGGTCTATGATCTGCCCAACCGGCGGGAATTGAACCGCGTCACCCTGCCAAAGGAGAGCCTGGACGGCAAAACCTTCCAGCGGGTGATCCTGTGCCGGGAGGCGGTGTATCTCTGCGGCAAGGATGGCTGGAGCTTCGCCGCCTTCGATCCGGACGGCCTGGATCGGCTTCCCCAATATGACCGCTGCGATTTTACCCGCCGCGGCGACATCCGGGACTGGCCCTATGTGGCCTTTCCCGACGGCCTGCGGGCCATCCAGAAAACCTATGACGTGGTGCGGGGCAGCGGCAACGTCGGCAAATCCGTACCCCGGGACGATCTCACCGTGCTGTGGCGGCCCGCTCAAAAGGCTTCGGCCAAGGGCGGCGGCGGGATGCGTCTCCGCGTCCGGGGAGAGCCCCAGCGCAACGGCCTGAAGGCGGAGGCGCCCGCTCTGGGGCTGTCCAGTGATCAGTTCGCCATCTCCGCGGACAGCGCCCACCGCTGGCTGATGGTCTACACCAAGCCGTTTTTTGTCTACAACAAAGGGTATTTTGCCATCTATGATCTGGACGTCTTCGGTCATTATCCCGAATACGCCATCGCCCGAGCCCTTTCCTATGCCGAGGCCTTCGGCCGCCAAAGCCGGTTGCAAACGCTGCTGGAGCAGGCCGAGGCCTGCCGCCAGGCGGAAAAATGGCAGGAAGCGCTGGACTTGCTGGAGCAGGCCTATCAGCTGAATCCCGAGCACCCCAGCGAGGAATGGTCCCGGATCAATAACGCCGTGGGCGGCGCCCGGTTCTGCCGCCGTCAGGCGCTGCGCGCCTCCCGCAATACAGGCATACTGACCACCGCCCAGGTGCCCACCATCCGGCAGAGCGCCAAAGCATACGATCTGTCCTATATCATCCCCGGAGGCGTGTTCACGGTGACCATGGCGCTGGCCGCGGGAAAGCTGCCATATGGTTTTTCCGTGGTCGATCCCCATGGGCATCATACCGCTTTCTCCCGGGAAGGGGATCACTGGCTGGGTCTGGAGGAGGACCGGCGGGTTGCCCATATCCCGGCAAACAGCCTGCCGCCCGGCGCCATCGGCGTGCGGGACGGCAGTCAAAATCGCTGCTATGCCTGCGCCAGCGGCGTGCTTTCCGTGTGGGACAGCTCGGTGGAACCCAACGCCTTTGTGGGAGCCGTGCGTTTCGGCCAGCCGCTGCCGCCGTCGGCGGAAAATGATCCCGCATTTCTGGACGGTTTGCCGCCGCTGGACCCCGCGGACACCTCGCCGCGGTGGGCGCTGGCGCCGTATTTGGTGTCGCTCAACTGTCACAGCAACGCCACCGTCGCCTTTGTGCAAAGCCGGGTGCTGAACCGATACGGGCCGGAAAAGGACGACGGCGTCTGCGCCATGTCGGTCATCGATCTTCGCACCCTGGAGCTGCTGCATACCGAATTTCTGCATCATTCCCGCAAGATCGACCCTCCAAAGGGCGGGCGCATCGGCATGGCGGTGCTCATGGACATCAGCCAGGAGGGGGACATTTTCCTGTGGCGCTCCTTTTCCCATACATCCTTCCTGTGGCTGATCCCCGCGCCGGGAGAATTCACCGAGGTGAAGATCGGCAGCATCGCGGTGGATCTTTTGCGCAAGGACAGCACCGCCTTCATCGGCATGTTCTCCACCGGGCCAGACGGGGACAAATACAACCAGGTGACCCTGGACTGGCAATACTGCGTGCGGGATCGGAGGGAGCAGCTTTTCCTTCCCCATGCCGGCATGAGCGAGAGCGAATACCTGGCCAGCTTTGCCGCCGAGCCCGCAGCGCCGCGGGACCCCATGGCCGATCTGCTGGCCGGACTGGAGTCCCAGGCCAGGGACAGGCTGCAAAGCAGGCCCGTCGAAAGCAAGAAGCCCGCCGATCCCATGGCCGACCTGCTGGCCGAGATGGAGCGCCGGGCCCGGGGGCGGCTGGATAAAAAGCCAAAGAAATAAAAGGCGGTAACGCCGTGCAGGGTACGCTGGAGAAGGTTGACGACCAGACCAGCATGCTTGACCGCATTCTGGGCAGAAAGCTGCATGGCGTGAAATGGCATTATACCGTGGACGGCCAGGCGTCCGTGGCGGTGCGCTATGCTCCCCAGGATCCGCAGGTTTCCGCCATTCGGGGGCTGATGCGGGCCGACGGGAAATTGCTGATCGAATGATGCTGAAAGGAGACGCGGCATGGAAATTTCATACGCGATGAAATATGTGATGATGCGCGCCCAGGCCGAAGCCAAAAACATCAACGGCGTCAGTCAGGGCGTGGAATATCTCTTTCTGGGCCTGCTCAAGCTGGCGGAAATCCGGGCCCGGGACGCCTTCAACCTGCCGGACGGCGATATGAAACGGGTGGACGACGACATCGCCGCCGTCAAATCCCTGTTTGAAAAGGAGGGGGTGGATACCGACCGCGCCCGTCCGCAGCTGCGGCATGCGCTCAAGACCGGGGCCAAAAGCGATTCCGACAAGCTGAGCGGCTACCTGGAAAGCGCCGACGAAATCGCCCATAAGCGCGGCGAACAGGAGATCTGGGGCCGGGATATGCTGTGCGCCATCCTCAAAAAGCCCACGGACACCATCCGGCAGGTGTGCAGCCTCAAGGGTGTCGTCAGCGGGGAGGAGGCGCAGCGGGAGCAGCGGAAAGCGGAGGAGGAAGCCGCCGCGCTGGCCCAGGAGATGACGCCGGAATTCCTGTCCGGCCTGACGGATCGCATCCGCCGCATGCGTGGCCAGCTGCTGGGCGTCGTCCAGGGTCAGGACCATGTGGTGCACGCCTTTGCCGAGGGCATGTTCGCCGCCGAGGTGCTCTCCGCCAGCGACGAAAAGCGCAAGCGTCCCCGGGCCATCTTCGTGTTCGCGGGCCCGCCCGGCGTGGGCAAAACCTTCCTGGCGGAGCAGGCTGCGGAGGCGCTGGGCCTGCCCTTCAAGCGCTTTGATATGTCCACCTACGCCGATCATCAGGCCTACATGGGCCTGGTGGGCTTCGAAAAGAGCTATCAGGGGGCCAAGGAAGGTCTGCTGACGGGCTTTGTGAAGGAAAATCCCCACTGCATTCTGCTGTTTGACGAGGTGGAAAAGGCCCACCTCAACACCGTGCAGCTCTTTTTGCAGATATTGGACGCCGGACGCCTGTCCGACCGCTATCTCAGCGAGGACATCGCCTTTAAGGACACCATCATCATCTTTACCACCAACGCGGGCAAATCTCTGTACGAGGGGGATCACCGGCAGAATGCCGCGGGCGTGCCCCGGCAAACGCTGATCAGCGCCTTGGAAACCGAGACCGATCCGCGCACGGGCCAGCCCTTCTTTCCGGCGGCCATCGCCAGCCGCCTGGCCACCGGCTGGCCGCTGCTGTTCAGCCATCTGCAGGCCCACGATCTGGAAAAGATCAGCCGCCGGGAGCTGGACCGCTTTGGCAAACTGTTTGAAAAGCAGTATGGCGTCCGCGTCGCCTTCGACCCCCTGGTGCCCACGGCCATTCTGCTCCAGGAGGGGGCGGCGGACGCCCGCACCGTGCGGGCCCAGACCGAGCTGTTTTTCAAAAACGAGGTGTTCAAGCTCTGCCGCCTGTGGGATCAGGAGCATTTTCTGGCGGCGCTCAGGCAGCTGCGGGAAATCCGTTTTTCCGCCGAGACCGACCAGCTCTCCGCCGACATCCGCCCGCTGTTCTATTGCGACGAAAGGACGGAAATCCTGATTTACGGTGATCGGGACTTCGCCGCTCGCTGCCGGGATCATCTGCCCGGCTACATCATCCACGATTCCCAGAACGTGGAGCAGGCCTTGACCCTGGCCGGGGAAAAGGACATCCGCCTGGTGCTCCTGGACGTGACCGAAAAGAGCGTGACGCCGGAGCAGTGGATGGCCACCGTGATGGAGGGTATGAGCAGCGGAGTCTTCCATTCCACCGGCGGGTTCAACTATGCGCCCATGGCAGCCCGCGCCCTGCGGGACGGCAGCCAGCTGCTGCGCACTCTGCGGGAACGCCTGCCCGAGCTCCCCGTTTATCTGCTGGAAACCCCCGCCTTCGCCCTGGACGAGGAGCTGTCCATGAGCTTCATCCGCGCCGGAGCCCGGGGCAAAATCACCGCTCCCGGCAGCGATTTTACCATTTTTGAGGATACGCTTGCAGACGTCTGCCGCCAGCTGTATATGCAAAGCGTGGCGGCGCGGCTGGGCGCGGAGCGCAAGGTGCTGTTTTTTGAAACGGCGCCCGCTCTGTCCCGGGATCAGCACAGCGTCGTCGTGCGGATGCGGGATTACGCGCTCAAGCGCGCCGCGGCGGCGGAGGACAGCGGGTTTGTGCTGGACGACGTGGAAAAACCCGACATCCGCTTTGGGGATGTGATCGGCGCGGCGGACGCCAAGCAGGAGCTGCAATTCTTTACGGAATACCTCAAAAATCCCAAAAAGTTCTGCGCCCAGGGCATGAAGCCGCCCAAGGGCATCCTGCTCTATGGACCGCCGGGCACGGGCAAGACCATGCTGGCCAAGGCCCTGGCCGGGGAATCGGACGTGGCCTTCCTGCCCGCCGTGGCCAGCTCCTTTGTGACCAAATACCAGGGCAGCGGCCCGGAGGCCGTGCGCGCCCTCTTCAAGCGCGCCCGCCGCTACGCGCCCGCCATCATCTTCATCGATGAGATCGACGCCATCGGCCGCAAGCGCGGAGAGGGCAACAGCGCCCATGGCGAGGAGATGGCGCTCAACGCGCTGCTGACCGAGATGGACGGCTTTTCCGTTGATCCCCGCCGCCCGGTGTTCGTTATGGCCGCCACCAACTTTGACGTGGAGGAGGGCAAGGGCGGCCTGGGGGTCATCGACCCCGCGCTGGCCCGGCGCTTTGACCGGCGGGTGCTGGTGGATCTGCCCAACGAGGAGGAAAGGGAACAGCTGCTGCGGATGCTGCTCAAAAAGCAGCCCGGCAACACCGTCACCGACGGCATGATCCAGCGCACAGCCTCCCGCACCATGGGCCTGAGCCCCGCGGCGCTGACGGGCATGGTGGAATCCGCCAGCCGTATGGCGGTCAAGGCGGGCAAGCCCCTGGACGACGGCATGCTGGACGAGGCCCACGAGCTCATGCGCTACGGGGCGAAAAAGGAATGGGGCTATGAATATCTGGAGCGCGTCGCCCGCCACGAGAGCGGCCATGCCTTCCTGTGCTACCTGGGCGGCAATACCCCCTCCTACCTGACCATCGTGGCCCGAGGGGATCATGGCGGCTATATGGAGCATTCCAGCAAGGATATGGGGCCCCTTTCCACCCGGGAGGAGATGCTCGCCCGCATTCGCACCAGCCTGGGGGGACGGGCGGCGGAGATCGCCTATTACGGTGAGGAGGAAGGCGTCAGCACCGGCGCCTCCGGGGATCTGGAGCAGGCCACCCGCACCGCCGCCGCCATGCTGTGCGCCTATGGCATGGACGGCGATTTCGGCCTGGCTGCCATGGATTTGAAGGAAGCGCTGCGGGATCGGGAGGCGCGCGCCCGGATCAACACCCTGCTGCGCCGGGAAATGGCGAACACCGTGGACATCATCCGGCAGAATAAGCCCCGCATCGACCGCATGGTGGACGCCCTGATGAAAAAGAACAAGCTCACCGGCGCGGAGATGGAGGCGCTGCTTGGTGACTGACCGCGGAACCCAGGATGATCCTGGCGGACGAAGCAATCGGGAAAGGAGGAGAGATTATGGGCCTTTTTTCGGGAAATAAGATGTATCCCATGGACGATCTGACCGTGCTGGAGGCGGTGGTGCTCAAAACCGCGCTACGGGAGGCCAACAGCCCCAAGGCGCGGGACGCGCTGGAGCATATGCAGAACTGCCAGTTTTCCAGGGCGGATATCAAGTGCATCGTTCCGCTGCTCAAAGAACACTACACCAATCTGAAAACGCTGCTCCTGGGCAGCGTCAGCGAAAAAGATGCCATAGAAATAGAAAAGCAGGCCGACGCCTGCGTCAGCTGCGCCGCCAAGCTGAAACGTAGGATCTGACGGCATCCATTGCGTCCCCCAATGCATACGCGTAAAGATAGAAGGAGGAAAAAATCATGGGTCTGTTTACTGCGAAACCCTATAAACTCGATTCCCTCAACTTTGCGGAGAAGGCCGCCGTGCGCACCGCGCTGGAGGTGGCCCAGATGATCGATACCCAGGGCAAGCTGAAAAAGGAGCTGAATTCCGCGCTGAAGGACCTGGATAAAGGCAAGATGTCCAGGGAAGACCTGGCCACCTCCATCGCCTGCCTGGCCGCTTCCCTCAGCGCCATGTCCAGCAGCGAAGATCCCGACCGCTCCTCTCTGCTGGCCAAAAAGAAGGTGGCCACGGTGGCCATGGCCCTGGCGCTGGACAAGCTGAAGAACATGCTGTAATGCAGATCAGCTCATTTGATCAAAAAAGCCGGAGGATGATTTTCCTCCGGGCCTTTTTGTCTTATATAGGATTGGATAAACAGAAATATATCAACGAATGAACAATGAATATGAATAATGAATAATTTTAGAGTGTTTGGTGGGCAGATTTTTTGACTATATAAATTATTCATTATTCATTATTAATTATTAATTTCCTCTACCAATTTCTGTTTATATATCCAAAACTGAATGAAGAAAAATTAGGCTGAGGGTGGCTTGCGCCGGGAAAGCGATCAGTGCTGGATATTGGCCTTTTCCTTCTTTCTGAAAGGCGGGACGCAGCTTGCGATAGGTCTTTGCCAGCGCCGCGGCGCCATGGCATCTGAATGGGTGCTTCATCCGGAGCTCCTTCCATAAGCCGTTAATATCCTTTGGCCAGATCGATCTGCCGATGGAGGGGTTTTCCATCGCAGTAGTTTTCAAAATCCTCCAGGAACAGCGCCACAATGCGGTCCTTGGTGTAGGGCAGGGTCATGTTGCCCGCCACGTGGGGAGCCATCAGCAGATTGGGGCAATCCCACAGGGAATCTTCGGCGGGCAGCGGCTCCTGCTCAAACACATCCAGGGCGGCGCACAGGCGGCCGGCGCGCAGCTCCTTTTCCAGCGCCCGCTGATCGATCACCGAGCCCCGGCCCACGTTGATCACCAGCGCCTGATCGGGCAGCAGCGCCAGGCGGCAGGCATCCAGCATGTGCCGGGTTTCGGCGGTGCTGGGCAGCGATATGATCAGGATGTCCGTCTGGGGCAGCAGGCTGTCCAGCTGGTCGGCGTTGACGATCCGGTCAAAGCGATCGCCGGGGTTCCTGCCGCTGCGGTTGACGCCAATCAGCCACGCCGGGCTGAAGGCCCGCAGCCGCAGAGCGCATTCCTGGCCGATGTCGCCGGTGCCCAGCAGGGCCACGCGGCTGCCCTTGATGGAGCGGACGGGCAGGCTGCGAATCCATTCCCGGCGGTCCACGATGGCGCTATATTCCGGCTGGCGGCGCAGCACCTCCAGAGCCAGCATCACCACGTGCTCGGCGATGGTGACGCCATACGCGCCAGAGGAATTGGTCAGCACGGCCTCGGGCGAGGCAAAAACCCCTTTGACCGTAAACTGATCCACCCCGGCGGAAGGCGTGCACAGCCAGCGCAGACGCGGGCTGCTCTTCGCCAGGTCGGCGGATTGGCCAAAGGCGATCTCAGCCTCCCGCAAGGCGGGCAGCGCCTGATCGACGGTATCAAAAAACAGCGCCTCAAAGCCGCGCTTTTCCGCGGCGGCGGCGATCTGCGCCCGGTGCTCTTCATTCAGGGCGGGCAAAACGGTGACAATTGTCCTTTTCATTCGTATCTCCTTTTTTTCTTGCCATTATACCAAATCGCTCCACGCCATTTCAACAGGCAAACGCGGCGATGCGCCTTTTTCTGCGTTTTTTTCTGGACAGAAATCCCCGTTTGCACTATACTTGAAAAAAGCGGCGCAGGGCGCATAACCGCCAAGCCGCCGCATTCCGCGTATAAAAGGAGAGGATTTCCTTGATCATTCGCAATGACGGCGCCGTATCCCGGCTGCTTAGGGACGTGCCGCTGCCTGCCATGTTCCATGCCGCCCAGAAATTCCCGGATGCGCACATCGACCGGGAAGACATCGAAAAGACCATCTTTGACGAGATCCGGCGCTCCGGCATGAGCCGGCGCATCCAGCCCAGCATGCGCATCGCCATCACGGCGGGCAGCCGCGGCATCCGCAACGTGGACGAGATCACCCGGTCCGTGGTGGCCTGCGTCAAAGCCTGCGGCGCTTCACCCTTCATCGTGCCCGCCATGGGCAGTCACGGCGGCGCCACCGCCGAGGGTCAGCGCGAGCTGCTGGCGGGCTACGGCATCACCGAGGAAAGCATGGGCTGTCCCATCCTGTCCTCCATGGAAACCGTGCTGCTGGGGTACAGCGAGCTGGGCAAGCCCGTCTATATGGACAAGAACGCCTACGAGTCCGACGGCGTCATTCTGTCCTGCCGCTTGAAGCCCCACAACGCCTTTCGCGGCCCGGTGGAAAGCGGTCCCTGCAAAATGATGACCGTGGGCCTGGGCAAGCAAAAGGGCGCGGAACAGGTGCATTCCGACGGCATGGACAACATCGCCCGGAACATCCCCACCATGGCAAAGGTGACCCTGGGCACCGGCAAAATCCTCTTTGCCATTCCCTGCCTGGAGAACGCCTACGACCAGACGCTGATGTTTGAGGCCATTCCCGCCGAAAAGATCCTGGAGCGCGAGCCGGAGCTTCTCAAGATCGCCTTTGCCAATATGCCCGCCATCCTGGTGGGCAGCGGCGACGTGCTGATTGTGGACAAAATCGGCAAGAATTTCAGCGGCACCGGCGTGGACCCCAACATCACCGGCACCTTTTCCACGCCTTACGCCACCGGCGGCGTGCAGGTGCAGCGCACCTGCTTTCTGGATCTGACGGCGGAGAGCCACGGAAATTCCCTGGGCATCGGCCTGGCCAGCGCCATTACCCGGCGCATCTTTGATCAGATCGACGCCGACGCCATGTATATAAACTGCATGACCAGCACGGTGATCAAATCGGCCATGGTGCCCTGCGTGCTGAGCACGGACAAGGAGGCCATCCAGTTCTGCATCCGCACCTGCAACCGCATCGACAGGCAGAATCCCCGGGTCATCCGCATCCCCAACAGCCTCCACGTGGGCCAGATCATGCTGTCCGCCGCCTATTATCAGGACGTGCGGGCGGGCAAATATCCCGGCCTCGCCGCCCTGGACGCCCCGGACGCGCTGATCTTTGACGGCGATGGCGCGCTGACCACGCCGTGGCTGGCGTAACGGGGAAGGAGCGTTTGTGGGAAAATTAATTATTAATAATTAATAATGAATAATTATATATAGTTGATAAAAGATCCTTTGGCTTCGCTTTGCTCCGCTCAGGATGACATCAATGGGTGATTTTCCTCTCGCTTATTGGCTGAAATGCTGCAATTTCAATCAATAAGCTAAGAAAAAAACCTCTTCCAATGTCATCCTGAGCGGAGCGAAGCGAAGTCGAAGGATCCAACGTTATCACTATTTAATTATTCTATTCTTTCACTCTTCCAATTCCGGCAAAATCGTCTGATACTTGCTCTCATAAGCATGGGCCCTGCCGGACATCTTTTTGATCTTCTCCACCTCCTGGGCGGCCTTGGGAATCAGCTGCACCGTGCCCGCGCCGCCGATGCAGCCGCCTGGACAGGCCATACCCTCCAGCAGATAGCCATTCAGCTTGCCGGCCTTGGCCCGCATCAGCATTTTGCGGCAGTCGTTCAGCCCCTCGGCCCGCTCCACGTGGATCTCCCGGTCGGGAGCCAGTTCCTTGATGCAGTTCATTACAGCCTCGGCCACCCCGCCGCTGACGGAGAAGCCCCGGCCGTCGGCGCTGGCGCTGTTGGGCACCTTCATTTCCTCCAGGGTGGAGAAGTCCACGCCCTTGGCCTCAAACATGCCCATGACCTCCTCAAAGGTCAGCACAAAATCCACGTCGCTGCGGATGGAGCGGCGGCTGGCCTCCAACTTCTTGGCGGCGCAGGGACCGATGAAGGCCACCTTGCAGCCGGGATTTTCCTTTTTGATCAGCCGCCCGGTGAGCACCATGGGGGTCAGGGCCATGCTGATGCAGTCGGCGTGCTGGGGAAATTCCCGCTTGGCCATCACCGACCAGGCGGGGCAGCAGCTGGTGCCCATGAAGGGCAGCTTTTCGGGCACTTCGCGCAGGAAGTCCTTGGCCTCCTCCAGGGTGCACAGATCCGCGCCGATGGCCACCTCCACCACGTCCTTGAAGCCCAGGGCGCGGAAAGCCGCCCGCATCTTCTCCGGGCTCAGGTCGCGGCCAAACTGGCCCGCGATGGCCGGGGCGATGGCGGCGTACACCGGGGTGTCGCTGCGGATGGCCTGGATGCACTGGAAGATCTGCGCCTTGTCGGCAATGGCTCCAAAGGGGCAGTTGGCCAGGCACATGCCGCAGCTGACGCATTTATCCTGGTCGATTTCCGCCCGGCCGTATTCGTCGCTGCGGATGGCCTTCATGCCGCAGGCCACGGCGCAGGGCCGCTCCATGCGCAATATCACGCCGTACTGGCACACGCCCATGCACTTGCCGCACTTGATGCACTTGCTCTGGTCGATGTGGCATTGACCCTTTTCAAAGTAGATGGCGTCCTTGGGACACACCTGGCGGCAGGGCTGGGCCAGACAGCCCTGGCACTGGTCGGTGATGTGCACCTGGTTGTCCGGGCATTTGTGGCAGGCAAATTTGATGATGTTCACCAGCGGCGGCTGATAGTATTTTTCGGGATGCACGCATTCTTCCGCCCCGGTGGACACCGGCGCGTGCTCGGTCACGTCCCGCAGGGGCAGGCCCATGGCCAGGCGCATGCGCTCCTTCACGATGGCCCGTTCCAGAAACATGCTTTCCCGGTAGGTGCTCACTTCGCCCGGGATGATGCGGTAGGGGATGTTTTCCATTTCGGACAGATCCCCCGGCTGATAGTTATAGGACAGCTTCGCCATCTCGGCGAAGACTTTTTTTCGGATGTCGTTGATGGAGGTGTGGATGCCTCGCATGCCCATGGGCCTCACTCCTTGTGTGTTGATTGCTTTATTATAGCAGAGCCGCGGCATTTTGACCACCCAAACATTGACAAAACGCCGCTTGGGCCGTACAATAAACAGGGAATTTCTACAGTATTGAGCCTGGAGGACACTATGCGGCGGGGACTGACCACCTACACCACGGCGCGCGCGGCCATCACAGCCTGCGTTCTTTGCGCGGGCATACTGGCGCTGCTCAGCCTGGGCGGCCTGTTTCCGGCGGTGACGCTTACGCTGATGCTGCTGTCCCTGGGCCCGGCGTGCCTGATGATCGTCGGCTTCACCGCGGGCTTTCTCCCTATGGGAATCTGCCTGGCCGCCATGCTGGCCGCGCTTTTCCGCTGCGGCGGAGCACGGCTGCTGGGCTTTGGGGCGGTGTATCTGCTGCCGGTAACGGCGGCCTTCGTGCTCTGCCTCATGAAGCGCGTGCCCTTCTGGCGCGCCTGCGGCTATCTGGCGGGCATCCTGATGGCGGAGCAGCTGTGCGTCTATCTGCTGCTGCAATCCCTGACGGGGAACAGCCTCTATCTGGCGGCGGGCGGCCTGGCCGCCCAGGCGATCAACGGGATGTCCATCCGGGATGACTTTTTGTATTCGCTGGTCTCCATGGGGCTGCTGGCCGTGCCCGAGACGATGCGGGACAGCGCTCTGGTGGCGGTGCCCGGCGGCTACGCCCTGTCCCAGGAGCTGGCGGAGGAGCTGCTTTTGCAGGTGCGCTCCTATGTGGGCCAAATGCTGGAGGCGCTGACGCCCTCCGCCCTGGTGTCCGGCAGCGGGCTCAACGCCCTCTTGGGCCTGAGCCTTGGCATCCATTGGGGCAAAAGCGCCGCCGCCAAGCGCGCCTTCAAGCGGGACGAGCCCGAGCAGGTGATCCCCGATCTGGACATGCCGCCGCTGCGCAGGTGGTATATCCCGCGTCCCTGGGGACTGCGGATCGGCCTCATGGCCCTGGGCTTGCTGCTCACCCGCGTGAGCGTCGGCGGCTCCCTCTACATGCTGGGCGCCATCATGACCCAGGTGTTTACGCTGTGCTTCGGGGTGCAGGGCCTGGCGGCGCTCAACGATTCCCAGCACAGGCGGGGCACGGGCAAAACCTGGCGGCGGCTCGTCGTGGCGTTGGCCCTGGTGCTCCGGTTTATGCAGATCGCCCTGGTGGTACTGGGCGTCATGGATCAATTATCAAATACCCGCGGGCTGCGGCCTCCGCTGCGGTTCCGTGACGAGGAGGAATAAACAATGAAGGTCATTTTGCTTCAGGACGTGAAGGACATCGGCAAAAAGGATGATATTGTCAACGTCAGCGACGGCTACGCCCGCAATTTCCTGTTTCCCCGCAAAGTAGCCATGGAAGCTACTGAAAACGCCGTCAAGGTGGTGGAGCGCAAGCGGGAGGCCGAGCGCAAGCGCGAGGCCGAGGCGCGGGCCGCCGCCGAGGAGGTGGCCGCCAAGCTCAAGAATAAAGTGGTCATCCTCAAGGCCAAGTGCGGCGACAAGGGCCGTCTGTACGGCAGCGTCACCGCCCAGGAGGTGGCCGACGCCATCAAGGAAGGCTACGGGGTGGAGCTGGACAAGCGCAAGGTGGAAATCAAGGACGCCGTGCGCCAGCTGGGCGATTACGAGGTGGTCGTGCACGTCTATCCCAATGTGAATACCAAGATGATCCTGCGGGTGAAGAACATTCAGGAGGCCTGACCCTTGAGCGAAGTGCCAAACGCCGTCGCGCCGGCCTTCACCGGCGTCCCGCCCCAGAGCATCGAGGCGGAGCGCAGTGTGTTGGGCGCGCTTTTGCAGGATGGCCGGGCCGTCTCCATGGCCATGGAAATGCTGCAGGAGGATGATTTTTATACCCCCGCCCACCAGGCCATCTACGCGGCCATCCGCTACCTGGCCCAGGAGAGCCGCGCGGTGGATCTGATCACCGTGGACGCGGAGCTCTCCCGCCGGGGCACGCTGGCGGGCATCGGCGGCTCCTCCTATCTGGTGGAGCTGATCCAGTATGTGCCCACCACGGCCAACGTGCAGTATTACATCTCCATCGTGCTGGAAAAGTCCACGCTGCGCCAGCTGATCACCGCCTCCAGCGTCATCAGCCGCAATTGCTATGCCCAGCAAATGGAGCTGCGGGACATCCTGAGCGCCGCGGAAAAGGCCATCTTCGACATCGTCATGCGCCGCACCGGCGGCGAGCAGTTGATCCACATCCGGGAGGTGCTCTACACCACCTATTCCCAGATCGAGGAATTGGCCAAGCTGCAAGGCCGCGTGGCGGGCGTCACCACGGGCTTTTCCCAGCTGGACAAGGTGCTCACCGGCATGCATGGGGGCGAGCTGATCCTCATGGGCGCGCGCCCCAGCATGGGCAAGACGTCCATCGCCCTGAACATTGCCGCCGCCGCTGCCCGCAAGGGCTTTGGCGTGGCCATTTTCAGCCTGGAAATGCCCCGGGAGCAGATCGCCATGCGCCTTTTGTGCGGCGATGCCCGGGTGGATATGCAGCATGTGCGCAGCGGCACCCTGCGGGACAAGGAATGGATCAAGCTGGCCCAGACCGTCAACCCGCTGTCCAATGAAAAGATCTACATCGACGACACCGCCGGTCTTACGCCTTTGCAGATGCGTTCCCGGGTGCGCCGGGTGATGCTGGAAAAGGGCCTCGACCTGGTCATCGTGGACTATCTGCAGCTCATGGGCGCGGACGCCAAGTCCGAAAACCGCCAGCAGGAGGTCAGCGAGATCAGCCGACGGCTCAAGAGCATCGCGCTGGAGCTCAAGGAGCAGATTTCCGACGACG
>CACWUV010000019.1 GCA_902764185.1 uncultured Eubacteriales bacterium
GTTCATTTTCTTTCCTCCTTCATATCGTTCAGCATTTTGGTGATCAGTGCGATATCTTCAAGCAGCTCCTGGCTGGGGTTTTCTCCCTGGCTGAGCCGCCGAAGCTCCATCAGGATGTCCTTCATGTGGATAGTCATCATTTTGAATATCCGGGGATTTGGGGTGACGGTGATATCCCGGTTCATGCATTTCTGGTAGCAGTACTCCTGCTTTGGGAGACCGGACAGGGCCACCGCCCGGTTAAGCTGCTCGTTTTCCTCTGGTGATACCCGGAACCCCACCGTGATGCTGCGGAACCGGTTATGCCGGTCTACATTCTTAGCTGACATGTTCCATTTCCTCCATTCGTTCGTTATCCAGCCGATCTGCCATATCTGCCTGCCGGGAAGGGAACAGGTGGGCATATCGGTAGGTTATGTCGATACTTTCATGTCCTACCCGGTTTGCGATGGCGACGGCGCTGAATCCCATATCGATCAACAGGCTCACATGGCTGTGCCGGATATCATGAATTCTGATGCGCTTGACGCCTGCTTCCTTTGCGCCACGGTTCATTTCATGGTAGAGGTAGCTTTTGGAGATTGGGAAGATCCTTTCCGTCTTTTTGATGCCGTACAGCGTTTTCAGGTACTCCTGCATCTCCTCGCTGAGGAATCTCGGCATCTTGATCGTACGGACACTTTTCTTTGTTTTCGGGCTGGTGATGTAGTCCTGCCCGTGCAGCCGTTGAAAGGATTTATTGATGCTCACCGTGTTGTTCTTGAAGTCGAAGTCTCCCGGCGTCAGGGCAAGCAGCTCTCCTTCCCGGATTCCGCACCAGTACAGCATCTCGAAGGCGTAGTACGATATGGGCTTGTCCATAATCGCCATTGCGAATTTCTGATACTCCTCCTTCGTCCAGAATTGCATTTCCTCGCTTTCCTTGCTCCCAATGTATCCAACTTTGGACGCCGGATTGCTTTTCAGCCCGTAGTGCTTCACTGCATGGTTCAGGATCGCTACCAGCTGATTGTGGATCGCTTTGAGATATGTGGGCGCATAGGGCTGCTTCTTTTCGTCCCGGTAGGCCAGCAGTTCGTTTTGCCAGGCGATGATATCCTTGGTGTCGATCTCGCTGATCATCCGTTTCCCGAAGTAAGGCAGCAGCTTGGTCCGGATCATGTGTTCCTTGGAGAGCCAGGTGTTTTCCTTCAGCCGGGGCCGCATGTCCCTTTCATACAGCTCCAGGAAGGCCTCGAAAGTCATATCCAGATCTCCGGCTTCTTTCAGCAGAAAGGTGCGCTCCCATTCCTGCGCATCCCGCTTGGTGGCAAAGCCGCGCTTGCATTTCTGCTTTTTCTTACCCTTCCAATCGTGATAGCGTACCATCACATACCAGGTTCCATTCTTTTCGTCCTTATGCGTTGACATTGGTGTTTCCCTCCTTTCTTTGTGGTGCCTCATACAGACGCTCCCTGAAATATTGCCGATTCACCCGTCCGGCGATGGTGATATATCCCTTTTCCCGGAGCTCAGCATTCAGCTGTTGAATCAGTTTGTAGGCATAGGATTTTGATACTTCGAGCTCCCGCGCTACTTCTTCTGCTCGCATGAACTGATTGAGCATTTCGCCCTCCTTTCTTAGCTAAGCTGATCTGCTTAACTTCAATTTTATTATACTAAACATTTATGCTTATGTCAATAGTTTCCCACGATGCAAAATTAAATTTTTCTGTTAAATTTCCATGTTGACTTTATTAAGCAGATTTGCTATAATAAATCATCCTTTTCAAGAGGTGATTTTATGGCAACAGGTGAACGCATCCGATTCTTTCGCACCTTACGGGGGATGACACAGAAGTATTTGGGACTTATGCTGGGCTTTCCCGATAATTCGGCTGATGTCCGGCTGGCGCAATACGAATCCGAGGACCGCACGCCTAAGGCTGATCTGACAGTTCAGATGGCGGATGCCCTGGATGTGTCTCCAAAGGCGATTGCTGTTCCGGATATTGACAGCATGGATGGCTTGATGCACACGCTTTTCACGTTGGAAGATCGGAAATTGATCCGCATTCTGGACGCCGACGGATTGATCTGCCTTCGTGCTGAAATTTTCGATGGCGGCACCAAAGCCGCTGATTTTGAGCAGCGGCTCCGTGCCTGGCAGGAGCAGTCCGCCAAACTGAAGGCTGGCGAGATCACGAAAGAGGATTACGACCGTTGGCGGTATCACTATCCCGATTTCGATGACACCCGCATCCGTGCTGCTGTCCCGCCGGAAGAACCGGTCAAGAGCAAACGGGGGAGGAAGCCTCGCGCCCACAGTGTGGGATGAAGCGAGGCGGAACTCCAATGAGCTACAGAGCTCAGCAAGCGGAGCGCTGCTGAGCGACAATGGCGAATTGCGGACCGAAAGCCCAAGATAAAAGAATGACATGAAGAAAGCCCTCCGCTTGTGGAAGATTTCCTCCACAGCGAAGGGCTTTTCAAATAGGTTGTATCACAGAGACGGATAACATATTGCCATGAATGTTGCCACCGGCATCATCCGCAACGGCTTTGGGAAATGTTATCATTTGGTTATCAGAGCTGACTTTCCGAGGCCGTAAACCCTTGAAAAATAAGGGTTTGCGGCGCTCCGGTTCTTATTCCCACTCGATCGTCGCCGGGGGCTTCCCGGTAATATCATAGACCACCCGGTTGACGCCTTGCACCTCGCTGGTGATGCGGTTGGAGATTCTATAGAGCAGGGAATGGGGGAGGGGGGCGTACTCGCAGGTCATAAAGTCGTTGGTGCGTACGGCGCGGACGGCCAGGGTGTATTCGTAGGTGCGGAAATCGCCCATGACGCCCACGGAGCGCACGTTGGTGAGCACGCAGAAGTATTGGTCGGCTTTGGCGCGGCTGCGGCGGATTTCCTGGCGCACGATGGCGTCGGCATCCCGCAGGATGTCCAGCTTTTCGCGGGTCACTTCGCCGATGACGCGGATGGCCAGGCCAGGACCGGGGAAGGGCTGGCGCTCCACCAGGGCGCGGGGCAGCTTGAGCATGCGGCCCAGGGCGCGCACCTCGTCCTTAAAAAGGCTGCGCAGGGGTTCCACCACGCCTTTGAAGCCCATATCCTCCGGCAGACCGCCCACGTTGTGGTGGCTCTTGATCACGGCGGATTTGTTTTTGCCCGATTCCACGATGTCGGGATAGATGGTGCCTTGGGCCAGGAAGGCGGGATGGCCGCAGTCCCGGGCAGCCTGCTCAAAGGCGCGCACAAATTCCCGGCCGATGATCTTGCGCTTTTGCTCGGGATCGGTGACGCCCTGCAGGGCGTTCAAAAATTGCTCGCTGGCGTCCACAATGCGCAGGTCCAGGTTTCGGCCCGCGAAAGCCTGCCGCACCTCCTGGGTCTCATGCTTGCGCATGAAGCCATGATCGATGTAAATGCAGGTCAATTGGCCCGGAATGGCCTGGCTGAGCAGCGCGGCACATACCGAGGAATCCACGCCGCCGGAAAGCCCCAGCAGCACCCGCTCGCCGCCCACCTGGTCCCGCACGGCCTGGGTGGCACGCTGCAGGTAATCCTGCATGCTGTAATCGCCCGCTGCGCCGCAGATGTCATAAAGGAACCGGCGCAGCATATCCTTGCCCTGACAGGTATTTTCCACCTCAGGATGGAACTGCACGCCGTAGAGGTTCCGCGCCGCATTTTCCATGGCGGCGGCAGGACACAGGGCGGTGCGGGCCGTCAGCGTGAATCCCTCCGGCGCTTGATGCACATAATCCGTATGGCTCATCAGCACCCGCTGCTCCCGGGGCAGATCCCCAAAGAATCGGCTGCCGTCCGTCAGCGTGCAGGCCACGGTGCCGTATTCGCTGCTTTCGCAGGGACGCACCTCGCCGCCCAGGGCGTGAGCCATAAACTGCATGCCGTAGCAGATGCCCAGCACCGGCACGCCCAGGTCAAACACGCCGGGATCGCAGGCGGGATGGCCGGGGGCGTTGACGCTGTCCGGACCGCCGGTGAAGATCAGGCCGATGGGCTTTGCCGCCTTGATGCGCGCCAGATCGGCGTCGCAGGGCCAGATCTCGGAATAGACGCCCAGCTCGCGCACGCGGCGGGCGATCAGCTCTTTATATTGGCCGCCAAAATCCAGGATGATGATGGTCTGCTGCATGGTGTTTCCTCTCTCCGCAAAAAAAATAACCATCCCGACAGGCGCGTGTCAGGGATGGCCGATCAAAGGCGCCAAGGGGAAGCGCAGGGCGGCAGGCTGCATTTTTTCGGTATTCACTGTGCTTCCCTCCTTTTCAAAAGCGATTACGTTATGTTATTATAGGGAAGCTGTTCTTGCTTGTCAAGCAACGCTTTTGCACCTTTTGTGCCTTTTGCTTTTGAACGGAGTGTGTTTTTTATGGGCAATGGAACGGAACTCTTCGGCACCATGGTTTTTTCGGATTCGGTCATGCGCCAGCGGCTGCCGGAATCTGTGTATCTGTCTCTCAAGCGCACCGTGCGCGGCGGCCACAAGCTCAATCCCGAGGTGGCGGGCGCGGTGGCCGAGGCCATGAAGAACTGGGCCATCGAAAAGGGAGCCACCCATTATACCCATTGGTTCCAGCCCATGACGGGCATCACGGCGGAAAAGCACGAGGGCTTCATCCGTCCCACCGGCGATGGCCGGGCCATCCTGGAATTCGTTGGCAAGGAGCTGATCCAGGGCGAGCCGGACGCCTCCTCTTTTCCGTCCGGCGGCCTGCGCGCCACCTTTGAGGCCCGGGGCTATACCGCCTGGGACCCCAACAGCTACGCCTTCATCAAGGATGGCATCTTGTGCATCCCCACGGCCTTTTGCAGCTATGGGGGAGAGGCCCTGGACAAAAAAACGCCTCTGCTTCGCTCCATGGAGGCCCTGAACCGCCAGGGACTGCGCATCATGCGCCTGTTTGGCCATGAGGACGTGGAGCGCATCGTCATCAATTGCGGCCCCGAGCAGGAGTATTTTCTCATCGACGCCTCCATCCTGAATCAGCGCCGGGATCTGATGTACACCGGCCGCACCCTCTTTGGGGCCAAGCCGCCCAAGGGCCAGGAGCTGGAGGATCACTATTACGGCGTCATCAAGCCCCGGGTGGCGGCCTTCATGAAGGAGCTCAACCAGGAATTGTGGAAGCTGGGCATTTCCGCCAAGACCGAGCATAACGAGGTGGCTCCCGCCCAGCATGAGCTGGCGCCCATCTTCAACGCGGTCAACATTGCGGCGGATCACAACCAGCTGACCATGGAGATCATGAAAAAGGTGGCCCAGCGCCACGGCATGGTGTGCCTGCTGCATGAAAAGCCCTTTGCCGGCGTCAACGGCTCCGGCAAGCACGACAACTGGTCCCTGTCCACCGATACCGGCGTCAACCTGATGGAGCCCGGCGATACCCCGGCGGAGAACGCCCAGTTTTTGATCTTCCTGTGCGCCGTCATCCAGGCGGTGGACGATTATCAGGAGATGCTGCGCATTTCCGTGGCCAGCGCGGGCAACGACTGCCGTCTGGGGGGCAGCGAAGCCCCGCCCGCCATCATGAGCGTTTTCCTGGGCGAGGAAATCACGGACGTCCTCAAGGCCATCGACAGCGACAGCCCCGTGAATCCCAAGGAAAAAACCATCCTGCGGGTGGGCGTGCACACCCTGCCCCGCTTCCCCCGGGATACCACCGACCGCAACCGCACCTCGCCCTTCGCCTTTACGGGCAACAAATTTGAATTCCGCTCCCCCGGCGCGCCCATGAGCGTGTCCGGCTGCAACATCGTGCTCAATACCGCCGTGGCGGAATCCCTGCGCCAGTATGCCGACCGCCTGGAGGCGGCGGAGGATTTTGAAAAGGAGCTTCATCAGCTGATCCGCGACGTCATCCGGGAGCACAAGCGCATCATCTTCAACGGCAACGGCTACGGCGCGGAATGGATGGCCGAGGCGGAGCGGCGGGGACTGAGCAATCTGCCCACCACGGCGGACTGCGTGAGCCGCTATGTGACGGAGCACAACGTGGCGCTCTTCGAGCGGCATGGCGTGTTCAGCCGGGCGGAAATGCGCGCCCGCAGCGCCATCATGGCGGAAAACTACTGCAAGGTGACCCACATCGAGGCCGTCACCATGCTGGAGATGGCGGATCGGGACATCCTGCCCGCCGTCAGCCGCTTCTGCGGCGAATTGCAGCAGCGCACCGAAAAGCGCTCCACCCGCTATGAGCTGGACACCCTGGCCAGCCTGAACAAGCTGCTGGACGAGGCCTACGACGCCCGCTGCGCCCTGGAAAAAGCCTTGACGGAGGTCAACGGCGGCGTGGACGAAGCCGCCGCCTGCCTTTACCGCGACAGCGTGCTGCCCGCCATGCGCTGGCTCCGCGCCGCCGCCGACACCATGGAAACCAAAATGCCCAGCAACGACTGGCCCTTCCCCACCTATGGCGATATGCTGTTCAGCGTGAAATGAAAAAATAGGATTGACGAAACAGGCCGATTTCATTACAATGAAGTCAGCCTGTTTTCGTTATCAAATAAAGGAGGATTTGTTTCTATGAGCAAGCGCCCCGTTAATATCTGCTCCGGCCAGTTTGGCGATTTGCCGCTGGAGGAGCTCTGCCGCGTGATGCACGAGATCGGCTATAACGGCATCGAGATCGCCATCCAGAGCCATCTGGACGTGCGCCGCGTGCTTTCCGACCCCGCCTATGTGGCGGATGTGCAGGGCATCCTGAAAAAATACGATATGCACATCGGCGCCATTTCCGCCCATCTGATCGGCCAGTGCGTGGGGGATAACTGGGACCCAAGGCTGGATAACTTCGCTCCCGCCGATTGCAAAGGCAAGCCCGAGGCCATCCGCGCCTGGGCCATCGAGGAGATGAAAAACGTGGCCCGCGCCGCCCAAATTCTGGGCGTCGGCGTGGTCACCTGCTTCCTGGGCTCGCCCATCTGGCCCATGTGGTATTCCTTCCCCCAGACCACCCCGGAGATGGTGGAGGCGGGCTTCCAGAAGATCAAGGAATTGTGGACGCCCATCTTTGACGTCTATGACGCCTGCGGCGTAAAGTTGGCGCTGGAGGTGCATCCCACCGAGATCGCCTTCGACTATTACAGCACCGAGCGGCTGCTCAAAACCCTGGATTACCGTCCCACCCTGGGCCTCAATTTTGACCCCAGCCATCTGCTGTGGCAGGGTGTGGACCCCCAGACCTTCCTCCATGATTTCGCGCCCTACATCTACCACGTGCATATGAAGGACGTCAAGCTCCGCCAGGATGGCAAGGCCGGCATCCTGGGCAGCCATATCGAGTTTGGCGATACCCGCCGCGGCTGGAACTTCGTATCCCTGGGCCATGGCGACGTGGACTTTGACGGCATCATCCGCGAGCTCAACCAGATGGGCTATCACGGCCCCCTGTGCGTGGAATGGGAGGACAGCGGCATGGACCGCATGTTCGGCGCGGCGGAGGCCTTCGAGTTCACCACGCAGATCAACTTTGAGCCCTCCACCTTCAGCTTTGACAGCGCGCTGAAACGGGACTAAAGATACACAGAAAAAAAGATCCTTCGCCTTCGCTTACGCTTCGCTCTGGATGACATTGGAAGGAGAATAGTTCCTTGCTTATTGGCTAAAAATTTCAGCAAAACAGCCAATAAACGAGAGAAAAAACCTTACATTGTCATCCTGAGCGGAGCGCAGCGAAGTCGAAGGATCTTATTTTTTTTATTCCATTTCCACCGCAAACAGCCCGCCTGCTCCGCCGGAATGCAGGAACAGCACCCGTTCCTTCGGCTGGAAGGCCCCTTCCTTGGCCAGGGCGATCAGCCCGGCGAAGGCTTTGCCGGTATATACCGGGTCCAGAAAGATGCCTTCGTTTTCCGCCATCAAGCCCACGGCTGCGTTGCCTTCCGGGGACGCGACGGCATACCCGGGGCCGCAGACGTCCATCAGGTGATAATCCCGGTCGGCGACGGTTACGCTTTGGCCCAGCAATGCGGCGGCCTCCCGCATCAGCTTTGGGGTGATCACGTCAAAGGGATCGGTGTCCACCATCATGCCGTGCACCTGGGTGCCGGGCAAAAAGAGCTTGGCGCCCAGGGCCAGACCGGCCATGGTGCCGCCGCTGCCTTCGGCGCATACGATGTGATCAAAATGAACGCCCTGCTCACTGATTTCCTTGGCGCAGTCCACATAGCCCAGGGTGCCCAGGGCGTTGCTGCCGCCGCAGGGGATCTTGTAATAGGGCAATCCGGAGGCCTGCCCTACCCGGTCCATCTCGGCATAGATCTCCCCGTAGTCGTCGGTGTCCACAAAGCGCACCTCCGTGCCCATCAGGCGCTCCAGCAGCTGATTTCCCCGGCATTCGGTCACGCCGCGCTTTTTCAAGATCAGGATGGTCCGCAGGCCCAGCTTCCCCGCGCAGGCGGCGGTGAGCATGGCGTGGTTGGACTGCGCGCCGCCGGTGGTGAAGATCAGCCGCGCACCCTGCTTTTTCGCCTCCGCCAGCAGATATTCCAGCTTGCGCACCTTGTTGCCGCCCAGGCCCGCCCCGGTCAGGTCGTCCCGCTTGATCCACAGGTCGATGCCCAGCCGCTCGCTCAGATGATCCAGCCGATGAACGGGGGTGGGAAAAATGCCCAGGGGCAGCTTGTCGATGTTGTTCAGGCCCTTCATTTTTTGTGCTCTTCCTTCCATTGCTTGATCTCCCGCAGCCGCTGGGCGTACCGCGCCTCCAAGCCCTGATCGGTGGGCAGATAGTATTCCCGTCCCAGCAGGCTGTCAGGCAGGCATTGCATGCTGGTCAGCTTATTTGCCGTGTCGTGGGCGTACTGATAGCCCTTGCCATAGTCCAGTTCCTCCATCAGCTTTGTGGGCGCGTTGCGGATCACCAGGGGCACAGGCTCCGCCAGCATGGTCACGGCATCCTGCTTGGCGTGCTCGTAAGCCATATACAGAGCGTTGGACTTGGGAGCCAGGGACATGTAGACCACCGCGTGGGTCAGATGCACGCTGCACTCCGGCATGCCGATGAAATGGCAGGCCTGATAGGCGGCCACCGCCACCTCCAGCGCCTTGGAATCCGCCATGCCCACGTCCTCGCTGGCAAAGCGGATCACCCGCCGGGCCACGTACAGGGGGTCTTCGCCCGCCTCCAGCATCCGGGCCAGCCAGTAGACCGCCGCGTCCGGGTCGCTGTTGCGCATGGATTTGTGCAGGGCGCTGATCAGGTTATAATGCTCCTCGCCCTTTTTGTCGTACAGCAGGCTCTTTTTGCTGATGCACTGTTCCAGGGTTTCCTGGGTCACGGTGGTCACGCCGTCCTCCACGTCGCTGTTGAGCACCACCATCTCCAGGGTGGAAAGGGCGCTGCGGGCGTCGCCGTTGGCAAAGCCCGCGATCATCTCCAGCAGATCCGGGGAGATGTTGATCTTCTCGTCCCCGAAGCCCCGGGGATCGTCGATGGCCCGCCGCAGCAGGGAAACCAGCTCCGCGGTTGTGAGGGCCTGCAGCACAAACACCTTGCACCGGGACAGGAGCGCGCCGTTGACCTCAAAGGAAGGATTTTCGGTGGTGGCCCCGATCAATATGATGCTGCCCCGCTCCACAAAGGGCAAAAAGGCGTCCTGCTGGGCCTTGTTGAAGCGGTGAATCTCGTCCACAAACACGATGGTCTTTTTGCCGAAGCGGCGGTTGTCCTCCGCCTGCTGCATCACGGTGCGGATCTCCCGGATGCCGCTGGTGACGGCGGAAAAATCCACAAATTCCGCCTGGGTGCGGCGGGCGATGATGGAGGCCAGGGTGGTTTTGCCCACGCCGGGCGGTCCCCAGAAGATCATGCTGCTGACGCTGTCGTTTTCTATCAGCCGCCGCAGCACCTTGCCGGGACCCAGCAGGTGCTTTTGTCCCGCAAATTCATCCAGATCCCGGGGACGCAGGCGGGCGGCCAAAGGCTGGGGGACGGCCTGCTCAAAAAAGGTGGATTGCATGGCAATGCCTCCTGTGAACGCTGCTTTTTTCCTATTGAAGCAGAAAATTTGCCGTCTGTCAAGCATTGCATTGACGGGCAAATGGTGGTATGCTGTATAAAGTTTCAAATGATGAAACAGGAGGATAAAAATCATGACCAACGCGCAGAAGCTGATCGATTTTATCAAAAAGAGCCCCACGGGTTTTCACGCCATTGACACCATCATGCAGGAATTGTCGGGCTTTGAGCCTTTGCAGGAAAGCGAAAGCTGGCGTTTGCAGCCCGGCGGCAAATATTATGTGACCCGTAACCGCAGCAGCATCATCGCCTTCACGCTGCCCAAGGGCCCCTTCAAGGCCTTCCAGCTCATCGCCAGCCATTCGGATTCGCCCACCTTCAAGATCAAGGAAAACGCCGAGATCGTCAAGGGCAAATATGTGCAGCTGGACACCGAGCGCTATGGCGGCATGATCATGTCCTCCTGGTTTGACCGGCCGCTGTCTGTGGCGGGCCGGGTGCTGGTGCGCGGTGAAAAGGGCGTCAAAACCGTCCTGGTCAACCTGGACCGGGATCTGCTCGTCATTCCCAACGTGGCCATCCATATGAACCGGGAAATCAACAACGGCTACAAGTATAACGCCGCCGTGGATACCTTCCCCCTGTGGGGCTCCGATGAAACCAAGGATACCTTTAAGGCTGAAGTAGCCAAGGCTGCGGGCGCCGCGCCGGAGGACATCCTGGGCACGGATCTCTTTCTCTATAACCGCATGGAAGGCCGCGTCTGGGGTGTGCGGGACGAATATGTTTCCGCGCCGCGGCTGGACGACATCGAATGCGCCTTTGCCTCCATCGAGGCGCTCAAGGCAGCGGGGGACAGCGGCCACGCCAACGTGTGCTGCGTGTTTGACAATGAAGAGGTGGGCAGCACCACCAAGCAGGGCGCCGATTCCTCCTTCCTCTATGACGTGCTGCGCCGCATTCTTTTGTCCCTGGGCTGCGGCGAGGAGGACTACTATAAGACCCTGGCCGCCAGCTTCATGCTCTCCGCGGACAACGCCCACGCCGTCCATCCCAACCATCCCGAATACAGCGATCCCGTCAACCAGACCCAGATGAACGGCGGCATCGTGATCAAGTTCAACGCCAATCAGAAATATACCACCGACGGCGTCAGCGAAGCCGTGTTCCATCAGATCTGCCAGCGGGCCGGCGTCCCTGTCCAGCATTACGCCAACCGCTCCGACCTGCCCGGCGGCGGCACCCTGGGCAACATCAGCGGCAGCCATGTGTCCATCAACACCCTGGATATCGGCCTGGCCCAATTGGCCATGCACAGCTGCTATGAAACCGCCGGCGTCAAGGACATCGACTATATGATCGACGGCATGAAGGCCTTCTACGAAACGGACATCGAATGCGCCGCAGACGGAGAATACAAACTGTAATTAAGAAATACATTTAGCTCCTGCTGATCTTTGGGCAGCAGGAGCTTCTAAACTGACCATTAAATGCCTATATTTATCCGAAATCGTGTCGATTCCCGCCGTTGCTGCCGATTTCTTCCAGCGTGCAAACGATCTTTTCAATTCTGTGAAAGCAAGCAATATCATCAAGGCCGTCATCTTTGATGATGGCCTTGATTTTTTTAGTGTTTGATACGATGTCATGTCCACCAGTCTTTCCGCCGGCAGGTCCAAGGTGCCTTTCTCCAGATGATGCAGCAGGATTTCATGATACAGTTCCATGGGCATCTCCACCTCTATAGGGGGATTATATCCCCTTAATTAAGGGGATTATAACCCCCATAATGAAAAGTGTCAAGATAGGGGGTGGATTGTGTGATTCGATATGACCGGCTGTGGGAAACCATGAAGAAGAAAGGCGTCACGGCTTATCAATTGCGCGAAAAATGCGGCATAGACCGTAAAACGATCCGCCGTCTGAAAGCCAACGATAACACCGAGACCAAAACGCTCAACAAGCTTTGCCAGGCGCTGCATTGCGGTTTGGATGAGATTGTCCAGTATGTGCCGGATGAAGAAAAATAAAAAAGCCGGAGGAAGTATAAAACTTCTTCCGGCCTTCTTCTAAATCAGGTCGTTTCTTCTTCCAGCGTCTTTCCTTCCAGCAGCAGCAGTTTTTCTGCAAACAGCCGCCCGAAGGCGCCCACCACGGCGGAGGCGGCGATCATATCCTCCGGCCGATCGGTGACCAGGGCGGATGGACTGCCCGCGTGCCCCAGGAAGGGCGCGGCGGCGTCCCGCACCTGGTCGGCAAAATAGCGGGTGGCCAGGCGGTGACGCTCGGCATAGGCGCTGTACACCCTTTTCAGCTCCTCCTCCGGCAGATCGCTGGGGATCAATTTCTGGATCAGGCTGATGCTCAGTCCCTGCTTCAGCGAGCAGATCATGATCAGGTAGGCCAGGTGCGTCCGGTAATATTTTTTCTTCACCGGCATAGGCATCACCTTGGTGCGGACATAATTATTGATGGTGGAGGCGGTGATAAACTGCTCGTCCTTCAGCTCCGGCGGCAGATAATCCAGATATTGCTTGAGCACGGTGACCACCTGCTCCATATACAGGCCGATATCCGGAATGGCGTCCCAGTCCGGCAGGCGGTATTTGGCCAGATAGGTATCCCAGCGGCGCAGCTTGGCCGCGATCAGCGCGTTGTCATACATTGCTCCAGCACCTCCGCGCTTAGTATATCATATCGAAAAACAAGTTGTAAAGCCGATCTTGATATAAATTTTGCTTGACATTGACTGATTGATGTGTTAACCTGATATTAAACATTAGATTGATGAGGTGTCAATGATGTTTTCAATTGTAACGGATACGTCCGCCAACCTGGATTGCCAGTGGCTGCGGGAGCATGGCGTGGCGGCTATTCCCTTCCATTTCTTTGTCAAGGGCGAGGACCGCACCTGCCTGGACACCCAGGGCTTCGACGGCAAAAGCTTTTATGACGCCATGCGCGGCGGGGAAAAGGTGACGACCTCCCAGGTGACCTCCCAGGCTTATCTGGACGTCATGCGCCCCATGCTGGAGGCGGGACAGGATATATTGTTTGTGGGCATGTCCTCGGGCATCAGCGGTTCCTACGGCCAGGCGGAATTTGCCGCCCGGGAGCTGCGGGAGGAGTTTCCCGACCGCAAGCTCCTGCTGGTGGATACCCTCAGCGCATCCCTGGGGGAGGGTCTGCACGTCGCCCGCGCCGTGGAATGCCGGGATCAGGGCTGGAGCATCGAGGATACCTACGAGCTATTGATGGATATGCGCTGGGCCATGTGCCAGGTGTTCACGGTGGACGATCTCAAATATCTGCGCAACACCGGCCGCCTGTCCAATGTGGCCGCCATCGTGGGCATGGTGCTCAACATCAAGCCGCTGCTCAAAGGCAACGAGGAAGGCAAAATCGTCTCCTTCGCCAAGATCCGTGGCCGCCGCCGCGCCATCATGGGCATGGCGGAGCAGTATGACAAGCTGGTGCGGGAGGCGGGGAAGCAGACCATCGGCATCGCCCACGCCGACTGCCAGCAGGACGTGGATTATCTGATCAGCCTGCTCAACGCCAACCATCCGCCCAAGGACATCCTGACCGTCATGTACGAGCCCGTCACCGGCTCCCATGTGGGTCCCGGCACCCTGGCCCTGTTCTTCTTTGGCGACAGAGGCTTCCGCGGCCAGAGCGATTCCCTTCTGAGCGCCATCAGCCAGAAGATGGACGAAGGCAGCGAAAAGCTGCGCGATCTGCGCGCCACCCTGAAACGGGAAACCAAAAACTGATTTCATCCCTCCATGAGCCGTCCTTATGGGCGGCTTTTTTCGATGCGTTTATGGGCTTGCCGCAAAAATAAAATGTAACGGTATTTTAATATGTACAAATGTAACGGTATTTTAATATGTAGAAGTTTGACAAAACCGAACAATGAGAGTACAATATGTCGGTTCATTTAAATAAGGAGGGAATGCCATGTTCTTGATCCTCTTCGGTTTATGGGTGGTTTTCAACGGCAAGTGGACCACGGAAATCGCCCTTTTGGGGCTCGCTGTCAGCGGCCTGATATACACCTTCACCTGCGCCTTCATCGGCCTGAGCCCGAAAAAGGAGCTGCGCTATCTGCGCAATGCGGGCCGGGGAATTGCCTACCTGTGGCTGCTGCTGCGGGAGATCTTCAAGGCCAACTGGCAGGTGCTGCGGCTGATCTGGTCGCCGCGCCTGGAGGTGGAGCCCGAGCTGCACACCTTCCGCACCAAGGTGAAATCGGACTTCGGCAAGGCCATCCTGGCCAATTCCATCACCCTGACGCCGGGCACCATCACCGTCCATGTGCGCGATGATCTCTTCATGGTGCACTGTCTGGACCGGGAGCTGGCGGAGGGCCTGGAGGACAGCGAGTTTGAAAAACGGCTGGAGACAATGGAGGCGAAAAAAGCATGAATCTCGACATCGCGTATGAATGGCTGTACCGCGTCGCGCTGACGGTGCTGGGCGTCAGCCTGTTTTTCAGCCTCTTCCGGTCCATCCGCGGGCCCCGCATCGCCGACCGCATCGTGGCCGTCAACATGGTGGGCACCCAGATCACCATCATCATCGCCATCCTCACCTTCATGATGGGGGAAGGCTACCTGGCCGACGTGGCGCTGATCTACACCATGCTGTCCTTCCTGGCCGTGGTGCTGTTGACCAAGGTTTACCTGGGCGTTTACCGGGAGCATCACGAAAAAAAACAGCGGGGGGAAACGGAAAATGCTTGAATGGCTTCGCTTTGTCATCGCGGCTCTGCTGATCCTGGCCGGGCTGTGCTTCGTCATTTCTTCGGTGGTGGGCGTGTATCGCTTCAAGTACGTGCTCAACCGCATGCACGCCGCCGCCTTGGGGGATACCCTGGGCATCCTGCTCATCGTGCTGGGCCTGGTGGTTAAGGGCGGCCTCAGCCTCACCAGCTGCAAGGCCTTGCTGCTGGTGGTGCTGTGGTGGCTGTCCAGCCCCGTGGCCTCTCACCTGATCAGCCGCCTGGAGGTCACCACCAACCAGCATCTGGAAGAAAACATGGCTGTCAAGACCGAAAGCGATCCCCATAAGGAGGTGGAAGCCTGATATGGAGCTGCTCAATATCATGCTGCTGGTGTTCATCCTGGTGTGCGCCGTTTCCGTCAGCCTCACCAAGGATCTGCTCACCAGCCTGATCATCTTCATGAGCCAGTCCCTGGCCATGGCCGTCATCTGGATTCTGCTGGAATCTCCCGACCTGGCTATCACCGAGGCGGCTGTGGGCGCGGGCGTCACAAGCCTGCTCATGTTTGTCACCCTCAAAAAGATCCACGCCATAAAGGAGGACCCCAAAGATGGCGAAACAAAGGAATGATTACGAAAATTCCTGGTTCCCGCGGCTCCAGCGGTGGATCGCCCAGGGCGGCACGCGCTTAAGCGATCAGATGACGGAGGAGCTTTCCGAAGCCTCCGACGCCCACCGCGTGCTCTCGGCGGAGGATGTGGCCCGCCGCGAGGTGGAGCAGGCGGTGCACCAGCTGGAGATCCAGGAGCACGAGGCCGCGCTTTACGAGCGCGCGCATCAATGGGGACGCACCAAGGGAGCCAAGCTGATCCGCGCCTTTTACGCCGTGCTGGCCGTGCTGATGTGCGTCTCCGTCATTGCGGTGCTTTTGACCACCGTGTCCAATCTGCCTTCCTTCGGCGGAGAGAACAACCCCATCAACAATGAAGTTTCCCAGCGTTACATCGAAAAGGGTCTCCAGGAGACCGGCGCGGTGAACATCGTGGCCGGCATGATCCTGGATTACCGCGCCTTCGATACCCTGGGCGAGAGCCACGTGCTGTTCATCGCGGCCTGCGCCGTCATGATCCTGCTGCGTCTCAGCGACAGCGGCGATCCCCGGCAGCTCAGCCGCGAACGCATGGAAGCCGAGGCCAACGACCGCCTCTACGAGCCCAAGAACGATATCATATTGCAGCGTGTGGCGGGCATACTGGTGCCCATCATCATGCTCTTTGGCGTCTATGTGCTCTTCAACGGCCATCTGGGGCCGGGCGGCGGATTCTCCGGCGGCGCCGTCATCGGCGCGGGTTTGATCCTCTACCTCAACGCCTACGGCTTTGCGGCCACCGAGCGCTTCTTCACCATCAAGACCTTCCGGGCGGTGTCCTTCATCGCGCTGGCCTTCTACGCGCTGGCCAAGTCCTATTCCTTCTTCTGCGGCGCCAACCACTTAAACAGCGGCATCGGTCTGGGCACGCCGGGCGACATCTTCTCCTCCGGCCTGATCCTCTACCTCAATATCGCCGTGGGCATGGTGGTGGCCTGCACCATGTACGCCTTCTACACCCTGTTCCGGAAAGGAGATATGTAAGCGATGGGCAATCTGTTCAATAATTACGAGGAAGCCTGCGCCATCATCCTCTTCGGCATCGGGTTCACCACCTTGCTTCTGCACCGCAACATGATCAAGAAGATCATCGGCTTTTCCATGATGGACAGCGCCATCTATCTGTTCCTGGCGGCCAAGGGCTACATCGCCGGCCGCAAAGCGCCCATCGTGGTGTCCGTCAGCGTCACCGCCCTGATGCTGGCGCTCACCGTGCGCCTCTACCGGCGCTATCACACCCTGGATATCGACGAAATCACCATGCAGGCAAGGAGGGAGGAAGCATAATGCAGCTTTGGCAAAATCTTCCCTTCGCCATGATCCTTCTGCCCCTGGCCAGCGCATCGCTGACCTCCATCCTCAAGGGCAAGGCGGCGCGCCGGGCCGCGCTGACCGTGATCACCCTGGTCACGCTGATGGCGGCGGCCTTGGTGATCTTCATGCAGGGCTACGGGCAGAGCTACACCTTCATGATGGGCCATTTCCCGGCCCCCTGGGGCAATGAGATCCGCGCGGGTATGCTGGAGGCGGTCACCGCCCTGTGCTTCGCCCTGGTGATGCTCTTTTCCGTGATGGGCGGCCTGCGGGACATCGAACACGACATCCTGCCCGACCGGCAGAACCTGTATTTCGTCATGTGCGAACTGACCACCGCGGCCTTGATGGCCCAGGTGTTCACCAACGACGTGTTCACGGGCTACGTTTTCCTGGAGATCATGACCATCGCCGCCTGCGCGCTGATCAGCGCCCGCACCAAGGGACGCACCCTGGTGGCCGCCACCCGGTACATGATCATGAACCTGGTGGGCTCGGGTCTGTTCCTGCTGGGATTGACCCTGCTCTATGACCTGACAGGCCACCTGCTCATGAGCAACATCCAGGAAAAGATCATCGCCCTGAGCGCCACCGGCAAATATCAGCAGCCCCTCACCATGGTGATCGCGCTGGTGACGATTGGCCTGGGCATCAAGTCCGCGCTGTTTCCTTTCCACACCTGGGTGCCGGACGCCTATTCCAGCTCCACGCCCACCAGCAGCGCCATCCTGTCCAGCCTCATCAGCAAGGGATATATCTTCCTGCTGATCAAATTCTACTACCGGGTGTTCGGCCTGCGCGAGGTGGTCAACGCCCAGGTGGAGGACGTGCTGCTGGTGTTCGGCGCGGCGGGCGCGGTAATCGGCTCTGTGCTGGCCATCCGGCAGCTGGACATCCGCCGCATGATCGCCTATTCCTCCGTGGCCCAGATCGGCTACATCTACATGGCAATCGGCCTGGGCACCCAGTCCGGCATGACGGCGGCGCTGTTCCAGCTCATGGCCCACGCCATCTGCAAATCCCTGCTGTTCATCGCCACGGGCGGCCTGTGCGCCGCCTCGGGGGAGAAGCGCGGCTTCACGTCCCTGCGGGGCGCGGCCTATCGCAATCCCGTGGCGGGCGCGGCCTTTGTGGTGGGGGCATTCAGCATGATCGGCATTCCGTTCCTCAGCGGCTTTGTCGTTAAATTGGCCTATGCCGAGGCGGCGGTGCTGTGGGGTGGTCCCCGCATGATCACGGTGCTGGCCGTGCTGGCCATCAGCACCATGCTGAACGCAATTTACTTTGGCCGCACGGTGGTGACGCTGTTCCGTCTGAGCGAGGAAAAGATCGCCCAGCAGCAAAAATGGCACAGCGGTCCCTGCTTCGCCGTGGCCTGCGCCGCGCTGTCCCTGCTGACCTTCGCGCTGGGCCTGGCCGCCGATCCCGTGCTGGCCGCCATTCGCTCGGGTCTGGAAATGTTCAGCTGATCGGGAAAGGAGAATGATTACAATGGAAACCGTTATGAATACCAGGGATCTCCTGCTGGCGCTGCCCATCCTGATCCCTGTGCTGGGAGGCCTGCTGGTGGCCTTCGTAAAAGCCCTGGACGACATGCGCCTGCGCCGGGTGGCGGTGACCTGCACCCTGGCCGCCACGGCGCTGGCCGTTCTGGCCGTCATCCTGCGCGCCGACAGCAGCCTGACGCTGTTTTATCTCACGCCCAGCATCCCGGTGCTGCTCAGAATTGACAATATCGGCCGGCTCTATTCCGGCTTCATCAGCCTGGTGTTCCTGTGCGTGGGCATTTACAGCTTTGAATACATGCACCACGAGAAGAACGAAAAGCGCTTTTACGCCTTTTATCTGTTCACCCTGGCGGCGCTGATGGGCCTGAGCCTGTGCGGCACCATCGTGACCCTGTATATGTTCTACGAGGCCATGACGCTGCTGTCTCTGCCGCTGGTCACCCACACCCAGACCAAGGAAGCCGTGGCGGCGGGCATCAAATACCTGATCTATTCCGTCATCGGCGCCTCGCTGGCGCTGGCGGGCATCTTCTTCCTGGGTCGCTATGCCGATACCCTCACCTTCACCGCGGGCGGCGTGCTGAACGCCGAAAAGGTGGCGGGCCATGAAGGGCTGCTGCTGACGGTGCTCTTCCTCATGGTGCTGGGCTTCTCCGTCAAGGCGGGCATGTTCCCGCTGCACGGCTGGCTGCCCACGGCGCATCCGGTGGCTCCGGCTCCGGCCAGCGCCGTGCTGTCCGGCGTCATTACCAAGGCGGGCGTGCTGGGCATCATCCGCACCGTCTATTATCTGGCGGGTCCCGATTTCCTGCGCGGCACCTGGGCCCAGCAGGCCTGGCTGGTCCTGGCCATCATCACCGTGTTTCTGGGCTCCATGCTGGCCTTTAAGGAAGGCGTGTTCAAAAAGCGCCTGGCCTATTCCACCGTCAGCCAGGTGAGCTATGTGCTCTTTGGCCTCTTCACCCTGACGGAATGGGGCATGATGGGTGCGCTCTTGCACATCGTCTTCCACTCCATCATCAAGAACACCCTGTTCATGACCGCCGGCGCGGTGATCTACAAGACCGGCAAAACCAAGGTGTCCGAGCTCACCGGCATCGGCAAGCAAATGCCCGTGGCCATGGGATGCTACACGATTGTATCCATGGGCCTCATCGGCATCCCGCCCACCTGCGGCTTCATCAGCAAGTGGTATCTGGCCCAGGGCGGTCTGTCGATGGCCTACGGCTGGAACTGGGTGGGTCCCGCGGTGCTGCTGGTCAGCGCCATTCTGACGGCGGGCTATCTGTTCTCCATCGTCATCCGGGGCTTCTTCCCGGGCAATACCGTGCAGCCCGCCGACCTGCCCAAGGCCGAGCCCACCGCCGTCATGCTGGCGCCCATGGTGGTGCTGGCGGCCCTGTGCCTGCTCCTGGGCATGTTCCCCGGCGCGCTCACCGGCTTTGTTTCTTCCATCGCTTCGGCGGTGCTGTAAGGAGGCGCTGTCATGATTTTGATCGCGTTGACCCTGCTGGTGCCGCTGCTGGGCGGGCTGCTGCTGCCGCTGCTGCGCTTCCAAAGCCGCAAGGCCCGGGCGTGGTATGTGGAGGCGGTGACGCTGCTCACCTCGGCGCTGGCCGCGGTGCTGTGCTTCACCCATCCCACGGAGGAGCTGCATATCATCCGCATCATGACACCCTTCGAGCTGGTGCTGCGGGTGGATGGCCTCAGCCGTGTATTTACCGGCCTTATCGCTTTCCTCTGGCCCCTGGCCACCCTGTACGCCTTTGAGTACATGGCCCATGAGAACCGCGAGAACGCCTTTTTCGCCTACTATACCCTCAGCTATGCCGCCACCCTGGGCATCTCCATGGCGGCCAACCTCTTTAGCCTCTATGTGTTCTACGAGTGCCTCACCCTGGCCACCCTGCCCCTGGTGAGCCACAAACGGGACGTCAAGTCCATCCACGCGGGGCGGCGGTATCTGTTCTACTCCCTGTCCGGCGCGGCGCTGGCCTTTGTGGGCGTCATGGTGCTGTCCCGGTATGGGGCGGGGATGGACTTTGTGCTGGGCGGCAGCCTCAACGGCCTGGCCTCCCGTCATCTGACCCTGCTGCGCGTGGTGTTCGTGCTGTCCTTTGTGGGCTTCTCGGTTAAGGCTGCCATGTTCCCGCTCTACGCCTGGCTGCCCATGGCCTCGGTGGCTCCCACGCCCGTCACCGCCCTCCTGCATGCCGTGGCCGTGGTCAACGCGGGCGCCTACGCCTGCATGCGGCTGGTGTATTACTGCTATGGCTCCGATTTCCTGCGGGGTACCTGGGCCCAGGCCATCGTGCTGTGCCTGGCGGCCTTCACCATTGTGTTCGGCTCCGCCATGGCCGTGCGGGAGCAGCACTTCAAGCGCCGTCTGGCCTATTCCACCGTCTCCAACCTGAGCTATATCCTGCTGGGCGTCACCCTCATGACCCCGGCGGGCATGACCGGCGCCATGACCCATATGGTGAGCCACGGTCTGATGAAGATCACCCTGTTCTACTGCGCGGGCGCGGTGCTGGTCAAAACCGGCCAGGAGTATGTGCAGGATCTGCGGGGATTTGGCAAGGTGATGCCCTTCACCTTCGCGGTGTTCACCCTGGCGTCCCTGGCGCTCATCGGCGTGCCGCCTCTCAGCGGCTTTTTGAGCAAGTGGAACCTGCTCACCGCCGCGGCGGAGACCGGCGCGTGGTATGGCACCGTGGGCATTGCAGCCCTGATCATCAGCGCCATCCTGACGGCCATCTATCTGATGAGCGTGGTGATCAGCGCCTATTTCCGGCCGCTGAATCCCGAGCTGGCTTCCCTGGGCGAGGCCAACCATGATCCCACCTGGCGCATGAAGGTGCCCTTCGTGGTCATCTGCTGCGCCATCGTGGCCATGGGCCTAAACGGCGCTTCGGTGACCGAATGGCTTTCCGGCATCGCCAAGGGCCTTATCTGAAAGGAGGAGAAAAGCGATGACGTATTTGTTGCCTGTGCTGGTGTTTCTGCCCATGCTGGGTGCGCTGATCTCCTACCTGATCGGCCGCAGGAGCAAGCCGGGGCGCAACGCCTTCGTATGCGTGCTGCTGACGGCGGAATGCCTGTTGGCGGTCCTGGGCGTCTATCAGGCCATCCTGGGCCGGGAAATCACTTTCACCTGGGAAGGCTTTGCGGGCATGGGCCTGCATTTTCGCCTGGACGGCTTCCGGGCGCTCTACACCCTGGTGGCGGCCTTCATGTGGATGATGACAGGCTTCTTCTCTCCCCAGTATTTCGCCCATTACCATAACCGCAACCGCTATTACTTCTTCACCCTCATGACGTTGGGCGCCACGGCGGGCGTGTTCCTGTCGGACGACCTATATACCACCTTCATCTTCTTTGAAATCATGTCCTTCACCAGCTACGCCTGGGTGGCCCATGAGGAAACCCCCGGCGCCATGCGCGCCGCGGAAACCTACCTGGGCATTGCCGTGGTGGGCGGCATGGTGACGCTGATGGGCCTGTTCATGCTTTGGCACAGGCTGGGCTCCCTGGCCTTTGTGGATCTGCAAAAGGCGGGGGAAACCCTGGACGCGAAGGAGCTCTATCTCCCCGGCGCGCTGGTGATGTTCGGCTTCGCGGCCAAGGCGGGCATGTTCCCGCTGCATATCTGGCTGCCCAAGGCGCATCCGGTGGCTCCGGCTCCCGCCAGCGCGCTTCTTTCCGGCGTGCTGACCAAGGCGGGCATCTTTGGCGTATTGGTTACCAGCTGCAACCTGTTCCTGCATAACGGCACCTGGGGCAACGTGGTACTGGCGCTGGGGGTGGCCACCATGTTTGGCGGCGCGCTCCTGGCCATGTTCTCTGTGGACCTCAAGCGCACCCTGGCCTGCTCCTCCATGAGCCAGATCGGCTTTATCCTGGTGGGCGTGGGCATGCAGTGCCTGCTGGGGCATCACAACGCGCTGGCCGTCCAGGGCACCCTGCTGCACATGGTCAACCACAGCCTCATCAAGCTGTGCCTGTTCATGGCCGCGGGCGCGGTGTATATGAACCTGCACAAGCTGAACCTCAACGATATCCGCGGCTTTGGCCGGGGGAAGATCGTGCTGCACATCGCCTTCCTCATGGGCGCGCTGGGCATCAGCGGCGTGCCGCTGTGGAACGGCTACATCAGCAAATCCCTGCTCCACGAGAGCATCCTGGAGTATGTGGCGCTGCTGCGCGAGCAGGGCTTGTCCGCCTTCTGGTACAGCGTTACCGAGTGGATCTTCGTCATCACCGGCGGCATGACTTTCTCCTATATGCTCAAGCTCTATTTCGCCCTGTTCTGGGAAAAGAACGCCACCCGGCAAGAGGAGTTCGACGGCATGCGCAAGGGGTATTTGAAGCCCCTGTCCATCTTCGCCCTGCTGGGCGCGGCCCTTATCCTGCCGGTGCTGGGTATGCTGCCTTCCATCCTTATGACCGGCATTGCGGAATTGGGCCAAGGCTTCATGCACGGCGAAAGCCCCGCCCACGCTGTGGACTACTTCTCCCTGGAGAACCTGATCGGCGCGGCCAAATCCCTGGTGATCGGCGCGGCGCTGTATCTGGGCGTCATCCGGCCTTTCCTGATGGAAAAGCGGGAGGGTGTGCGGGTGTATGTCAACCGCTGGCCTGCCTGGCTTGACCTGGAAAACATCTTCATCCGCTCCGAGTTTACCCAGAAATACGTCTGCGGCACGATCACCGCCGTCAGCCGCTTCCTGGATAACCTGGCCACCAGCAGGTTCTTCTATGTGATCGTTCCCGCCATCATCACGGCGGTGACCCGCTGCCTGGACGAGCTGATGGACAGCATCGCCGTGCTGCTCAGCGGCACCGTGCTCTCCAAAAAGAAAACCCCCCATCTGCCGCCCGTGGGTACCCGCGTCACCTACTATCTGGGCTGCGCCCTCAACGCTGTGGCCCGCTTCCTCAACCGCACCGTGCTGCGCCGCCATCCGCTGCATACTGATTTCGAGTATCGCCTGGATGTGGATAAGCACGAGGTGGGCCAAACCCTGGGCATGCTGACCCGGTCGGTGTCCTTTGGCCTGCTGCTCATGAGCGTGGGCCTGTTCATCACCTGCTGGTATCTGCTGAAATAATA